>NZ_MUEW01000003.1:0-427210 GCF_001995655.1 Salinivibrio sp. IB868
TCATCCCTAGAGCTTCGAGCTCTCTAAAGGGTTGTTCTAGACTAGAACGTTGATAGGCAGGGTGTGTAAGCGCTGTGAGGCGTTGAGCTAACCTGTACTAATTGCCCGTGAGGCTTAACCATACAACACCCAAGAGGTTTTGGGTTGGACTCGAATAAAGCCAGTTGATTGTGGCGAGAACGAACAGCTTTCTAGATTTAGGAACGAATTTATCAAATACATCCTTGTATTTGACCCTGACGGGCCGCACTGAAGTGCGTTAAATTTTGTTCCAGACAAAATTTTGCTTGGCGACCATAGCGCTTTGGACCCACCTGACTCCATGCCGAACTCAGTAGTGAAACGAAGCAGCGCCGATGGTAGTGTGGGGTCTCCCCATGTGAGAGTAGGACATCGCCAGGCTTNAATTTATCAAATACATCCTTGTATTTGACCCTGACGGGCCGCACTGAAGTGCGTTAAATTTTGTTCCAGACAAAATTTTGCTTGGCGACCATAGCGCTTTGGACCCACCTGACTCCATGCCGAACTCAGTAGTGAAACGAAGCAGCGCCGATGGTAGTGTGGGGTCTCCCCATGTGAGAGTAGGACATCGCCAGGCTTTGATTACAATTGATTAAAGCCAAGAGATATAAGTCTTTAGTCATACAGCATTGGTGCGGAGTGGTAGTTCAGTTGGTTAGAATACCGGCCTGTCACGCCGGGGGTCGCGGGTTCGAGTCCCGTCCACTCCGCCACTACTTAGAAACCCTGCTAAATTTAGTAGGGTTTTTTTGTTATTGAGCTTCTGGGAAAGATTTGCTTTATAAATAAGCGATCAAACGTCTGAAGAGTAATTGGTGGTGGTAATTTGTCGCGGGATCGCTACAATAGGCACCTATCTACAGGGGTATAGCTCCAATTGGCAGAGCAGCGGATTCCAAATCCGCGTGTTGGGGGTTCGAATCCCTCTACCCCTGCCAAATACCAAAGCATCGACATTGTCGGTGCTTTTTTTGTATCTACTCTCTGTGGTAGCAACCACACCTCTCTAGCCTTTTTCTTCCTCCTGTTTCTTGTTCACATGTCGCGGTATGATGACTTTTTACCAATCGAAAGGAGCAACCCTGTGGTAAGCATATTGTGGGTAGGGCTTGGTGGCGCATTAGGGGCATCCTCGCGTTTTCTCGTATCAGAGTGGAGCGTTGCGGTGCTTGGTCGTGCATTCCCATACGGTACCTTAATAGTAAATGTACTCGGGTCATTAGCGATGGGCGTCTTTTTAGCGGCGATGAGTCAAGAGGTGATTGCTCCGGTGCCTTGGCGCCAACTGGTTGCGATTGGTTTTTTGGGCGCATTTACTACCTTCTCGACCTTTTCAGTAGATACCTTGATGCTGTTCCAACATGGTGAGACGGTGAAAGCCTTGTTAAACGTGGGTCTCAACCTTGCGTTATGCTTGGGAGCGGCCGCGATGGGGGCTTGGCTGCTAGGACGCATTACCGGTTAAGTGAAAACATCGTGTTACGTCGCTTGTTGTTGCGGCGGTGATTTCTTATACTGGCGTTGAACTTGTCGGAGTGCCAATTGGCTGAGACCACATCAAGTGGGATCCGTTGAACCTGATCTGGTTAGGACCAGCGAAGGGAACAAGAGATGCATCAGATCACAGGCCGTACGCGTCTGCCAGTTTGCTCACATCTCAATTCAGCGTTTTCCGGCAAGCATTAATTCCCATAATGAACACCGGAGTAATGCTATGTCGACCCGTAAACAGGCCCGTCTTGAGGCCAAATCTTTTATCGATTCTCTCTCTGCGCAAACCTACCCCAACTCGGAAAAAGTCTATGTCGAGGGATCGCGACCCGATATTCGCGTAGGGATGCGAGAGATCCATTTGTTTCCGACCTTTGTGGGTGGCAGTAAAGACAATCCGCAGTATGAAGCCAATGAATCCATTCGGGTTTATGACACATCAGGGCCTTATACTGACCCACAGAGTGCTATCGATATTTACCAAGGCTTAGCGCCACTGCGCAAAGCCTGGATTGATGAGCGTGCCGATACAGAGTTTCTTGGTGCAGTGAGCTCAGACTATGCGCAGACCCGCCTCAGTGATGAAACCTTAGATGATCTTCGCTTTAGTGCCTTACCGCCTATCCGTCGGGCGAAACCTAACCAATGTGTGACCCAACTTCACTACGCACGCCAAGGCATTATCACCCCAGAGATGGAATTTATCGCTATCCGGGAAAACATGGGGCGCCAGCAGTATCGTGAAGAGCAGCTAAATCGCCAGCACCCAGGAGAAAGCTTTGGCGCTCATTTACCCTCAAACATCACTCCCGAATTTGTGCGCCAAGAAGTTGCTGAAGGGCGTGCGATTATTCCGGCCAACATTAACCACCCAGAAGCGGAGCCGATGATTATTGGGCGTAACTTTCTCGTGAAAGTGAATGCCAATATTGGTAACTCGGCGGTGAGCTCCTCCATTGAGGAAGAAACCGAAAAGTTGGTGTGGGCGACCCGTTGGGGCGCGGATACGGTGATGGATTTATCGACCGGACGCAATATCCACGAAACTCGCGAGTGGATTTTACGTAATAGCCCAGTCCCGATTGGCACTGTGCCTATGTATCAGGCGCTTGAGAGAGTGAATGGCATTGCCGAAGACCTGACTTGGGAAGTGATGCGCGATACCTTGATAGAGCAAGCCGAGCAAGGGGTCGACTACTTTACCATTCACGCCGGGGTGCGTTTGCACTATGTGCCCATGACTGCCAATCGCGTGACTGGGATTGTCTCGCGTGGCGGTTCGATTATCGCCAAATGGTGCTTGGCGCATCATCAAGAAAGCTTCCTCTATACCCATTTTCGCGAAATCTGCGAAATTTGTGCCGCGTATGATGTATCGCTGTCGTTAGGCGATGGATTACGCCCGGGCTCGGTAGCTGACGCGAACGACGAAGCCCAGTTCAGTGAGCTACGTACCCTAGGCGAGCTAACCAAGGTGGCATGGGAATACGATGTGCAGGTGATGATTGAAGGCCCTGGCCATGTGCCCATGCACATGATCAAAGAGAACATGGACGAGCAGCTCACCCATTGCCACGAAGCGCCTTTCTATACCTTAGGCCCGCTGACTACCGATATCGCGCCGGGTTACGACCACATCACCTCTGGGATTGGTGCGGCGATGATTGGTTGGTTTGGGTGTGCGATGCTTTGCTATGTCACGCCTAAAGAGCATCTGGGTCTGCCCAATAAAGAGGATGTTAAAACTGGGCTTATCACCTACAAGTTGTGCGCACACGCCGCCGACTTAGCCAAAGGACATCCGGGCGCGCAGGTGCGGGATAACGCCATTTCCAAAGCGCGCTTTGAATTTCGCTGGGAAGATCAGTTTAACCTTGCTTTAGATCCGGTGACGGCGCGTGCTTATCACGATGAAACCCTGCCTCAAGAGTCGGGCAAGGTCGCGCATTTTTGCTCCATGTGTGGGCCAAAATTCTGCTCTATGAAAATCAGCCAAGAAGTCCGCGATTACGCCAAAGAAAATGGCTATGCCGCTGCGGGCGAAGCGATTGATGTCACCATGCTGGAAGACCCGTTAGCAGGCATGCAGCAAAAATCGCAAGAGTTTCGAGAAAAGGGCAGTGAACTCTACCTGCAAAAATCCCATCATTCGTCACAACAAGGCGCTGAGATAAGCGACAGCGATAAGGTGGAATCATGAGCCTGACCCCGTTTGCGCCTATGTCGGAAGGCATAGGCCCATTATATCCGGTGGTAGACGACGTGGATTTACTTGAACGCTTACTTTGCTTGGGGGTGAAAACCGTACAACTGCGTGTGAAGCAGCCAGCCCATCCACAATTGGCAGACTGGGTACAGCGCGCGGTGGCTTTGGGCCGCACGCACCATGCGCAGGTGTTTATCAACGATCACTGGCAGCTTGCGCTTGAAGCTGGCGCCTATGGCGTTCATCTGGGCCAGCAAGACTTACAAGAGGCGGATCTTGACCGACTTGCGCGGCAAGGCGTGCGCCTTGGCGTATCGACACGCAGTCCCGAACAACTTGCTGCAGCGATTGCGCTCTCGCCCAGTTATCTCGCCATCGGCCATATTTTTCCCACTACCACCAAACAGCTCGCCGAGCCGCCACAAGGCATTTCTGCGTTAGCGCAGCAGGTGGCGACTGTGGATGGCCGCTTCCCGACGGTGGCGATTGGCGGTATTGATCTCAACCGAGCCCCTGACGTTTGGCGCACCGGCGTGGACGCCATTGCGGTGGTCCGTGCCGTGACGCAAGCGCCTGATTTAGCGGCGCGCATTGACGCATTTAATCGCTGTCTTAATCCATCCAGACAGCAAGGAGAGCGCGATGTTATCGGACAGTGAATACCTGCGTTATAGCCGGCAAATCATGCTGCCAGAAGTCGGAGAGAGCGGGCAGCAGGCACTTAGCAATGCGCGCGTGTTGATGGTCGGTGCCGGTGGGCTTGGAACCACCGCGGGCCTCTATCTTGCAGGCGCTGGCGTGGGTCAGTTAGCGATTGCTGACTCGGACCACATTGAGCTATCTAACTTGGCGCGTCAGGTGGCGTATCAGGAGGCGCAAATCGGCACCGATAAAGCCGCGTCGCTAGCCGCTAACTTGGTCGCGCTGAATCCACATTGCCAGTGCCGAGCCATCAATGCCTATCTAGAAGGTGAGCGTCTGGCGCTTGAAGTAGCGATGGCGGATGTGGTTCTCGATTGCAGTGATAATCTCGCCACTCGCCATGCAGTCAATCAAGCCTGTGTAGAGGCTGGTACACCCTTGGTGAGCGCGGCGGCGATCGGTTGGCAAGGCCAGTTATTGGTTTATCAACCGCATAGCGCATGTTATGCGTGCGCCTTCGCAGACGTGACGCTTTCTGAACCCACACGCTGCGCTGAAGCTGGGGTAATGGGACCTGTGGTCGGCATGATGGCCACCGCGCAAGCGCTGGAAGCAATAAAGCTGTTATTAGGGCAGGCGGTCAGGACCAATCGCTTGTCACGACTGGATGGACAAACCATGACATGGCAGCACTTTTCGCTGCCCGTGGATCCGCATTGTGCGGTTTGTCAGCCAAAGCGGGAGGTAAGCGATGCAGTTAACCATTAATGACACGCCGACAGAGGTCAATGCCACAACTGTCGCGCAATTGATTGAGGAGATGAAGGTGCCGGCCGAATCAGTCGCAGTGGCGCTAAATCAGACCATTATTGCGCGTGATGCTTGGTCATCCACGTCACTCACCGCTGGCGATAGCTTGGCGGTCTTTCAAGCGATTGCCGGAGGATAATCATGTTAACCATTGCGGATACGACGTTTTCATCTCGGCTGTTAACCGGCACCGGCAAGTTTGCTAGTCGCAAGACCATGGCCGAGTCACTGGCGGCCAGTGGTACTGAACTGGTCACCATGGCGCTAAAGCGAGTCGATGTCCATGCCATACAAGATGATATTTTAACCCCGCTGCGCGAGCTAGGTGTGCACCTGCTGCCCAATACCTCGGGAGCGAAGAATGCGCAAGAAGCGGTCTTTGCCGCGCGTCTTGCCCGAGAAGCATTGGGAACGCACTGGGTGAAGTTGGAGATTCACCCCGACCCCAAATATTTGATGCCTGACCCGATTGAAACCCTTCAAGCGGCGAAAACCCTTGTGGATGAGGGGTTTGTGGTGCTGCCATATTGTCATGCTGATCCTGTGCTGTGTAAGCGCTTGGAAGAGGTGGGCTGCGCGGCGGTGATGCCCCTTGGGTCACCGATTGGCTCCAACCAAGGGCTAGCCTCAATGGCGTTTCTCGACATCATTATCGAGCAAGCTCGCGTGCCGGTGATCATTGATGCCGGCATTGGTGCACCGTCAGATGCGGCGTTAGCGATGGAGCGGGGCGCCGATGCCGTCTTGGTGAACACCGCGATTGCCACCGCCGGCGATCCGATTGCCATGGGCGCGGCGTTCAAACAAGCGGTTGAAGCAGGACGCTGCGCGTATCGCGCTGGACTGGCGGGCACACACAATCACGCCCACGCTTCTAGCCCTTTAACCGCGTTTCTTGACGCTAAGGAGGCGTGATGAGTTTTTCTGAGCGGTGGGCAGCACTCGATTGGGATCATCATCGGCTTTCGATTTACAGCAAAACGCGCCAAGATGTCGAGCGGGCGCTGGCCAAGTCATCGCGTAATTTGGACGACTTTGCCGCCCTTATCAGTCCTGCCGCTGAAGGGTATCTCGAGGCCATGGCTCAGCAATCTGCGGCGCTGACGCGGCAGCGGTTTGGCTACACCATGGGGTTTTATATTCCGCTGTATCTCTCCAATTTGTGCGCCAACGTGTGTACCTATTGCGGTTTTTCGATGGAAAACCGAATCAAACGGCGCACGCTGGATGAAGCCGAAATCGCCGCCGAGTGTGAAGCGATCAAAAAAATGGGCTTTGACAGTGTGCTCTTGGTGACCGGTGAGCATGAAACCAAGGTAGGGCTCGAGTATTTTCTCCGCGCCTTACCGGTGGTGAAGCAATACTTTCATCATGTGGCGATGGAGGTGCAGCCGCTGGATACCGAGGCGTATCGCGCCTTGGTGGCACAGGGGGTGGATGCGGTAATGGTGTATCAAGAAACCTACCACGCTCCAACCTATGGGGAACACCACAAGCGCGGGAATAAAACCGACTTTCACTATCGGTTGCAAACCCCAGATAGGTTGGCACAAGCAGGGGTCGATAAGATCGGCTTGGGCGCCTTGATTGGCCTTGAGGACTGGCGTACCGACAGCTTTTTTACCGCCCAGCATCTGGATTATTTGGAAAAGCAATACTGGCAAAGCCGCTATTCGTTGTCCTTTCCACGCTTACGTCCTTGCGCGGGCGCGCTGCAGCCGAAATCGGTGATGACCGACAAGCAACTGGTTCAGCTGATTTGCGCCTATCGGTTGTGGAATCCGCAGGTGGAGCTGTCGCTATCGACACGCGAGTCACCCCACTTTCGCGACAATGTGTTACCGCTTGGGGTCACGAGCTTATCCGCGGCGTCAAAAACCCAACCGGGCGGCTACGCGAACCCGGAGCCACAATTGGAGCAGTTTGCTATCAGTGATGAGCGCAGCGCGGCAGAGGTAGCCGCCAGCGTTCGTGCGCTCGGTTTTGAGGTGGTATGGAAAGATTGGGATAACATCTACGATATCGCGCGTCAGGCGCAAATGGCTTCACAAACGGCAGCGGGTTAGCGACAATGCGGGTATGAAACGTATTACTTTATATATGGGCCCGCGCTGTCCTCACTGTGAGGCGGCCAAAGCTTACTTGGATAAAAAGGGGCTGCGTTATCGTGTCGTCGATACGGCCACGCCCAAAGGCAAGAAGCTGCTGGCGGCAACAGGGTCGCGGGGTGTCCCGGTGATTTGCATTGGCGATACCACCTTGCGCGGCTTTTCGCCTAAAGCGGTCGAGAAAGCCCTGAAAGGGGAATAAAAAAAGCGTCCAATCGGACGCTTTTTGTTTTTCACACTCGGTGAAGACGCGACTTAACGGCTTAGCGGCGCTGTCGCTTGTTTTAACCAAACTTGGTCTTGATCATCGAGGTGCGGGCTGACTTCATCCCACACGGTTTGATGATAGCGATTCCACCACTGAATTTCCGCCTCGCTGAGCAAGCTCACATCGACCAAACGACGATCGATCGGCGCACGCGTGAGTGAGGCAAACCCGAGCATCGTCATGTCGCCCTCGGTGGGCTTTTCTTCAATCAACTCGAGGTTTTCAATCCGGATCCCAAACGCCTCGGCGCGATAGTAGCCCGGCTCGTTTGACACCACCATACCCGGCAATAGCGCGACGCTATTGGGCGCTTTGGAAATGCGCTGTGGACCTTCGTGCACGTCCAAGAAATGTCCCACACCGTGACCGGTGCCATGGTCAAAATCATAGCCGTGTTGCCACAAATACTGGCGTGCCAAGGCATCAAGCTGGCTGCCTGACGTCCCTTTCGGGAACAGCGCGGTAGCCAACGCAATATGCCCTTTAAGCACCAGCGTGAAGGCCTTTTTGATCTCAGCGCTGCACTCGCCCACCGGCACCGTACGGGTAATGTCGGTGGTGCCGTCATAGTATTGGCCGCCTGAGTCGACTAAGTAGACGTTGTTGCTCTCAATCACGCTCGGTTTGGGCTGATTGTTGTGGTTATAGTGACACATGGCCGCATTGCCACCGGCGGCGGAAATGGTATCAAAGCTTAAGTCGACCAGTTGATCGTCTTGTTGGCGGAATTGATACAGGGTGTCTGCGAGCACGGCTTCATCAGGGCGTTCACCCGCGTCGACTTGACGGTCAAACCAGGCCAAAAAGCGAGTCACGGCAACACCATCGCGCACGTGGCAGGCTTGCATACCGGCGATTTCTTGCGGGTTCTTGGCCGCTTTTTCAAGCGCACACGGGTCTTGCGCTTCCACCACGGTGACTTGCGCTTGTTGGAGGGTGTCCAGTGTCCAGGCATTGGCACCGTTTGGGTCGACCAATACACGTTGACCGCTCAGCGCTTGCAGGGAATCAACCAGACTGTCTGGGTGCGCGACGCTCACGCCTTGGCCCACGTGTGCATCAAAGCCTTCGGGGAGACGGTCAGGGTCGATAAACACGGTGACGTCACCGGATTGCTTGATAATCGCTTGGGTTAGCACCACCGGCAAACGTGGGATGTCGCGACCACGGATATTGAGCAGCCAACAGACGGCATCGGGTTGAGTGAGTACCGCGGCATCAAGATTCTGATCGGCTAACTGCTGTCCAATGGTTTGACGTTTATCCAAGCTGGCGCGGCCGGTTTTCTCTTCACCCAGTAAAATGGCCGGGCTATTAAGCGGGGCAGGGCGATCATCCCACAGGCTTTCAATCGGATTTTGCTCAACACTCACCAGAGTCAAAGCCCCATCCAGCGTGCGTTGAGTGCGTTTGTACCAAGCGGCGCTATGCATGCGAGCGTCGATAGCCAGCTTAGCACCCTTGGGCAATTGTTGTTGGGCCCATTGCACCGGTGGCTCATCAATCAGATGGCAGTAGTCAAACAGGCCAGCGGGGACTTGTTTACGGACTTGAACCACATAGCGGCCATCAACAAAAATCGCTGCCTTGTCACGGGTGATCACCGCGGCCCCTGCGGAGCCGGTAAAGCCGGTTGCCCAATGCAGGCGCTCGTTATGCTCAGGCACATACTCACCGAGGTATTCGTCTTCATGGGGGATGAGTAGGGCGTCATAGTCGTGTTGAGCCAGCCAGTGTCTTAGCTGCTCAATACGCTTAGTAAGGGTCGCGTCCATTATTCTTCCTTCTTTGTATAGGGTGAACTCGCCATGTTCGGCCACGCGTGAAAAGCCGGTGGGTTAGACCCTAGCGCGATTGGCAATAGGCTGCAATTTTGCTGGGCTAAATTGCTGACAGCGCGAAATAATCAAGGCTTTCAGCCATTGGTGCCCTGGGTCATTTTCTTGATTTTGATGCCAAAACAAGGTGTACGCCATCGGCGGTATTGGCGTCGGTAACGGCCGTACCACCAAATTGAGCGATGCGGCAATATAATGCGCAAACTGGCTTGGTGAGGTAAACACCAGGTCGGTATAGGTACACAGGCTCGCCGCACTGTTGAAATCTGGCACGTACATGGCTATGTCACGCTCAATATTACGCTCTGCCAGTTTATAGTCCAACAGCCAGCGGTCATTCCCATCACACTTAACCTGTACATGTCGCAGTCCAAGGTAACGCGCTTCATCCCATGGTCCCTTGAGTGCAGGGTGATCGGCACGCATCAACACACACTGGTGATCTTGGCAAAGCTCTTGGTAGCGCACGCCCTTAGGCGGCATCATGGTCAACATGGCATCGGCGGGATTTAAGTCCTTGCCGGTGATGCCAAAGTCGATATTGCCTCGCGCAAGCCCATCAAAGGTGGTTTGATCCCAAGCAGCGGTATTAAGGGTGATAGCTGGGGCCGCTTCTAGCATATCGCCAATAAACTGTGGCAGTAGCAATGGATAGGCGCTCTCGACGAGGGCAAAGCGAAAACAGCGATCGCTTAAGTGCGGCTGAAAGTGATCCGGCTCGGTCATCGCCGCAACATCATTGAGTAAAGCGCGTAGTTTCGCTTGTAAGGCTTGCGCCCGAACCGTGGGTTTGAGCCCGTGGGCCGCTCGCGTAAAAAGTGGGTCGTTAAATTGCGCTCTTAGTCGGGCCAAATTTTTACTTACCGCCGATTGGCTTAAATGGAGGCGTTTCGCCGTGCCCGTGACATTGCACTCTTCCAACAATACATGTAGGCACACCAATAAATTGAGGTCGGTGCGCTGCAGCTGATCCAAATCCATTGCTGGTATTCTCCTTTGGAATATCTGCTTTTACTATAAACCATTATGGTTCATATCGTGAAACCACTATACTGCGTGCCTGTATAGAGGAGTAACCAATGACACACACTGATTCACCGACATCGAATCGTTTGCTGGTCGCCTTAATGGTGCTACTGGTGCTGTTTAGTCCGATGGCGATTGATATTTACCTGCCTGCATTACCGTATATGGCCGGTGACTTTAATGTGAGCCCAACGTTGGCGCAAGATACCGTCACTTGGTTTATGTTTAGTTTGGGTTTGGGCCAGCTGTTTGCGGGGCCATTGGCTGACCGCTTTGGTCGTAAGCCTGTCGCGATAATTGGTATTTCGCTATACGGCCTTAGCTCATTGATGGCGTGGCTCGCGACCTCGATGGATATGATGCTGGTGGCGCGTTTGCTACAAGGTTTTGGCGCGTGTGCGACTTCCGTGTGTGCATTTGCAGCGGTGCGTGACCGATTCGGTGCTGAGCGCAGCGGCCACATGATTAGCTACTTAAATGGCGCGATTTGCTTTGTGCCCGCCTTGGCGCCACTGTTAGGAAGCTGGCTGACACAAATGTTTGATTGGCGGGCTAATTTTAGCTTTATGCTGGGTTATGCGGCATTGGGTTTGGTCTTGGTTAGCGTGTTTTTGCCTGAGACGCGCCCGACACACACAGATAACGCTGGGCGCTTATTCAGCTTACGTCGGTATTGGCAAGTACTACGCGTGCCAACATTTACCTACCACATCATTCTTTGCATGCTGGCGATGGCGGTGATCTTAGCGTATGTCACCTCTGCGCCTGTATTGCTGATGGACAGGTACGGTATTTCCATGAATAGCTTCACCTTTTGGTTTGGCGCCAACGCGGCATTAAACATTGCCGCAGCGATGTTGGCGCCACGCTATATGCAACAATTTGGCAGCCGCCGCGCGCTCAATATTGGCTTGATGATGCTGGTGGGCTCTGGTGGATTAATGCTGGCACTCAGCCCTATTGCTGCCCCTTGGGCCTTTATGTTGCCGATTTTCACCTCGTCATTCGGCTTTGCCTGGGTGCTGGGCGCATCAGCGGGTGCGGCATTGGCGCCATTTTCTGACCGGGCGGGCACGGCGGCAGCCTTGTTGGGACTGTTCCAAATGAGTGGCGCTGGCCTTTTAGTCAGCTTAACCCAGCGCTTGGGATTATCGGCCAGTGATCTGATGACAGTGCATATGTGGCTATTGCTGCCTGGGCTACTGATTTTGTGGTCGCCGAAAGGTAAGCAATGGCATGCGAAAGCGGTAAGAGATTAAATAATCAGTAAAAACAACCGCTCAGTTGGCAAAATATAATAAGACGTGCAAAACGCTGGGGTCTCGACAACCCATCATCCCTTTTCGCTGGCTTCGGCCAGCGTTTTTTTATTTTGCTAAAAGCCCCAAGTTAAGAGTATATTTACTAAGCAAACCGAATTAATGCTCATTCCTTTTCGTTTTATATCCAAAGGTCAGTTACACACTATGTCATTATCGACAATCGAAATGGCGCGCGTCCTTGAGCAACTTGAGGAATCGCCCGAGAAAATCATGTTTGGCAAATTGCTGGCAGAATTAGGCAGCCAAAGTGAAGAGCGTGTACGTAGCGCCGCTCATCAGGTGCCACTGAAATATTTACACGAACTGGTTTATCAATTTAATCAGGTAATTGAAGAGCGCCGTTCTGAGCGTATTGAAGAAATAACCCAAGGCTTGGCGCAAGACGGTTTATCTGCTGACGAGCTTTATGAGTATATAATCCAACGCAAGATGGGCTGATCGCCGCCCATCACTCACAAGGATAAAGATGACAGAGCGGCGTGTGGCGCCAGAAGCGTTAGGTACTCGCCGCTGGCTGTTTGCTTTTTTTGGGTTTGCGTTGCTGAATCAGCAGACCCACGACAATAAAGCTAAGACCGATTAGGGTGCTGATATGGATTGTCTCACCAATAATGGTGGCCAATAGCATCAAGGAAATAAATGGCGAGATAAATATCAGATTGCTGATCCGAGAGGCATTCTGGGTATATTTCATCGCGCTCAGCCACAGCATAAATGTTATCCCCATTTCAAAAAGCCCCACATAGCTCACCGCTAGCCAGCCTTGCCATGGGATACCGCTCCAAGATGCTGTTATCCCCGCCAATAATAAAGATGCAGGTAATGACAGCGTAAAGCTCAACAGAATGCCGAGCACAGGGTCGGCAGGGTTTTTAGTGTTTAGTACCCAAAACCCTGCCCACAATAGCGTGGAGAGCAACGCGAGCCCAATGCCAAGCGGGCTATCGAACTGAAGCGATAAAAGCTGGCCCTTTGTAGCGATCACTACCACACCAAAATAGCCTAACGCCGCCGCAATCCAATCTTGGCGACGAATGGTTTGGCCGAGAAATACTGCTGCCATTAAGGTCAACGTAATGGCCCAGCTGTAATTTAATGGTTGGGCCAAAGAGGCAGGAAGAAGATCATAGGCTTTGAAAAGAACCAAATAATAAATCAAAGGGTTAATCATCCCCAGTAGGCAATAATAGCCAGGTCGACGACGAAAAGTGGGCCAAAGTGCCGATAGCTTGCCTTGCACCGCGGCAATAGCGGTCAATACCAGTACAGAGACCACGCTGGCAGCGGCCAGCATTTGAATCGGGGTCATGTAGCTTAAGGTAATTTTGAATGCGGTCGCGACCGTTGACCACAATAGCACTGCAGATAATCCAAATATCAGTGCTTTACGTTCATTGTGCATACTGCCTCCCTGCAAATCTGCCTTTTAAGCTAGGCAGTCTACGGTATTCGTACGCACCGAGATAGACTGGACATCTATCCAGTATCCCATTAGCCTTGCTGACATTGATGACCGCACAATAGAGAACCCATTATGCTTTCTGGCCTGTCATTACCGACGTTAGCTATTCTCACATTCTGTTTTGGCGTGATCAGTGCCGCCGGGTTGAGTTATTGGCTGCATCGACGCGTGGTCGCTCAGTATCAACATTGGTTTGATACCCAATATGCTCAACAGCAGTCAACGGCTGATATACAGCAACAACAGCTTCATCAGCAACTGGAGCAGCAACAACAAGAGTTAGACAGCTTAGATGTAGAGCGCGATCGTCTGACACAAGAGCTGCGCCAGTATTACGGCAAATTAACCTCCGCGAGTGAGAAGTTGCGTCAATTGGAACAATTGCGCCAAGACAATCAAACGTTGACCCACAAACTTGATGCGGTGCGAGAGGAAAAGTCTGAGCTGCTCGCTGAGCTGCGCGAGGTCAAAGCCAGCGCGGAGCAACAACTCAATGCCGCGAAAGAAAAGCACGCCTTATTAGAAAATGCGGAGGAAAGGCTGCGTACCCAATTTGAGCAGCTGGCCAACCAGGTATTTGAGCAAAAGGTCCATTCCGTTGATGAGCAAAACAAGATGAGCTTAGAGAGCTTACTTGGACCACTTAAGTCGCAGTTGGAAGGGTTTAAAAAGCAAGTCACTGACAGCTTTGGTGAACAAGCCAAAGAGCGTCACACCCTGATCCATGAAATCAAAAACCTCCAGCAACTGAATGCGGACATGACGCGGGAAGCGCATAACCTAACTCAAGCGCTTAAAGGTGATAACAAGCAACAGGGCAACTGGGGCGAAGTGGTGTTGGCGCGTATTTTGGAAGAGTCCGGCTTGCGTGAAGGGCGTGAGTATCAAACCCAGGTGAGCTTTGAAAACGAGCAAGGCAAGCGCTACCAGCCCGATGTGGTGGTGAAATTACCCCAAGATAAAGACGTGGTAATAGATGCCAAAATGGCGCTGGTCGCGTATGAACGCTACTACAACGCAGACACTTTGGTTGAGCAAGATGCCGCATTAAAAGAGCATGTCCAAGCCATTCGCCAGCATATTCGTGGCTTGGGACGCAAAGACTATCATCAGCTTCATGGTGTGCGTTCACTGGATTATGTGTTGATGTTCATTCCGGTGGAGCCAGCTTTCCAAGTGGCCGTGGAAGCCGATGCCAGCCTGATCCGTGAGGCGATGGATAATAATATTATGTTGGTCAGTCCCACCACTTTGCTGGTGGCACTACGCACCATCAATAACTTATGGCGTTATGAATACCAAAACCAAAATGCCAAACAGATTGCCGAAAAAGCGAGCAAGCTCTATGACAAGGTGCGGCTGTTTGTCAGTGATATGGAAGGGTTGGGTAATGCGTTGGGTAAAGCCAGTGACAGTTATCAAGGGGCGATGAACAAACTTAGCCAAGGCCGCGGTAATATTATTCGCCAAGCAGAGGGGTTTAAAGCGCTGGGCGTGGAGGTGAAACGGGACATCAGCCCGTCGCTGGCCAGTGTTGCCACCGACCCTGCGCCTGATGAGCCTCTTAATCTTACACAGGCAGAGCGGGACGCAAATCCGCAAGAATCATAATAAACTTGGTCGTACGCTTGGAGTCGGGATGGGCGATAAAGTAAACTGGGGCCAATACGTTAGGGGAATAAAATGACAGATAAAAACGCGCACCAGGATCAAGAGACGATCGATTTTGGCTACCAACAAGTGAAACGCCAAGAAAAAGAAAGCCTCGTGGCCAATGTGTTTCATTCGGTGGCTGCAAAATATGATCTGATGAACGATGTGATGTCGATGGGCATTCACCGTATCTGGAAACGCTTTACCATTGACTGCAGTGGTGTCCGCCCTGGGCAAAAAGTGCTCGACTTAGCCGGTGGTACGGGCGATCTCACCGCAAAATTCTCGCGTCTTGTCGGCGAGCGTGGTGAAGTCGTACTCGCCGACATTAATAACTCAATGCTCAAAGTGGGCCGCGATAAACTGCGTGATAAAGGCATTGTTGGCAATGTGAGCTACGTACAAGCCAATGCAGAAGCGCTGCCATTCCCTGATGACCACTTTGATTGCATTACCATCGCATTTGGGCTGCGTAACGTGACGGATAAAGATGCGGCCTTGCGTTCGATGTTCCGTGTGCTTAAACCTGGTGGGCGTTTATTGGTGTTGGAATTCTCCAAACCCGTTGCCGAGCCGTTGTCAAAAGTCTACGACGCCTACTCTTTCCATGTATTGCCCAAAATGGGGCAACTGATTGTTAACGATCCAGACAGCTACCGCTATTTGGCCGAATCGATTCGCATGCACCCTGATCAAGAAACCTTAAAAGGAATGATGGAGCAAGCCGGTTTTGAACAAACCAGCTACTACAACCTGACGGGTGGGATCGTGGCGCTGCACCGTGGATATAAATTCTAAGGAGCCAACATGGCACTTGATTCACTGTTGTGCGCGGCCCTGGAAACAGCGCTCAATGCTGTGATTGCTAAAGACGCCGACAGCCAGCGTCGCCTTGCTCGGCTAAAAGGGCGTTGTATCGGAGTCACTCTACAAGAGCTTGATCGCCAACTGATTTTTGTCTTCGGCCAACGTATTGATGTACTTAGCCATTACGAAGGTGAATGCGACGCGGCGCTATCATTGTCACTGTCAGCACTGCCACAGCTACAGCAAAAAGCAAACTTAACCGCCTTAATCAAAGCGGATAAACTCACGCTGGAGGGGGATATCGATGTCGCCCAGCAGTTTTCTCAGTTGCTCAGTGGTATCGAACTAGACGTGGCAGAGTGGCTGGCACCTTACACCGGCGATGTGATTGCGCATACGGTGGTGAGTCAGGCGCAGCAGCGCTGGCAGCAATTGCAGCAATTGGCTCAGCGGCAACAGCGCTATGCAGGAGAAGTGATTACGGAAGAATGGCGCTTAGCGCCTGGGCCATTAGAAGTGGCGTCATACAGTGACCAAGTGGACGAGCTGCGCAGCGATGTCGCGCGGTTGGAAGCCAGGTTTAAGCAGTTGGTAGAACGGGTGGAGTCTGCATGACACTCAATGAAATTCGTCGCTTGTATTTTATCATCCGTACCTTACTGCTTTATGGTGTGGATGCTTTACTCCCCAAACAACCCTTAACACGGCTGGCGCACCTTGGCCGCCAATCATTGTTTTGGCTGAAGAATCAGCACCCAGATAAGCCGGTGGGGGAGCGACTGCGTTTGGCGCTGCAAAGCTTGGGCCCGGTATGGGTGAAGCTTGGGCAAATGATGTCGACGCGTCGTGATCTATTCCCCGCCGATATCGCCAACGAGCTGGCACAGTTGCAAGATAAAGTCGCACCCTTTGATGGCCACAAAGCCAAAGCGCAAATCGAAGCCTCGTTAGGCGGCCCGTTAGAAACCTGGTTTAGCGACTTTGATCCCCATCCACTCGCCTCTGCGTCGATCGCGCAAGTGCACACCGCTACGCTCAAATCGAATGGGCGTGAAGTGGTGCTGAAGGTGATCCGCCCCGATATTTTGCCAGTGATCCAAGCTGACTTGCGGCTCATGTATCGTGTGGCACGGCTGGTGGCGCGTTTTCTGCCTGATGCGCGTCGCTTAAAACCGGTCGAAGTGATCCGCGAGTACGAAAAAACCTTGCTCGATGAGCTGGATTTGATGCGTGAAGCGGCCAATACCATTCAGCTGCGCCGCAATTTTGAAAACGACCCGGCGCTGTATGTGCCCGAAGTGTTCAGTGACTACTGCCGCAAAGACGTGATGGTGTCTGAGCGAATCTATGGCATTCAAGTGTCGGATATCGAGGCGCTAGAAGCCAATGGTACTGACATGAAATTGCTGGCCGAACGTGGGGTTGAGGTCTTTTTTACCCAGGTATTCCGAGACAGCTTTTTCCATGCGGATATGCATCCAGGCAATGTCTTTGTCTCCTACGAGCACCCACATGATCCGCAGTGGATTGGGCTTGATTGCGGGATTGTCGGCACCCTTAATCGCGACGATAAACGCTATTTGGCAGAAAACTTTATCGCCTTTTTTAACCGCGATTACCGTAAAGTGGCGGAGCTGCATGTTGACTCTGGCTGGGTGCCGCACGACACCAACGTGGATGATTTTGAGTTTGCCATTCGCACCGTGTGTGAGCCCATTTTCGAAAAGCCATTGTGCGAAATCTCGTTCGGTAATGTTTTATTAAACCTATTTAACACCGCGCGCCGGTTTAATATGGAAGTGCAGCCACAGCTGGTGTTGTTGCAAAAAACCTTGCTCTACATTGAAGGGCTTGGGCGTCAGCTCTATCCGCAACTAGATTTGTGGACCACGGCGAAGCCATTTTTAGAGTCGTGGATGAAACAGCAAGTGGGGCCGCAAGCTGTCTGGGCGGCGGTGCGTGAAAAGGCACCGTTTTGGGCGGAAAAACTCCCCGAGATCCCAGAACTGGTGTACGACGGCTTACGGCAAGGTCGTCAGGTCAATCAGCGTTTAGAAGCCTATTATCACGGTTACTTGCAGACCAAACAGCGTCACTCGCGCGCTACTTATATGCTCGGGATTGGTGCGACGTTACTGCTGACGGCGACCATTTTGTTTGCCAACCGAGTCGAGACCTTACCGAGTGTCGCCGCTGCAGGTGCGGTTATCTTTTGGTTGTGGGGCTGGCGACTTTGTAATAAAACCTGTAATAAATAGCAGTTACACTGCTGCGCACATCAAGTTAACCAAACGGAAGAAAGGGAACCGGTATGGGTGGAATTAGTATTTGGCAGTTGCTGATCATTGCGGTGATTGTGGTGTTGTTATTTGGTACCAAGAAGCTACGTAACATGGGGGGCGATCTTGGCTCAGCGGTCAAAGGCTTTAAAAAAGCAATGAACGATGATGAAACCAAAACCACTGACAAAGATGCGGATTTTCAGCAGCAGTCATTGGACAACAGTGACGCCGACGCGTCGAAAAAAGAGCAAGCACGCAAAGATAAAGAGCAGGTGTAAGCCGTGTTTGATATAGGTTTCTGGGAGTTAGTGCTGATTGCCATTATTGGCCTCGTGGTGCTTGGCCCGGAGCGACTACCGGTTGCGATACGCAATGTGTCGCGCTGGGTGGGGGCGGCGAAACGGATGGCAGGATCTGTCCGTGATGAGCTTGAACAAGAGCTCAAGCTAAAAGAGCTCCAAGACAATTTACACAAGGCCGAACAAGCGGGGATGAAAGATTTGTCACCTGAGCTACAAGAGTCGGTCGACACCCTACGTCAACGCGCGGCGGATGTACAACGCCCTTATGCAGCATCGCCTTCTTCTCATCACCCCGATGAAGGCGACGATGCGCCATCAACGGATAAGCGATAACGAGTCAGACGCTTTATGTTTTCGGTGAACAAACCACTATGTCTTCTGTGAACGATACTCAGCCCCTTATCAGCCACTTGATGGAGCTTCGTAACCGCCTGCTTCGCGCAATTATCGCCATCTTAGTGGTCTTTGCCTGCTTGGTGTATTTTGCCAATGATATTTACAGCCTGATTGCCCAACCGCTGATCGACAAACTGCCCGAAGGGGCGAGCATGATCGCTACAGATGTCGCGTCTCCCTTCTTTACGCCAATTAAGCTGACTTTGGTCATATCCGTCTTCGTCGCCATCCCTGTGGTGCTATATCAAATCTGGGCGTTCGTTGCTCCCGGCCTGTATAAGCATGAACAGCGGTTAGTGATGCCGCTTTTGGTGTCGAGTTCGTTGCTGTTCTACGCGGGCGTGGCATTTGCGTACTGGGTGGTGCTGCCATTGGTGTTTGGCTTTTTCACGTCTATTGCGCCAGAAGGGGTGCAAGTGGCAACGGATATTGCCAGTTATCTCGACTTTATCTTGGCGCTCTTTCTCGCCTTTGGCATTGCCTTTGAGATCCCTATCGCGATTATACTGCTGGTTTGGACAGGAGCAACCACGGCACAAAGCTTAACCCGCAAGCGGCCCTATGTGGTAGTGGCTGCGTTTGTGGTGGGGATGATGCTGACGCCACCGGATATGATTTCACAAACCTTACTGGCCATTCCCATGTGCTTGCTGTTCGAGCTGGGCGTGGTGCTATCGCGCTTTTATGTCCCACGTGAGAAATCAGAATCCGAGGAGGCCAGTGAATGATCGATATTGGTGTTAACCTGACAAGCACACGGTTTGATCAAGACAGAGAGACCGTGGTGGATGATGCCAAACAGGCGGGCGTCACGGGCATGATTCTGACCGGCACCAGTATCGATGAGAGCCAAGCAGCCGCCGCGCTTGCGAGCTCTTATCCTGGTTTTGCCTATGCCACGGCGGGTGTCCACCCGCATGATGCCAAATCGGTCGAGGCGACAGATTTAAGCGCGATTCAGCAATTAGCGCAGCGTCCCGAGGTGGTCGCAATCGGTGAGTGTGGGCTTGATTTCAATCGGGACTTTTCGCCGCGGCCACAACAAGAAGCGGTCTTTGAGGCGCAGCTTGCGCTAGCGGCTGAGCTTTCAATGCCGGTGTTTATGCACTGTCGTGACGCTCACGATCGCTGGTTCGCCATTTTGCGTCCATGGCTCGACAAACTGCCCGCGGCGGTGCTGCATTGTTTTACTGGCGATGACCGCTCGCTGCGCGATTGCCTCGATGCTGGATTATATATAGGGGTAACGGGATGGCTATGCGACGAGCGCCGCGGACAGCAGCTTCAGCAACAGGTAAGCTGGTTGCCCGATGACAGGTTGATGATAGAAACCGATGCGCCGTATTTACAGCCTCGCGATATACGGCCGCGACCTAAACGCAGTCGTAATGAGCCGAAATACTTGCCCCATATCGCCCAAACAGTGGCACGATTACGTCAACAGCCTGTCGAACATATTATTGATTGCACAATAAAAAACACTCAGCGCTGCTTTTCTATTCAGTGACTGGGTGAACACTACACGAGGCAGTTCGCTGCCCCAAAGCCCAGGTCTGCAACTTAAAGGAGGATACAGTGACCGTATCCATTCAAGGCGCCTTTCCTGCTCGACGCCTGCGTCGTACACGCAAAACTGACTTTAGCCGCCGTATGGTGGCGGAACATTCATTGTCCGCAAGCGATTTGATTTACCCAATCTTCGTGCTCATGGGTAAGAATCGTCGTGAGCCAGTGGCATCCATGCCCGGCATCGAGCGACTCTCGATTGATTTATTGCTCCATGAAGCCGATTACCTTGCCAAGCTGGGTGTCCCTGCCATTGCGCTCTTTCCTGTGATCCCGAAAGAGTTTAAAACCAGCTGTGCCTCGGAGGCATTTAACCCCGAAGGGTTAGTGCCACGCGCGGTGCGCTTACTCAAAGAGCATGTGCCGCAAATGGGCGTGATCACCGATGTGGCGCTAGACCCTTACACCGTGCACGGCCAAGACGGGATCATTGATGAAGACGGCTATGTGATGAACGAGCCCACCACCGAGGTACTGATCAAACAAGCCCTATCTCATGCCGAAGCGGGCGTCGATATTGTCGCGCCTTCTGACATGATGGATGGACGAATCGGTCGTATCCGTGAGGCATTGGAAGCCAATGGTCATATCAATACCCAGATCATGGCGTACTCTGCCAAGTATGCGTCCAATTACTACGGCCCGTTTCGCGATGCATTAGGCTCGGCGGCGAACCTGAAAGGGGGTAACAAAGCCAACTATCAAATGGATCCGGCCAACAGCGATGAAGCCTTGCACGAAGTGGCGATGGATATTGCTGAAGGGGCTGATACCGTGATGGTTAAACCCGGGATGCCGTATTTGGATGTGGTACGCCGG
The DNA here is from genome assembly GCF_001995655.1 of Salinivibrio sp. IB868. Classification (NCBI taxonomy): domain Bacteria; kingdom Pseudomonadati; phylum Pseudomonadota; class Gammaproteobacteria; order Vibrionales; family Vibrionaceae; genus Salinivibrio; species Salinivibrio sp. IB868. Next base: position 21,023 of record NZ_MUEW01000003.1, read on the forward strand.
GTAAAAAATGAGCTTAAAGTGCCGACGTTTGCCTACCAGGTATCGGGCGAGTATGCGATGCACAAGGCGGCCATTGATAATGGCTGGCTAAAAGAGCGCGAGACAGTGATGGAGTCATTATTGTGCTTTAAGCGTGCGGGGGCCGATGGGATCCTCACCTACTTTGCTAAGCAAGTGGCTGAGTGGTTAGCGGAAGACGCGGGTGCCACCTTGCCTCCCAGACCGGAAGAGACGGTCGGCTAACTCGCCTTTTATGAAAGCGCCCTTGCCACGAGCAAGGGCGTTTTTTTAGCCTGCCCTGGATGACCCCACAAAACTCAAGGGATCACATTGCGGTTAATGGGGTTCTGTAGTGAGATCAGTGTTTCTGTGGATTGTACTTCGTCGATGGCTTGAAGCTTGTCAATCAACACAAACTGTAGCTCTTCGATAGAGCGGCACATGAGCTTAACGAAAATATTATAGGCCCCCGTGGTGTAGTAGGCTTCTACCACCTCGTCGAGCTGATTGAGTTTTTCTAGTGCCGAGTGGTAATCTCGCGCCGCTTTAAGATTGATGCCGATAAAGCAGCACACGTCGTAGCCGAGTTTTTTGGTGTTGACCAATATTTCCGTGCCTTCGATGATGCCCGCGGCTTTCATTTTCTCAACCCGCACGTGAACGGTGGCGGGGCTGACATGAAAGCGCTTTGCCATTTCTGCGTAGGGGACGCGCGCGTCATCCAACAGCGTAGAGAGAATACGACGATCTAGGTCATCCAATTTTGGCAACTCGTTCATTGTTTTAGTCTTTTAGTTATAGCATGGCCAGATTTTTCGTTAACGCGGTTGCTTAGCCACTTCGTTAACGCCTAATGTAGGGTATCGCGTTGTTTAGCAAGATACCAACAAACCAACAGGAAGGGGATGTGGGGATCAAATACGTTTTCGGTGGCTTACTACTGTTCATCGCCAGTAGCGTCAATGCCGCACAAAAAGATGTGCTGGTGGTGCACTCCTATCATCCTGGTTTCTTTTGGAACCAGGCGTTGGTTGAAGGGTTGGAAACAGCCACGCAAGGCGAAGAGATCGCTTTCCAGCATTCCTACCTAGAAAGTAAACGCTACCAATCGGATGCCTATCGCGAACAGCTCAAAGATGTTTATATCCATAAACTGACCAACCATGATTTTGATGCCATTCTGACCACGGATAATGCCGCATTATGGCTGATCCATGAATTGCATGAGTACGTGGGCGATACACCGGTCGTCTATGCGGGGCTCAATAACTTTGGTCGTCAACATTACCCCTTACTACCCAAAGTCACGGGGGTGAAAGAAGAAATAGACCTACCGCGCAACTTGGCGCTAATGAAGCGCTTGCATCCAGATTTAAAGCGGGTGTATATACTGCTCGATGAGACGTTCTCCAGTCGTCAGTATTGGAATGTGGTGAAGGCGCAACTGAGAAAGGCGGGTCAGTCAGGCCTCGAGATTGTGAGGCTGTCCAACCTGCCATTCCAAGGTTTACGTGACCGTATTCAAGCGATGCAGCCGGGCGAGGCGGTGTATTACTTGTCCTATTTTCGCGATGCGAACGGCACCTTTCTCGATAGACTCAGTGGTATTCATACTCTTACCCAAGATTCGCCTGTACCGATTTATGGTGCGATGAGCTTTATGCTGGGTCAGGGCGTGATCGGTGGCATTGTGATCGATGGTAAAACTCAAGGTCAGCACCAAGGTCAGCTGCTGTTGGATGTACTGGCGGGCAACCTCCCCCCTGAACGAGACAGTACTAACCTGACGTTATTCGATTACCCCGCACTGAAAGATTGGGATGTGGATGTGAGCGCCATCGAAGACGCTGAGGTGATTAACAAGCCTCAGCCGCTTTGGCAAAAGCACCAAGTTGCGTTTCAAGCCGTGGCATTGGCGGTGTTGGTATTGGGAAGCGTGATAGCCATGCTCGGTGCCAATATTCGCCAGTTACGTCGCAGTGAAGTGGCGTTAAAGCGTCACCGAGCAATGCTGAAAGGTATTTTTGATCAAAGTAACCAGTTTATTGCGCTGTTGGATGAGAACGGGATCTTGGTGTCAGGCAACGCCAGCTTTAATCAATTAATCAGCGTGAGTCACCCGTATCGTGGACGACCTTTGTGGTTTTGGCCGATTTGGCGCAATCCCGCCCACCTCGAGGAGCACCTCAAGCTTACCGATTTCTCCCAGCCTCGCCGGTTTGAGCTTTGCCTCAGTGAAGCGCATCGTGAGGTGATTTTGGACGTGGCGGTCAAAGGGTTTCCCAGCGAAAACGGTCAACGGCGCGTGCTGTTAGAGGCCCGTGATATTACCCAGCGCAAACAAACCGAAGAGAAGCTACAGCGCAGCGAAATTGAATACCGCATGTTGTATGAACAGCAGCCTGTCATTCTATTAACCATTGATTACCAAGCACGTATTCAATCGCTCAATCAGTATGCCGCTGATTTGTTTGGTTATGATAAAGCCGCGTTATTAGGGCACAAGATCACCTCCTTATATGCGGATCATCAAGTGCCTCCCCATCGAATGATTAAACGGGATCACAACAACCAAGAGCAGGTGTGGCGGCGTGAGATACCTTATCGTGCCGGCAATGGTCATACCTTGTGGGTTCGGGAAACCGTGCGCGCGATGCATAATCAGACGCAGCTGCTGGTGGTGGGCGAAGACATCACCGCGCATCGAGAAATGGAAAACCAGCTGACTTATCAAGCCCATCACGACTATTTAACGGGGCTGTATAATCGTAGTTATTTTGAACAAAAGCTCGCCGCCGCGCTGTTACAAGCGCGAGAAGAAGATCAGTGTCACGCGATGTACTACATCGATATGGACCAGTTCAAGCTGATTAATGACACCGCCGGACATGAAGCGGGGGACGAGGCACTTAAACAAGTTGCCCAGATCATCCAGCAACATCTGCCAACAGGGGCGGTCTTGTCGCGACTCGGGGGCGATGAATTTGGTGTGATTGCCTATCATCACTCGGCCGAGAGCGCGTTGAGTTGGGGGCACCAACTCCTGGCAACCTTGGCGGACAGTGAGTTTTTCTGGCACGGCAGTCGCATGCGCTTGGCGTGTTCGTTGGGGATTCGTCTTCTGGATCGTACCGCCGGCTCGCCGCAGCAGGTACACGCGCAAGCGGATACCGCCTGCTATGCCGCCAAAGACGAAGGGCGTAACCGTTTACACCTTTATCATCCGGATGATGAGGAGCTGCAACGCCGTGAGCAAGAAATGGCATATGTCAGCCACATCCATGATGCCATTGCTCACGACCGCTTTGATATCTATGCACAGCAGATCGTCGATATTCGACCAGGTAGACAAGATACGCTCTACATCGAGGCGTTGGTGCGGATGCGCGACACCCAAGGCGGTTGGTTGCCGCCCAGCATGTTTATCCCAGCAGCCGAGCGCTACAATATGGCACATCAACTCGACACTGTGGTGGTGACCAAAACGCTGGCGTGGTTTGATGCTCACCCGGATCAGATTGCCAAGCTGGGTAAAATCTCGATTAACCTGTCGGGACGGTCAATCACCCAAAAAGATTTTGTCACCTTCTTAATCGCCGCGATTAAGCAAACCCAAGTGCCTAGCGAGTGCATCTGTCTGGAGATCACTGAAACCGCGGCGATTACCAACATGAGCAGTGCTATCGAGCTTTTCTCGCAGCTAAAAGCCTTGGGGTGTGTGATTGCCTTGGACGACTTTGGCGCGGGCATTTCGTCGTTTGGTTATTTGAAGCGCTTGCCGGTCGACATCATTAAAATCGATGGCCAATTTATCCGCGATATCGCCACCGATGACACCGATTATGCGATGGTGAAAGCAATCAATGAGTTGGCTAAACAAATGGGGAAACAAACCGTGGCGGAGTTTGTCGAGAACGCCCATATTCTCAACAAACTACGCGCGCTGGATGTGGATTATGCCCAAGGCTATCATTTTAGCGTACCCGCGCCCTTAGGCGAGCAGGTAAAAAATTGGTCGACGCGTCGAGAGACGATAAAGGAAAAAATCCATCTCTGATATACTCGGCGCATAACCAGCCGCGGAGAGCCAATGTGCAACTCAGTTTGATTTGCGACGCCCCTGACAAATCCGAGCAATTTGAGGGACTAAAAAGCAAGTGGTCACTTACACACACACCTGATTCGTCATTTGCGTTGATCATGACCACGACACGCCTTGAGCTGCGCAAACAGGATGAGCCTAAGTTAGGCACTGTGTATGTCGACTTTGTTGGCGGTGCGGTCGGCCATCGGCGTAAGTTCGGTGGCGGCAAAGGGCAGGCAATCGCGAAGGCGGTGGGGCTCAACAAAGGCGTCACGCCACGGGTGTTGGATGCCACGGCTGGCTTGGGTCGTGATGCGTTCGTATTAGCATCCTTAGGTTGTCAGGTGCAAATGATTGAGCGGCATCCAGTGGTCGCCGCATTGCTCGACGATGGGCTACAGCGCGCCTATCAAGACAGTGAGATTGGTACATGGATGCAATCGCGCATGACACTGCTGCATGCCAGTAGTGAGCAAGCACTTACCGATATGGCGCAGACCCCTGGGCTACAACGACCTGATGTGGTCTATTTAGATCCTATGTATCCCCACAAGAAAAAAGCAGCCTTAGTGAAAAAAGAAATGCGTGTGTTTCAGGCTTTGGTGGGCGCTGACACGGACGCCGATGCCTTGTTAGCGCCTGCGTGCCAGCTCGCGCGTAGCCGCGTAGTGGTTAAGCGTCCAGATTATGCTGAGCCCTTGGCGGCAACGCCACCACACTCTAGTATTACCACCAAGAAGAACCGCTTTGACATGTATATCAACGCAGCGTTAAGTGCGGAGGCGTAAATGGCTAAGTCTTTGTGCAAATGGCGACGGGGTGAGGTTGAGGCCAACTTAAGTGCGCTCGCATCGATTACCACGCCACCGCGAGCGGCTTGCAGTAAGTGTGCGCGAGTCGCCAGTGAAAAAGGTTATCTCTGTCGCCCTGTGCCTCTTGCCAGTGACGGGGATAAAAAAGCGCAAAAAGCCAAAAAAGCCAAAAAAGCCAAGAATAAAGCGGACAAGAAAGACAAAAAGGGCAAAAAAGCGAACAAAGAAAAAAAGAAAGGCAAAAAAAGGAAGGAAAAATAAAGGCTCCATAGCGAACTAAGGAGCCTTGAAGGGCTTAGTCGAGGCCTTTTACCATCAGTACGGTCAGTAGTCCGGTGATCACTGAGACAATCAGGCCAGAAACGATTAGCCAAGGCAACATATCCATCATGTTCTGCACTCACTTCTTTGTTATGAATTGGGGGAAAAGCGAGCATGATTGAGCCTGAGTTTAGCGACATTCTCAATGTGCTAGACGTAGACAGTTAAGCTTAGTAACGATTAGAAACAAGGTGGCGACAAAGCCATCAAACAGCCCCCGTGGCACATAGGTCTATCAGTACAAAGGGTCCATCATGAGTGTCAATCAAGGAAAAGCCGATGTATCGGTTTGGGATAAAGAAGAAGCCTTAAGCCGGCTAATGGATAGCCCGGCGCTTCTTGATGAGGCTTGCAGTATATTTGTTGAAGAAAGTGAGCAACAACTGCCAAGCATGGAAAAGCAGCTTGCTAACGCCGACTACACCGCCTTGGCGCGCGAAGCGCACAAAATGAAAGGCAGCGCTGGCAATTTAGCGGCGCTCGAGCTGCATCAGCAAGCATTGACACTCGAGCAAGCGGCAAAGCAAGAGGCCGCCGACCAAGCCGCTGCTGCGTTAGCGGACATTAAAGAAGGCTTAGCACGATTTTGTGCGCAGCTCACTCACTAGTCGCCTGTCTCATCATGCTCGCGAGTGACCAATAAAAAACGCCGTGTTGAACACGGCGTTTTGATGTGAGCCCATTTCGCGCGGTTTAGCGCATGGTAACAAACTCTTCTGACCCGGTGGGGTGAATCGCGACCACACTATCAAAGTCCGCTTTGGTGGCGCCCATCTTCATCGCCACCGCAAAACCTTGAATCATTTCATCAACGGTAAAGCCAATACCGTGCAGACCGACCACTTTTTCTTCATCGCCTGCGCAAACCAGTTTCATCTTACAGGGTTGACGGTGCTGGGTGACGGCGGTGTACATGGCCGCAAAGCTGGAGGTATAGACTTTAATATTGTCATCGCCGTATTTGGCACGCGCCTCTGGTTCGCTCAAACCAATGGTGCCAATGGGTGGGTGACTGAATACCACGGTGGGAACCAAATCATAGTCCATTTTAGCATGCGTTTGGCCGTTAAACAGACGTTCTGAGAGTAGACGTCCTGCTTTGACGGCGACAGGCGTCAGCTCAATCCCGCCATCCATGATATCCCCGACACAGTGAATGTGTGGGACGCTGGTGGTCTGATAGGGGTCAACCTTGATGTAGCCATCGGCCGTGGTCTGCACGTCGGTGGCGCCGAGGTTGATTTTATCGGTCGTCGGGTGACGGCCAATCGCCCAGATCAGGGTGTCCGTGTTGTGGGTGGTGCCGTTTTCAAAGGCCAGAGTCAGGCTACCATCACTTTCTTCAGTGACCGACACGGGGACATGTTGGGTGTGAAGAGTGGGGCCTTCTTTTTCCATTACCTCGACCAAGGTGTCGGTGACCATAGGGTCGAAGGTGCGTAATGGGCGGTCTTTACGCACAAATAAGTGGGTATCAGAGCCCAAGGCATGCAGTACGCCGGCGATTTCGACCGCAATGTAACCCGCACCGACCACGGCCACGCGTTTAGGTTGCTCGGGGAGGGCAAAGAAGCCATCGGAATCAATCCCCAACTCTGCGCCTGGAATGTTCGGAATAGTGGGTGTGCCCCCCACGGCAATCAGAAAGTGATCGGCGGTGTAGTGCTCGCCATCCACTTCTACCGTGTTGTTATCGACAAAGCGGGCAAAACCACGAATGACATCGATATTGTTTTTACCCAGAACGTTGTCGTAAGCCTTATGAATGCGGCTAATGTAGGCTTCACGGTTATCCACTAAGGTCGACCAATTAAAGCCTTTCACGTCCACATCAAAGCCATAGTCTGATGCGTAAAGGTTAAGGGCTTCGGCAACTTGAGCACCGTGCCACATGACTTTTTTAGGGACACAGCCTACGTTTACGCAGGTGCCACCAAGGTGCTTTGCTTCAATAAGGGCGACGTTAGCACCGTGCATCGCGGCACGGTTGGCTGAGGCAATACCGCCGCTGCCGCCACCGATACAGATGTAGTCGAAATGCTTCGCCATGTCTTTCTCCATCTTATAGGCACTAGGTGCCACTGGCATTGATATCGAGGTCAGCTTGTCGTGTTTGGCGTCGCTTGTAAAGCCACTATCTCTGACCCCTAAAGACATAGCATACCAAACCGACAGTGCGGCAGCAGTCTCAGAATCATTTTGTAACGCTCGCAATACACCCCGCTAAACGGGGAGGGATTGAAAAGCGTAGAGAGAGACGGCATATAAATAAGGTTACTTATCTGCCCGGGGCTCGCGATGCGAGCGCCTTATCAGCAAAAAGGAAGGCACTATGTCCAACCCGCTTCTTCAATTTGAGGATTTACCTCCGTTTTCCGCCATTAAGCCAGAGCATGTCAAACCAGCAGTGGAAGCCGCGATTGCTGACTGTCGCCAAGCGGTAGATGCCGCGGCGGCGACTGAGCAACCCAGCTGGGATTCGGTCAGTGTGCCTGTCACAGAGGCGGAAGATCGACTTGGCCGCATCTGGTCACCGGTGAGCCATATGAATGCGGTGGTCAATAGTCAGCCATTGCGTGAGGCGTATGAAAGCTGCCTGGCGTTACTGTCGGAATACTCCACCTGGCGTGGTCAGCACAAGGGGTTATACCAAGCATACAAAGCGATGAAAGACAGTGCTGAGTTTTCCGCCCTCGATGTGGCACAGCAAAAAGCGATTAACGATGCGCTGCAAGACTTTGAACTGTCCGGAATTGCCTTGCCAGCCGACCAGCAACACCGCTTTGGTGAGATTCAAAAGCGGTTGTCGGAGCTATCATCATCGTTTAGCAACAATGTGCTCGATGCCACCATGGGGTGGAGCAAGCTGATTAGCGATGAAAGTGACTTAGCGGGGTTACCCGAATCGGCGCGCAACGCGGCAAAAGCGCAAGCCGAGAGCAAGTCGCAACAAGGTTACTTATTTACCCTGGATATCCCTTCGTATCTGCCCGTCATGATGTACTGTGATAACCGAGCGCTGCGTCAGGAAATGTACGAAGCCTTTACCACGCGCGCCTCTGATCGCGGGCCGCAGGCGGGGCAGTGGGACAATACTGAGCTGATGAACGAGTCGCTGCGCCTCAAGCATGAGTTAGCACGTCTACTTGGCTTTAATCACTACAGTGAACTATCCCTCGCCACGAAAATGGCGGAAACCCCAGACCAGGTGATGGGCTTTTTGAATGATCTGGTCGATAAAGCGCGCCCACAAGGCGAGCGTGAATTCGCGGAAGTGAAAGCCTATGCCAAAGAAGAGTTTGGGGTTGATGCCCTCGAGCCTTGGGATATCCCTTATTACAGTGAAAAACTCAAGCAAGCACGCTACACCATCTCTGATGAAGCGCTTCGCCCTTACTTCCCTGAAGCACGTGTACTCTCCGGCTTGTTTGAAGTGATGCATCGTGTGTTTGGCATGACGATTACCGAGCGTAAAGGCATCGACACCTGGCATGACAGTGTGCGCTTTTATGATATTCATGATAGCCAAGGCACCCTGCGCGGTAGCTTCTACCTTGACTTGTATGCGCGAGAAAACAAACGTGGCGGCGCATGGATGGATGAGTGTCGCGTTCGTCGTCGTCAAGCAGACGGTGAGCTACAAACGCCAGTGGCGTATTTAACCTGCAACTTTAACCCACCAGTGGGCGATGACCCTGCGCTGTTTACCCATGACGAAGTGGTCACCTTATTCCACGAATTTGGTCATGGCATTCACCATATGTTGACGCAAGTCGACGTGGCGGATGTGTCAGGGATCAATGGTGTGCCTTGGGATGCGGTTGAGCTGCCAAGCCAGTTTTTAGAGAACTGGTGCTGGGAGCAAGAGGCACTGAGCTTTATCTCGGGGCATTACCAAACGGGAGAAGCCTTACCGGAAGACATGCTAGAAAAAATGCTCGCCGCGAAGAACTTTAATTCGGCGATGGCGATGTTGCGCCAGCTTGAGTTCAGTTTATTCGACTTCCGTTTGTTCAGTGAGTTTGACCCAGAGGTCGGCCCGCGGATCATGGAAACACTCAGTGCGGTGCGTGAGCAGGTCTCTGTGGTCCCCGCGCCTGAGTGGAACCGTTTCCCGCACGCGTTTGGCCATATTTTTGCCGGTGGCTACAGTGCAGGTTACTACAGCTATAAATGGGCAGAAGTGCTATCGAGCGATGCTTACTCGCGCTTTGAAGAAGAAGGGATCTTTAACCGCGACACCGGCGAGGACTTCCTGAATCATATTCTCAGCCGTGGCGGCAGTGAGGCACCGAAAGATTTGTTTGTGCGCTTTAGAGGTCGCGAACCAAGCCCTGACGCCTTATTGCGTCATAGCGGGATCACCACCGCGTAGTGTCGCAGATCTTCAATAAAAAAAGCCCGCATCATCACTGGTGCGGGCTTTTTTATTCATCGCCGGTGTTAGATGCGAGTTTCGTCAGTGAGCACCACTAGGGGCAACCCAAGGCTTGATTGGCGCAAGGCCTCTTGCTCTAGCTCGGCACGCAACAAGGGGCTGGCCTCGAGTAATGTGGTGTCCAAGTGGAGGGTAAGAGCATCCTCCTCGGCAGTGAGGGCTAGCATCGGTCGGACGCGACTGTCGCGTCGATGGCATAAGATCACCGCAATTCGCAGCAGGCGCAACAGACGATTGGCGCTGGTGGTAGACAGCGCGTGCTGGCCATCAATGAGCACCAGTTGCTCTCGATAGTAGCGGAGCAAGGTGGCGACCAATTGTTTCTGTGCTCGCGTAAAGCCGGGCAGATCGAGATGGGTGATCAAATACGCGGCATGATCACCATCTTGCTTAAAGCCAATGCTTAAACCAATTTCATGCACGCAGGCGGCGGCATGAAGCAAGCTTTGTGCTTCCGGCTCAGGTACCCAGGATGCCGGACATTGATTGAGCAGCTCCAAGGCGGTGTCGGCGACATTGATACCGTGTGCTTCATCCAGCTGATAGCGAGACTGGATGCTGGCAATGGTGCGGGCACGAATATCGCTATGGCGCATCGCGGTCATCATTTCATACACCAAGCCTTCTCGCAGCGCCCCACCCGCTAGGGTCATGCGTGTCACCTCTAAGCACTCGAAAATGGCGATCAGTATCGATAAGCCGCTTGGAAACACCAGCGCACGTTCTAACGTCAATCCCTCGATATCCAATGCGTCCATTTGCCCACAGGCGATGGCTTGATCGCGCAAACGATGCAGTTTATCGAGTGTAATCACTTCATCCATGCCTTGGGTGACCATGATCTCTTGCAGTGCCTGCACGGTACCGCTGGCGCCTACGCAGCAGTCCCAACCGAGCGCACGATATTGCGCAATCAGCGGGGCTAACTCGGCTTTGGCGCCGGCAATCGCGGTATCAAACGCCGATTGATTGAGCACGCGATCGGCAAAATAGTCTTCTAAAAAGGTGACACAGCCCATATTGAGGCTTTGCAGTAAGGTAGGCTCAAATTGCTCACCGATGATGAGCTCGGTGCTGGCACCACCGATGTCGACCACCAAGCGTTTGCCCGCTCCGCCAGAGGTATGCGCGACCCCTTGGTAGATGGTACGCGCCTCTTCTTCCCCCGAAATGATTTCAATCGGGTGGCCAAGCAGTTTGTTAGCTCGGGCTAAAAACGCATCCGCGTTGCTTGCGCGACGTAGGGCCGCCGTGGCGACGACACGGATATTATCGGTGTTGAAATCTTGCAGGCGCTCGGCGAACAAGGCCAAGCAATCCCAGCCACGCTGCATGGCTTCGTCGCTTAGCTGTTGTTGGTCGTCCATACCTGCGGCGAGACGAACTTTTCGCTTAATTTTCGCGAGAGTTTGCACGCTGCCTGCCACTTGGCGCACCACCAGCATATGAAAGCTGTTGGAGCCTAAATCAATCGCGGCGTACAGCGACGGGGTCGATGTGGGATGTCCGTGACCACTCATGATGCGCTCTGACCTATGTGCCGTTAAACCTTATGCCGACTTTTGCGGGCGGCGACGTTGGCGGTTACGGTTATTTCCGCCACCTTTGTTGTTGCTGCGACGCTGCGTATTGGGGCGCTTGGCCATTTTCTTGGGCGGCGGCAAATCTTTTAGCAGTGCACTGCGGTCAAATTCGCTGACTGGAATACTGTGTTCGATGTATTCTTCAATCGCGGGGAGATTGACGGCGTATTCTTCACACGCAAAGCTGATGGAGCTACCACTGGCGCCTGCACGCCCCGTTCGGCCAATGCGATGCACGTAGTCTTGTGCGTCGTCTGGGAGATCATAATTAAACACATGGGTCACCTGCGGAATATGCAGGCCGCGCGCCGCGACATCAGTCGCCACCAACAAATCCAGCTCACCATTAGTGAATTGTTCGAGGATTTTAACCCGTTTTTTCTGCGGCACGTCACCCGTAAGCAAGCCTACACGGTGGTTATCGGCGGCTAGATGCGCCCAAATCGATTCGCAGCGATGCTTAGTGTTGGCAAAAATGATCGCGCGTTCAGGCCAGTCTTCTTCGATCAAGGTTTGCAGCAGCGGCATTTTTTCCTTGTTCGATGGCTGGAACAACTCTTCTTTGATGCGATGGCCGGTAATTTGTTCGGGCTCGACCACCACATGCTCTGGGTTCGTCATGTGCTCGAAGGCCAGTTCTTGAACGCGATACGACAAGGTCGCCGAAAACAGCATGTTCAAGCGCTGATCGGGGGCGGGCATGCGGTTAAACAAAAAGCGGATATCTTTGATAAAACCGAGATCAAACATACGGTCGGCTTCATCAAGCACTACGGCTTGAATACCATGCAAATCAATCACTTTCTTTTTGTAAAAATCGATGATTCGACCACAGGTTCCGATTAAAATGTCGACACCCTGTTCAAGTGTTTGTTGCTGTTTGTCGTAGCCTTCGCCACCATAGGCAAGTCCTGCGCTGATCGACGTATTGGCTAATAGCGGCTCCGCATCATTATAGATCTGAATCGCTAATTCACGCGTAGGAGCTAATATGATGGCACGCGGTTGATTCTTTTTACGCGATGCAGGGGCATCGGTTGTAAGGAGGTGATGAAACGTCGCAGCCAGGAACGCCAGGGTTTTGCCTGTCCCCGTTTGCGCCTGTCCTGCAATGTCTTGGCCGGTGAGCAGGACCGGCAATGCCAAGGCTTGGATTGGGGTACATTGAGTAAACCCTTTGGCCTCCAAGCTCTTAAGAACATCGGCGTGCAAGCCGAGCTCGGCAAATTTCTGCTCTGTGATATGCGTCATTTTCATCCGGATAGAATATCAGCTTAGGCTTGCAATACGGAAGCGAATCCAGTCAAATAGTCCCATAATTTACTGGTCGCAATTTAGCCAGTAACAAAAACATGTATTGGAGTAGAAGATGAGCGACAAAATTATGCAGCTAACCGACGACAGCTTTGAAGCAGACGTTCTAAAAGCTGCAGGGCCTGTATTGGTAGATTTTTGGGCAGAATGGTGTGGACCTTGCAAAATGATCGCGCCAATCCTGGACGAAATCGCTGAAGAATACGCAGGTAAAGTCACCATCGGAAAACTGAACATTGACCAGAACGCAGGTACACCGCCTAAGTTCGGCATCCGTGGTATCCCAACGTTGCTGCTCTTTAAAGATGGCAACGTAGCAGCAACCAAGGTTGGTGCAGTGTCAAAAACTCAGTTGAAAGAGTTTCTTGACGCCAACCTCTAATGCTAAAGTAACCGTCGCTGCCTCTCAGCGGCGGTTGTTTTTCTGCTAACTAGACGATACCCCATTTAGGTGCTACCTTATTGCACGGAATTTGTACTTCTGTTCATCTCTCGAACATACCACTGGTCTCGACACGCTAACTAATTTCAGACCTCAACTTTGACAAACAAGACACTCACCACTATGAATCTTACCGAACTGAAGACTCAACCCGTCTCGACGCTGGTTGCGCTTGGCGAAAGCATGGGACTTGAAAACCTGGCTCGCTTGCGTAAACAGGACATCATTTTCTCGATCCTCAAACAGCACGCAAAAAGCGGTGAAGATATTTTCGGCAATGGCGTACTGGAAATTCTTCAAGACGGGTTTGGCTTCTTGCGCAGCGCAGACAGCTCGTATTTGGCCGGCCCGGACGACATTTATGTATCGCCAAGCCAAATTCGTCGCTTTAACCTGCGCACAGGCGATACCATCGCGGGTAAAATTCGGCCGCCAAAAGACGGCGAGCGCTACTTTGCGCTATTAAAAGTTAACCAAGTTAACAGTGACAAGCCAGACAATGCTCGCAGCAAAATCCTGTTTGAAAACTTGACCCCATTGCACGCCAGCGAGCGCATGGTGATGGAACGTGGGAATGGCTCCACCGAAGACATCACCGCCCGTGTACTCGACTTAGCCTCGCCGATTGGTAAAGGGCAACGTGGCTTGATTGTGGCACCGCCAAAAGCGGGTAAAACCATGCTGCTGCAAAACATTGCGCAAAGCATCGCGTTCAACCATCCGGATTGTGAACTGATGGTGCTCTTGATTGATGAGCGCCCAGAAGAAGTGACCGAGATGCAGCGCTTGGTACAGGGTGAAGTGGTCGCGTCAACCTTTGACGAGCCAGCGAACCGTCACGTGCAAGTGGCTGAAATGGTTATCGAAAAAGCCAAGCGCTTGGTGGAGCACAAAAAAGACGTGGTGATCTTGCTGGACTCGATTACCCGTTTGGCGCGTGCTTATAACACGGTTGTACCTTCGTCAGGCAAAGTATTGACCGGTGGTGTTGACGCCAACGCCTTGCACCGTCCTAAGCGTTTCTTTGGTGCGGCGCGTAATGTGGAAGAAGGTGGCAGCTTGACCATTATTGCCACTGCGCTGGTGGACACAGGCTCGAAGATGGACGAAGTGATCTACGAAGAGTTTAAAGGCACGGGTAATATGGAATTACACCTGTCGCGTAAGATTGCTGAAAAACGTGTTTTCCCTGCCATCGATTTCACCCGCTCTGGTACCCGTCGTGAAGAGTTGCTGACCAAGCCTGATGAACTACAAAAAATGTGGATCCTGCGCAAAATCGTCCACCCGATGGGCGAGCTGGAAGGCATGGAGTTCTTGATTGGTAAACTGGCGATGTCCAAAACCAACAATGAGTTCTTTGACGCCATGCGTCGGCAAAACTCGTAACTGATAACGCAATAATGTTAAGCACTGCGCATTCGCAGTGCTTTTTTATTGCCCCGTTGATACTGAGCTCGCACAATCATTGTCACCAAGGAAAGGTGACGCAGGACGCGTGGCACCGAAGATAGGATTGCAACGGATGGCAAGACGTTTTCGCATCAAGTTATTAGGGATTGGCCTAGGTCTAGTGGGCCTTTTCTCGCTCTCTGTGTCGGCCAACGCGCCAGCGACAGAGGGCCAAATTGTGACTCAGCCTTTTATCGAGCAAGTGTTAGATAAAGCGAGCACGATAGATGCCATGCGGACTGCCTTTACCCTCCAAGCCAATGGCGAGATCAGCGCGCTTGAGTCGCACATCCGCCAACTGCCGCCGCTCACCCGAGAAGCGACCTTATATCGGCTGCTTTCTTCGCCTCTGCGGCTTGATAACGACAAGTGGCGTGAGTACCTTGCTACTTTAAGTCAGCAGCAGCCGCACTTCTTATTGCGTCATCAACAAGATGGTTACTGGGTGACCACGCCAGCATTTCATTATGCCGCCGCGGCCCGCAAGCAGCTTAATCGCTATCGTCAGCAGCAATTAACCCAAGAGCTCGGCATGCTATTGAGCTATCGCCAATTAGTGATGACCGAGTGGATTGACCCCGATCAGTCTGACTATCGTCAACGCCGTGACGCCTTGGTGACCATGATTGCCGATTATGACGCCGATGGCTTAGCGTATTTGGCCGATCAGTACCTCAATGATCCGACCCTAATGTGGATGCCCGACAATGCTATTTTGGCGGCGTTGGCACAAGCCACTGAGCGTTCTGCGCTGTATGAGCGATTGTGGCGCCGAGGCACCGATCAGTATAGCCTTGCGGCCTTGCACGCGCTGCGTGAGCGGGGAACTGATCCCTTTGCACTGCGGCAAATGATGGCGGCGGCTGACAACCCCTCGCTGCGAGGACCTGCGATTCGACAACTGGCCAATTTGTCGCCGTTACCTGCACCCGTTGCCGACTTTTTGCTAACACAGCTGTCGTTGCGTCAAGGTAAAGAAGTGGCACAACTGCTGGTGGAAGCGGGCAAGGGGGATTGGTTGAGCGGATTACAAGACCAGCTCGGGCCGCTTGGCCAACAGCACATTGCATCTGCGTTACCGTCGCGCTAATGTCGAGCCTTTACCGATCCGGATACCGCTTAACTTGGTATCATAGAGGCGACCATTAACCCCTTGAGCCTGATATGAAACTTTCCGATTTGCGCGATTTTATTGACTATCTTGAAACCCAAGGCGAGCTAAAACGCATTAGCCAGCCGGTTGATCCCGATCTTGAGATGACCGAGATTTGCGACCGCACGTTACGAGCTGGTGGTCCCGCACTGTTGTTTGAAAATCCCGTGGGCTATGACATGCCGGTGCTGGCGAACCTGTTTGGTACCCCCAAGCGTGTTGCTTTGGGCATGGGGCGTCACGACGTCCTCGAGCTACGTGAAGTCGGCAAATTGCTTGCTTATCTCAAAGAGCCAGAGCCGCCCAAGGGCTTTCGTGATGCACTCGATAAACTGCCCGTTTTTCGCCAAGTGCTCAACATGCCGGCGAAAACCGTACGCCGCCCTCGTTGCCAAGAGGTGGTGCTGAGCGGCGATGAGGTCGATCTGGATACCATTCCGGTGATGCGCTGTTGGCCGGGTGATGTGGCACCTTTGCTTACCTGGGGACTGACAATCACGCGTGGCCCTAACAAAAAGCGGCAAAACTTGGGTATTTATCGCCAGCAAAAGATTGGCAAAAACAAAGTGATCATGCGTTGGTTGGCCCATCGCGGTGGCGCGTTAGATTTGCATGATTGGATGCAAACCCATCCCAATGAACCTTTCCCAGTGACCGTGGCCTATGGTGCTGACCCTGCCACCATTCTAGGCGCGGTGACGCCCGTGCCGGATACCTTGTCCGAGTATGCGTTTGCCGGCTTATTACGGGGCAGTAAAACCGAAGTGGCCAAATGTATCAGCAACGACTTGGATGTACCGGCCAGTGCGGAAATTGTGATGGAAGGCTATATCGACCCTAATGAGTACGCGGATGAAGGGCCGTATGGCGATCATACCGGTTATTACAATGAGGTTGAGCGTCACCATGTGTTCACTGTGACGCATCTGACCATGCGCAAAAAACCGATTTACCATAGCACCTACACGGGGCGTCCACCGGATGAACCTGCCGTTTTAGGCGTGGCACTTAACGAGGTGTTTGTGCCGATTTTGCAAAAGCAGTTCCCAGAGATTGTCGATTTCTACCTACCGCCTGAAGGATGCTCGTATCGCATGGCGGTGGTAACCATGAAAAAACAATACCCTGGTCATGCCAAGCGGGTGATGATGGGCGTGTGGTCGTTCTTGCGCCAGTTTATGTACACCAAGTTTGTGATAGTGTGTGACGACGACGTCAACGCGCGTGATTGGAATGACGTGATCTGGGCAATAACCACGCGTATGGATCCGTCGCGCGATACCGTGATGGTGGATAATACCCCTATTGATTCGCTTGACTTTGCCTCTCCCGTGGTTGGGCTCGGCTCGAAAATGGGCCTCGATGCCACCAATAAATGGCAAGGGGAAACCGACCGTGAGTGGGGGACGCCTATTGCTAAAGATCCAGAGGTCGTCGCACGTGTCGACGCGATTTGGGATGAATTAGGGATCTTAGACTAATCCTATTGGAATGCGCTAGCATTCACCATTAACGATACAAACACAGCCAAAGGCGGTAGTGATGCCGCCTCTAATAACCTCATCGGCTGTAGCAATAACAAACAGAGGAACAGAATGTCGATACTATGTGAAGTGACCGCCGTTGAGCCGTTGGCGTGTCACACCTACCGCATTATCCTAAAGCCGCAGCAGGCGGTGAGCTATCAGCCGGGGCAATACGTGATGGCGGTGATGGGTGAAAAAGATAAGCGCCCGTTTTCGCTGGCAAGCAGCCCATGTCGTGAAGCGGGTGCAGAGCTTGAGCTGCACGTTGGCGCGGCAGATGAAAACCCGTTTGCCTTGGAAGTGGTTGAAAAGGCCAAAGCCGCGTTAGAAAGTGGTCAAGCGGATTTTGAAATTACTGAGCCTGCCGGTGATGCTTGGCTACGTGAGAGCGAGCGTCCTTTGCTGCTGATTGCCGGTGGTACTGGTTTTTCTTACGTGCGCAGCATGGTCGATCACTGTATTAGCCAAGGTATACAGTCTCCGATCTTTATTTATTGGGGCGCCCGCACCCCTTGTCAGCTCTATGCGCATGATGAGCTGCAAGCACTGGCTGAGTCACACAGCAATATCACCTTTATGCCAGTGGTGGAACAAGCCGAAGGCGAGTGGCGCGGGAAAGTGGGTAATGTATTGGAAGCGGTGATGGAAGATTTTGTCAGCCTCGGCGCTTACGACATCTATATCGCGGGCCGTTTTGAAATGGCGGGTGTGGCGCGTGACATGTTCTGCAAAGAGCGTGGCGTGAGCCGCGATCACCTTTACTCAGACGCGTTTGCCTTTATCTGATCGTGTCTTCTCTCTCGGATAAGTGAACAGGCAGGGATTTCCCTGCCTGTTTTGTGTTTGGGTGGCAGAGGCCGTGGGGCGGCCTACCGTGGGGCGGCACTCCGTTGCGCGGCAACGTGGCGTTTGACCCAGGTTTGGTTAAACCACAGCGCAGCTAAAATCAACACCCCGCCACTGAGTAATGGCATGAGATCTGCCTCGCGATTCCAAATCAGTACATTGACCACAATGCCGGCTGGGATCAGGGCGTTGTTCATCACCGCGAGGGCCCCCGCATTAACCAGCGTCGCACCTTTATTCCAAAAGAAATACCCCAGTCCTGAGGCGATGGTGCCTAGATAAATCAATACGCCCCACTGGGTGGGTGTCGTGGGTAGCTTGTCACTGTTTCCGAGCAAGGCGAAAGCCAGCACGCCCACGACTAAAGCGCCAAGATAGAACCAACCGAATACCGCATGTTGAGGCAGCTGAGTTTGCTCTTTCTCAAGCAGGTACTTGTAACCGACTTGGCCAATCGCAAAGCACAGGTTCGCACCTTGCACCACCAAAAAGCCGATTAAAAAGTCAGGGTTGACGGTCGCATAGCGGATCACCACGGCGCCAAGCACTGCAACCGCGGCAGTGACGAGATACCACGCGCTAAACTGGCGTTTTAAGGCATCGTAAATCAAGGTGACGTAAAGTGGGGTAAAGACGGTAAACAGCAGCACCTCTGGCACCGACAAAAATAAAAAGGATTGATAGAAAAAGCAGTACATAATGCCGAGTTGACATGCACCGACCAGCATCAATTTTGCGGCAAAGGCAGGGCGTACTTGGCGAGGGCGCAAAAAGGGCAAAAACACCAGTCCAGCCAATACAATGCGCATCAGCACAGAAAAATAACTGTCTACTTGGCCGGCGAGATACACGCCAATCAGGCTAAATGAAAAGGCCCACAGCAGTGTGACGCCGCTAAGATACCCCATGACTTCGGTTCCTTCGATAAAGTGGTAAAAAGGGCAGTGTACCGTTTCATCGCGGGGACGCAATCGGTTCATCTTGGTGTGTAGCAGATAAAGCGATGATGGCAGCAAGAAGGCGGAATCACCGCCTTCGCGGGGGAAGAAAGTGGTTCTGTTAGTCGCGGATAGGCACCATCAACAGATCCACCGGTGTTTTATTGAGTAACTGCTTGGTGGAGGAGAGCAACGAGCTCCAAAAGTCTTGGTGATGGCCGACCACGACCAGATCGATCCCCATATTTTGAATCGATTCAGTGATTTCTTCGGCAAGATCGCCACTGCTGACCAAGGTATGTGTCACTGGACTTTGCGCGTCACTGGCCAGTTGATTCAGCTTTTGCTGCGCTTCTTCAATCACACGGTTACGCGACTCGACCAAGTTAATGTCGATGAGCCCGGTGTAGAGCTCGGCGTAATTAACATCGATATGGACTAAGGAAAGTTGGGCGTCGAGGGCACTGGCTAAGGCATCGGCTTTCTTGAGCAGGCGTTCACTGTCATCTGACAAATCGACAGCAACCAAAATATGCTTGTATGACATAGGGTTATCCTTTTTCTATCTGGCTGTCATCGCAGTTTAGCGAGCTTGCGTATAAAAAACAGTCACTGTGATCGCATTCCGATCAACAACTCGACGATGACACGAGTCATAAATTCGATACAAGACTCGGTCTCGATGCGGTTAGTCGGCGTGATCCGCTTGAAAACCAACGTGCTGCTGGTCAGAATGGCAGCTAACCCCAAATAAAGAGGATGTTTTATATGCTAGCACCTGCCATGGTTGACAGGCTCAATGAGCAGATCAATTTGGAGTTTTTCTCATCAAATCTATACTTACAAATGAGCGCTTGGTGTGAGGATCAAGGCTTCGAAGGAGCCGCGCGATTCCTGCATAAGCACGCACAAGAAGAGATGCAGCATATGCAGCGCCTTTTTACGTACGTCAGTGAGACAGGGGCGATGCCTATTTTGGGTTCGATTGACGCACCGCGTCATGAGTTCGCATCACTGGGCGAAGTGTTTCGCGAAACCTATCAACACGAGCGCTTGATTACGGAAAAAATTAACAGCTTGGCGCACGTTGCGTTTACCACACAAGATTATTCTACTTTCAATTTCTTGCAGTGGTATGTAGCGGAGCAGCATGAAGAAGAGAAGCTGTTTAAAGGCATACTCGATAAGATCGAGTTAGTCGGCGAAGATGGCAAGGCACTGTTCTTTATTGACAAAGACTTGGCATCGATGGCGGTTGAAGAGTCTACGTCAGTGATGGACGGCTCAGCAGGGCAGTAATCTGGTTACCTCTCCCTCTGAGCGCTATCCGGCGTAGCGGAGGGAGAGGTCTATGAACGGTGATATCCTAATCGTGGCAGTTTTTACCGTCACACTGGTTAATTTCGCGCGCTACCTGTCTTCACTGCGCGCGCTCGTTGTGATGTTGCGCGACGCGAATCCGCTGCTTTATCAGCAAATTTGTCGCGGAGATAACAACTTTTTCTCACTCTCACCCCAAGGCGATATCTCGCGCCAAAAGCGCTTGTACCAGTACATTCGTAGTCAGGAGTATCTCCATCATCACGATGAAATATTCGTGGGCAAATGCAACAAAGTGCGCCATTTGTTCATCCTCAATGCTGCGTTGTCTGGTGCCTTGCTCGCGACCTTTTTTCTTGTCGCTTTTGCGGGCTGGTAAGCGGACGCCAACAATTTCGACAAAATGCTGACCTCGGTCAGCATTTTTTTTGTTAACCTGACGCCACTACTCGGATCACAGCGTAATTGAGGGAATCATGCAAAGCCTACTCCAATGGTGGCAGTCGCTTCATGAGGCAGCGGCGTGGGAATGGATCTCGGATGTTGTCACGTTAACGGGCATCAGTGCCATTGCCTGGACGATTTGGCACGTGCTGGTTGGGCGGCTGAAAGCCTTGGCGGAAAAGACTATCACCCGCTGGGACGACATCATTTGGCCGGCGATAGATACGCCTTTAAGTGTGTTGATTTGGTTATGGCCAGCCTCTCATTCGCTGGAAATCGTTGTCGATAACACCTTAGGCAATGTCTCACTCAGTTGGCTTACCTTGGTGCAAGATTTGGTGGTGATCTGGGTCATCATTTGGGTGCTGTTACGCCTAGTTAACAGCGGCGAGCAGGTGATGATTGAGACGAGCAAACGCGACCACACCACTATCAATACCTTGGGGAATGTCTTACGCGCCCTCTTTGTGTGCTTCGGGGTCTTGTCCTTGCTGAAAAGCCTGGGCGTTAGCGTCTCAGGTCTACTGACCGTCGGGGGTGTCGGGGGTTTAATTGTTGGTTTTGCCGCTAAGGACTTGCTGTCGAACTTCTTCGGTGGGGTGATGATTTACTTTGATCGCCCGTTTAAAGTCGGTGATTGGGTGCGCTCGCCGGATCGCAACATTGAGGGCACAGTGGAGAAAATTGGTATTCGTATGACGGTGGTGCGCACCTTTGATTTGCGCCCTTTATACGTTCCCAATTCGGTATTCAGTAACGTGGTGGTCGAGAACCCCTCGCGGATGCTCAACCGCCGCATCTATGAAACCATCGGACTACGTTACCAAGACGCCGATAAAATCAGCGCGGTGATTGACGATGTGTATGCCATGCTTGAAGCCCACCCAGACATTGAAACACGACAAACCTTGATTGTGAACTTCAATAGCTTTGGCCCACATTCGCTCGATTTCTTTATTTACACCTTCACCAAAACGGTGAACTGGCAACGTTATCACCGCGTGAAGCAGGATGTACTGCTGCAAGTGATTGGTATTATTCATCAGCACGGTGCGGATATTGCCTTCCCAACTCGTACGCTGCATATGGATCCAAGCCTGATGGCGCAGGGCGCCGATGCCATGGTGCCACCGCCCGAAGCGCAGGCGCGTTAAATCGCGCTTGCCGCTCACGTGCGGGCTGCTACAATGCCGCTCCCACAGGGTGAGCAGAGAATAAACAGGTAAGCGTGTGACTGAGTATGATGTAATTGTGATTGGCGCCGGTGCGGCAGGATTGATGTGTGCGGCACAAGCAGGCCAACGTGGCCGCCGTGTTTTGGTGGTGGATCATGCCAAAAAACCGGGCCGCAAGATCCTGATCTCAGGCGGCGGACGCTGCAATTTCACCAACTATGATGTCACCGCGAGTAACTTCCTGTGTGAAAACCCGCACTTCGTCAAATCCGCATTGGCACAATACAGCCAATGGGACTTTATTGGTCTGGTGGCCACCCATGGTGTGGCCTATCACGAGCGTGACCACGGCCAGCTGTTTTGTGATGACAGCGCCAAGGATATCGTTAACCTGCTCTTGGCCGAATGCGACCAAGCCACCATCAGTCAACGCTATCGCTGTGAAGTGCATGATATCGAACAAGAAGAAGCCGGCTTTCGCCTTAAACTCAATGGCGAGCCGGTGCGCTGCCAGTCGTTGGTGGTTGCCACGGGCGGCCTTTCGATGCCCAAGCTTGGCGCTACCCCCTTTGGTTACCAGCTTGCCGAGCAATTTGGCCTAAAAGTGCTGCCCACTCGCGCCGCCTTGGTGCCGTATACCTTGCACCAAGAAGACAAAACGCGCTTTGCCGATATTTCCGGGGTGTCGGTGCCATGTTCGATCACCACTGAGTCTGGGGTGTGCTTTACCGAGAATCTGCTCTTTACCCACCGCGGTTTATCGGGACCGGCGGTGTTGCAAACCTCCTCGTTTTGGCAGCCGGGCGAAGCGGTCACCATCGATTTACTCCCTAGTGAGTCGCTAAAAGAGGTGCTGGTGGCGATGCGTGATAAGCACCCCAACCAAACCTTAAAAACCTCACTGTCTCGCCTATTCCCCAAACGCTTGGTCGAGGTCTTGATTGCGCGCGATAGCTTGCCGGATAAACCGCTCAAGCAGCTCGATGACAAACAGCTCGATCAGCTTCATCACTACTTTCACCAGTGGTCCATTGCCCCAAACGGCACTGAAGGTTACCGCACCGCAGAAGTGACGCTTGGTGGGGTGGATACCCACGCAATTTCCTCGAAAACCCTTGAAGCGCGAGATATCCCCGGCCTGTATTTTATCGGTGAAGTGCTTGATGTCACCGGCTGGCTCGGCGGCTATAACTTCCAATGGGCCTGGAGCTCCGGCTGGGTAGCCGGGCAGCATGTGTGATCTTGATTCTAAGTGCTCTCTAGTTGACTGTTTTTTGTCTAAAAAATGGCAATCTTTCTTGCGCGCTGTTACATTAGCGCGCGCTTGCCATGTCGGATAAAAATTATCCGGCGCTGTGAACCCGCGACGCGCAGGATGGGCTCGCGGTACCCTAGGGACGGGGTGACGGCTGTTCACTATTGCTACCTCGGTTATCGGGGAGTTTGGAATTAACCTGTCGTTGCTTTGAGAGCCGTTCCCATGCAGTTATCACTAAAACAAAAATTAATTGGGGCATGCTTATCTGCTGTATTGCTGATGGCCGCCTTTCTCACCTGGCTTGCTGTAAGCCAAATTCAAGCCCAAACCCAGTCGAGCATCTATAGCCGCGTCAGTGGTATCGCCGATGCGGCGACTGAATCGATCAGCGGTTGGGTGCAAATCCGTGCTGATATCACCAGTGCCTTTACCGATTACACCAGCAGTAGCCATCGTGTGAGCTATTTACAGCAAGCACGTGAGGCCGGTGGGTTTGACGATATCTATTATGGTACTCCAAAAGGCGCCATGTATCGCTCGCGCCCAGAGCGCAACCGCGATGATTATGACCCTCGCGCCCGCCCGTGGTACAAGCAAGCAGTGAGCGCAGGTAGCCCGATTATTACCACTGCTTACAGTGATGCGATTACCGGTGCGATGCTGGTGACCTTGGCCGAGCCAGTACGTCGTAATGGCGAATTAATCGGTGTGGTGGGCGCAGATGTGTTGATTGACCAGCTGATCCGTGACGTGACCCAATTAAAAGTGGGCAAAAATGCGAACGCGATGCTGCTAGGTGCTGATGGCACTTTTCTCGCTCACAAAGACAAAGCGCGCCTGCTAAAACCGTATCGCAGCCTGTCTCCTGAGCTGAATGAAAACCGCGTGCGTCAGGCGTTGGCACAGCAATCGCTGGTGGAACTGCCTGTCGATGGCGTTGATAAACTGTTTTATTTTGCCTCGGTTCCTAACACCGATTGGGTACTGGCGATTGAGCTAGATAAGCGCACTGAATACGCCAGCCAGCGTGATACCTTGTTCAATCTGGTGCTGACCGCGGTGGTGATCACTTTGCTGGTGGCCGGTGCCGTGACGTGGTTGATGCACGTGTTGTTCCGTGACTTGCTCAATGTATCCGCCGCGCTAGAAGAAATTGCCTCCGGTGAAGGGGATTTAACCCAGCGCCTTGAGCCACACAGTAATGACGAAATTGGCAAACTTGCCAACAACTTCAACCGCTTTGTCGGCAACATGCACACTATGGTGTCGCACTTACGTCAGCTGTCTGGCTCGCTCAAGCAACAAGCCGAGCTAACTGCGGCGCAAGCGGAAGAGCGCTCCACCCGGATTGGTCATCAGCAAGATGAAATCAATATGGTGGCGACCGCTATCCATGAAATGGCCTCGGCGACCCAAGATATTGCCGGTAATGCCGATAACACCGCGCGCACCGCCCAAGAGACCGAAAGCGTTGCCAACGATGGCGGCCAGCAAGTGGAGCAAAGTAAGCACTCGATCACCGAGCTTGCCCGTGAAGTGGAAGCGGCGACCGGTGTGATTGGTGAGCTGGATCAGCATGCGCACAGCATCACCAGCATCTTGTCGACCATTCAAGAAGTGGCCGAGCAAACCAATCTGCTGGCGTTGAATGCCGCGATTGAAGCCGCACGCGCCGGTGAGCATGGCCGTGGCTTTGCGGTAGTGGCCGATGAGGTACGGATATTGAGCCAGCGTACTCATGCTTCAACCACCGAAATTCAGCAGATGATTGATACCTTGCAGCAGGCAACCGGTCGCGCGGTGACCATGATGCAAGATAGCCAGCAACGTGCGCATGCCAGTGTGGAAGATGCCAGCGCGGCGAACGAAAGCTTGAGCCAGATTGTCGCGGCGGTGAGCCAAATTAGCGATATGGCCACCCAAATTGCCTCGGCAGCGGAAGAGCAATCGAGCGTCACCGCGGAGATCACCCGTAACTCAGAGGGCATTCGCGATGTGTCCAATGAGCTATCGACCGAAGCGGATGAAGCCGCGCGTCAAGCCGCGACGTTATCCGAGCTTTCTCATAGCCTCGAGCAAGAGATCAGCCGCTTTAAGCTGTAGCCCATAAACGACGTAAACGCCGAGCATGGCAGCGCGCCGTGCTCGGCGTTTTTTTGTTCACGTGTTTGGCGTCAGCACCTTGGGGGCGGGGAGTGGTGTAGTGTGATGGTGGCGATCGGCTTCGTAGCTCTCCATAAAGTGGACAAGAAAATGGTCCAGCTGCGTGGCGGCGTTCACGTCGCCTTGGCTTCGTAGTAATGCACTCACCGCTTCACTGGTACACAGGTGTCCCGGAGGCTGGTTGCGCCTAAGCGTATATTGCGAGGCGGCAGTCGACGGCAAACTGACCCGTGGCAGACCATTGAGCCACGGGCTTTTATTGAGCATTTTTCGCGCCTGCTGCCAAGTGGCATCCAGCACCACAAACTGTAACGGCGTGCGAGGTGCATTGGTGGCGGCTAATGCCTCTGCGCAAGAAGCTGAACTATCCGTGCAAGAAACTAACCTATCCGCGCAAGAGACAGACCGAGCCACGTCAGCAAATAGTCTATCGGCGGGGACGGCATCGTCACTGGGAAACAACAACCAAGGTGACACATCACCGCGCGCCCAGCTGTCGAGCAAGGCTTGCGGTGGTTGTTTGCGTTGCCAAATTTCGATTTTCGTGTCGGGCAGCGCCGCTTTAACCAGTTTGCCGGTGTTGGATTGGCGCGCCGCTTCGTTTTCGTGCATCACCAGTAAACATTGCAATTGGCTCTCCAGCGGCCAATAGCAGTGACAGATACAGTGATAGGTAAAACCGCATTGGATGCAGGGCGAACGGGCCATCAGACTCTCCTCAAGGTGTCAGGTTGCTATTGTGCGCAAGTCCGACAAGGAATGCGAGCCCGCGTGCCACGGGCGCTCGTGTCTACGTTATTCTTCGCCTAATACCGCCCCTTGTTGGGTGGCATAGATGCCATCGGCAAATAATGCCGTGTCTGAGCTATCCGGTTTGGGCGCGCGAGGCGCAGTGCTGGGGTTGAGTGGATAACGCTGCCCATCAAATCGCATCACATGGTGGCCGGCAGGCGCACCACCGCCACCGACCGGCACGATCAAATCATGCCAACCTTTGTTTTGGCTGCGTGCTAATAAAAGGGGCACATGCACCAGTGTCATGCGACTATTAAACTGCCAGCCTTGCGCCTCGCCCTTAAACACTAATAAGGTGCAGCCGCCACTGCCACAGCTGTCGGTCAAGACCAATAGCTCAGCTTGCCCGTCTTGGTTAAGGTCGTGAGTAAGCCAGCGATAAGTGAGTGGGCCGGATTGGCCGTTATCGCTAAGATAGTCTTTGAGTGCTTGCTCAACGCGCGGGTTTCTCTCGGCGCTGCCTTTAATGCCGGTTTGGTTTGATACGTTCACGGCATCCCCGACTTTGAGCCTCAGCGTTAAACCCTCATGACCTAATGAGTAGGTGTTGCCATTAAAGGTTTCCTCGGAGGCGGTGAGGGTAAACCCGTTACGTGTATATATGCGCTCAGACACCACCATTTGCTCACCACTACGGGTAGTGAGTACTTGGACTTGGTTCTCCCCGACTGGCTGCCAAATCCCGGTTTCTTTGGTCACCGCTTCCCCTTGTGGGTGGTAGCTGGTGATGGCGCTATGATCGGGCAGCAACGTCAGTTTGGTGGTCAGTGTCGGTTGGCCGGGCGACTGGCTGGTACCTTGGTATTCTCCCGCCCAATGCTGACTGGTATCCACGGAAGGTAAGATCGCACACCCTTGGTAAGTGCCTTTCGCCGTTTTTAAGCGTGCTTGCCAGCCATAGAGGGTGTTGGCGCTTTGTTGGCAGCCTTGGGCGCTAAGCGTTAAAGCGGCTTGTTGAGCACGGAATTGTGCCTGCTCTTGGCTCATGCTTTGTCCGCTGAGCGGGCGCTCTTGTGAGTCTTGCTCGCTTTCCCATGCCAGATGCCCTTGGCCGACAGCGGCTGACCAGGTGGTAGGGGTCTGGCCTTCCGCCAACAAGGTATTACGCGGTTGTGCGCATCCCTCTAATTCGCTGGTGAGCATATTTAAGCGGGTCATGGTCACCGCAGCAGGGTAGTCGGCACTGTACCCGCGGCGTGACACAGGTGTGAAATAGCCCTCAAACTCACTGTATACCGGACCGGACTGCTGCGATAAGGTCGCGCGTTGGTCAGCGGTTAAATCAAGCCAGTACTGTTTTTGACTGCCGCACGGCGTGAAGCTGGCCGTTTCTGGGCTGACAGAGATGCGGCCGGTTTGCATAAAAGGTTGCGGCGTGTGAACCAAGCCGGTTGAAACCTTGTCGCTACGATGGCCCAGTTCTACCGGACCAGAGGTGCTACCGCACCCGGCGAGGGCAAGCAAACTCATTGAGGCGATGATAAGGGGACGAAGAGATGGCACGAAAAACTCCTTGTACTGAGCGAGAGTAGGCAGGCTTGCGCCCTGAATGCAGGCAGGGCAAGATTGCCGCCACCATCCGATTAAGAGCAAGCTAGCATGAGTTATTGGTTATTTAAAACAGAGCCAGATACCTTTTCGATAGACACACTAAAGCAGCAAAAGGTTTCATGCTGGGAAGGGGTGCGCAATTATCAAGCGCGTAATATGCTGCGTGATGAGGTCAAAGTGGGCGATGAGGTGCTGATTTATCATTCCTCGTGCAAACAAGTGGGCGTCGCCGGTGTGGCGACCGTGGTCCGCGCTTGTTATCCCGATCATACCCAATTTGAGCCAGATAGCGGCTACTTTGATCCGAAAGCCACACCTGAAACCCCACGTTGGTTTATGGTGGATGTGGAATATCAGCGTCATGTGCCGTTAATTGCACTGGCAGAGATGAAGCAAAATCCGGCGCTGGCCGAGATGCCGTTAGTGAAAAAAGGTAACCGACTGAGTGTGATGCCGGTTACCGCAGCGCAATGGCAGGCGATCCTGGCGATGGCGGGGGAATAGTGCATCGCCATCAGGCGCCTGTTGGCTCACGGTGTGAGCCAGGTCGCTTATAAAAGTGAGTCTAATAGGTGCGCTTTCAAATAGCGCGCCACCGCTTCATCAGCATGACTACCAATAATGGCTTTATCTGTGAGGGTGGCCTTGACGCGCGCTTGTGCGGTGGCCATTACCAAGCCTTGTCCGGCGGCACGTAGCATTTCGACATCGTTCATGCCATCGCCAAAGGCAATACAGTCCGCCAAGTTGAGCTGATGACGACGCGCCACTTCCTCTAACGCGGCGCCTTTGGACACCCCATTGCCCATCACTTCCAGGCAGAATGGCGTCGAAAATGCCACGCTGATGTTCTCGCCATACTGCGACAAAAACTGATGCTCGTATTTGAGTAGGTGGTCGTGATCGTGGCGAATAAAGAAAATCTTCGCGATGTTATCGACCGGTGGGTTGTCCACATCAAACTCCTGGGCGTTAAAGCCAGAGTCTTTATGATAGCGGGCGAGCTCTTCATCCATTTTGCTCAGCAGCCAGTCATTATCGCGGTAGAGGTGAATGGTGACGGTCGGATCCTGCTTCACCTCGTTAATCAGGTTGGCAACAATCTCAGGGTCAACATTGTGTTGGAATACCAAGTTGTCATCACTGTCATGCACGCGTGCGCCATTGGAGGTGATCATGTATGCAGGAATGCCAACGGTTTCACGAATGCTCGCTACGTCAACATGATGACGACCCGTGGCAAACACAAAATGGATGCCTTGCTGGTGCAGTTGTTCCAACACCTGTTTGGTATAGGGCGCGATACTGTGCTCTGGGGTGAGCAGGGTACCATCGAGATCGGAAGCGACGAGTTTGTACATCATGTCCTCATTAGTTAGGCGATCACAATCACAGTATGTTTGAGTCTACTGCAACTGACGACGGTGAAAAAGGGAACCCTCTCACTGAGCGATTTCCGCTTTTAGTGTTGGCTCTGACGTTGAAAAAAATCATCAATGGCCGTGAACGCTGCCAGCCGATGTGTATCGGTTTCAAACAAGATTTCATGTCGTGAGCCTTGAAAAAACTGCCATTGACTCGGCTGATTGGCTTGCCGGCGTAAAAAATGGAACTCGGCCATCGCGGGATTAGACACAATCTGCTCGCCGCCAGCTTGGCAAATGAGTGTCGGAGTGGCCAATTGGGGGGCGATGGCTAAGCAGTGCTGGGCTGCGGCCATTCCCTCGGCAATCCAGCGAGCGCTAGGCCCGCCGATCTGCAGTTGAGGTTGGTTGATGTAGAGCTGACGAAACCAGGCATACCGTGCGCGAGAATGGGTCAGGCGGTTTTGCTCAAACGGCACATGACGATAACCAACTTGTCCGGGCCCAAACCGTGGTGGATGCTGATAGCGCGCCAGCGAACGACACAACCAAGGCGCGATACGTCCAAGCCACGGGCTGACGTGCACGCCAAACATCGGCGCGGTCATTGCAAGCCCGTCTATCGCGTGGGGAAATCGATGCGCATAGAGTGCGGCGATGGCCCCGCCCATAGAGTGGGCGAGCATAAAGGTATGGTCGTATTGTCGGTGCGCCCCGATAAACTGCATGAAGGTCGCCAGATCAGTGACATAGTCGTCAAAGCGTTCGACATGACCCAGATCGCGCGGTTTGATCACGAGCCGCTCGGACAAACCTTGGCCGCGGTGATCAAAGCTGTAAACGTCATAGCCCATCTGAACGAGGTCATAAAAGATCTCTTGATACTTCATCACGCTTTCAATGCGGCCATTGACCACCACGACCGCTTGCCTATTCTGCGGACGGGTAAAGCTGCACCAGTGTAAACGTAGCCCTCCTTCCCCGTGGAAGTAGCCTTGTTCACGCTGTTGCCAAAAAGGTGTTATGTGGTGCTTAAATGCGTCGCTCAGCACTGCTTCACGGGCGAGAGAGTGCGCGTCAAAAGCCGGCTGATCCTTACTGTCGGCGAGATCTGTCATCTTGGTTTACCATCACTGAGATAGGTTTACTATAACCGTCTTAAAGGATGGATGAAAATGACACTTATGGGAAAAGCGCCGCGCCAAAAAGAAAAGGCAAGCGCGAGCGCTTGCCTTAACACCGAATAACGATACGTTACTGGTTGAAGTTGTAGTAGGTTTCTGCACCAGGGCCAACGGGCAGACCGAGCACGAAAACCCATACGTAGAATAGAATGCTCCATCCCACCATAAAGATCATCGAATAAGGCAACATGGTGGCAATCAAGGTGCCTATGCCAAGGTTTTTCACATAGCGACACGCCACCGCCAGAATCAGCCCGAAGTAACTCATCATCGGGGTAATGATGTTGGTCACTGAATCGCCAATCCGGTAGGCTGATTGAATCGTCTCTGGGGCATAACCGACCAGCATCAACATAGGTACAAAGATGGGGGCGGTGATGGCCCACTGCGCCGATGCCGAGCCGACCGAGAGGTTAATCAGGCCACACATCAAGATGAAGGCAAAGAATAATGCAGGCCCTGTTAAACCGATGGTTTGCAAAAAGTCAGCACCGCCGACCGCAATCACTTGACCAAAATTGGTCCATTTAAAGAACGCCACAAATTGCGCCGCGAAAAACACCAGCACGATATACATGCCCATGGCGCTCATCGACTTAGACATCGAATCAATCACGTCGCGATCGTTATTGATGGTGCCGACGGTACGGCCAAACACAATACCGGGAACGGCAAAGAACACCATAATAAAGGCAACAATGCCTTTCAAAAACGGCGAGCCTGCCACTTCATTGGTCTCGGGGTGACGCAGTGGTCCCCACTCAGGGACGATGGTGAGCGCTAAAATGCCGCTGACAATCAGCACCGCAATCCCGGCATTACGAAGACCGCGTTTCTCGTCATCATTAAGCTTGCTCGCGGAGGCGGCGGCGACATCTTCAGACGCTTGGTCGTGGTCATACTGGCCCAGCTTAGGCTCGACAATCTTATCGGTGATCCATGCACCAACAATCGCGATGAAGAAGGTAGAAACGAACATAAAGTACCAGTTCATTTCGGGCCCAACGATGTAGTCTGGGTCAATCATTTGCGCGGCTGACTCGGTGATCCCCGACAGCAAGGGGTCGACAGTTCCCAACAACAAGTTAGCAGAGTAACCGCCTGATACCCCGGCAAACGCTGCGGCAAGCCCGGCTAATGGATGACGGCCTAATGAATGGAAGATCATCGCGGCAAGCGGGATTAAAACCACGTAACCGAGCTCTGAAGCCGTATTCGAGATAATACCGGCAAAGACAATGGTAAAGGTGACGGTACGGCGCGACGCGCCCATTACCAGGCCGCGCATGGAGGCTGACAGCAGTCCTGAATGTTCTGCGACCGACACACCGAGCATGGCCACCAGCACGGTGCCGAGTGGGGCAAAGCCGGTAAAGTTTTTCACCAAGTTGGTGACGATCATTTGCAAGCCTTCGGCGTTGAGCAGGCTTTGCACATAAATCATGCCATCTGCCGCACGTCCTTTTGCGCCCTCTGGGCGAGGATCGGCGACAGACACATCAAAGTAGCCAGCGACACCCGAGGCGATCAGGATAGCGACACAGAAAATCGCGAATAAGGTCACTGGATGAGGGAGCAGGTTGCCGAGCCACTCGACGGTATCGAGAAAGCGCGTAAACAGTGTGCGCTTGTGCGGCCCACCTTGTTGCTCTGTGGTACTTGAGTGCATGGGGTTGGTCTCCTTCGTTGTACTGCATTTCCCGTCTATGGGAAAAGGAGGCCGAATGTTAATTGTTTTTTAACTTAAATAGCAAGATTAAAAGCTAGTTAGTGAGCGTAAAACTCGATCTACGTGCTGCTAATGAGGCAAAAAAGAAACATATTTGACTGGATAATGACTTTAACGGACATCATTTGACGCGAAGTTGGCGTATGATGGATGCGTGCTCGATCCGGTCACTGGTTAAAAGTGTTAACAAATGCAACAGACTGAAACACAGACACATATTGATTACCTCGACATATTGCGTGTCCTCGCTGCCTTTTTCGTGGTGGCGATTCATGTACTGGGTCCGTATCGGTTTCAAATTGGTGATATTGCGCTGAGTGATTGGGTGGTCGCGGTAGGGCTAAACAGTGCAAGTCGCTGGGCGGTGCCGATTTTTATTATGATTTCGGGCTTACTGCTGCTCTCGTCGACGCGGCCTTTCCGCTTGCGCCATTTTATCCGTCGCCGCGTGGTTAAGGTGGTGGTGCCCTTTCTGGTGTGGTCGTTCGCGTTTGCGTGTCTGTCTGGACTGACGCCGGATGGTTTTTCGTGGCAGACCGTCACCCAAACATTGGGCGCGGCCCCTCAGCATGAAACTTATTATCACCTTGGCTTTTTCTACTATTACATCCCGTTGCTGCTGTGGGTGCCATTGCTACGCCCGTTAATGCCACGCTTACCGTCATGGTCAGTGGCTTTTATCGGATTAGCATGGATAAGCTTAACGGCTTGGTATTTAACCGGCGCGCATGGCTGGTGGCGGAATGATTTTATCCTCTATGGCGGCTACTTATGGTTAGGCTATTGGCTACACCAAGCGCCACGTGCGTTGTTACTGTGGTGGGCGCTGGGCTTACTGGCTTTGGGTATGACCGAGTATCACGTGTTAACCACCAGTGTTGCGCATCAGCGTTATATCACTGAGGGTTGGTTATCGTATACCACGATCAACACGGTGCTGATTAGTGCGGCACTTTTCCTTGCCGTCAAACATTGGCGAGCGAATAAAGCGACACCATCGTGGGTTGCAACCCTGAGTCGTTATAGCCTAGGGATCTACTTGATTCACCCAGTGTTCCTTTGGCCCGTCAGGGCTTACTGGCCCACTTTATCGCCCGCTATGGTTTGGATCCCCTTGCTGACGCTATATGCCTTTGCGGGGGCGGCGCTGACCACTGCTATATTGCAACGATATCGCGCCACCGCGTGGTTGGTGCCATAAATGATGACACTTTTGACGACAACGGCGGTCATAACTGATTGAATATAGGATGACAGGATCAGATCGCAATCATGAAGCCTGATGCCCCTAAATGGTATAAAAACCACCATACTCATAAAATGGGAGCTGGTAAGGAGAGAGACCATGGATGACGTCGCAGTCGTGATTAAGCACAGTAAGCGCCTAGAAGGCTTGCTGCGTGAGCACTATCACGCCGAAGGGAAGGGGCTCCATCAGCTCATCGACAGTAGCCAAAAACGCCTGCCGCATGATGTGATCAAAAAACTGCGCTTTGTCGCCACTATTCGTAACAAAGTCGTTCATGAAGAGGGTTACGAAGTGGACGATATACGTGAATTTATATCGGTGAGTAAGTATTGTGAGTCAGAATTAGTACCGCGAAGCAACCGATTGATTTGGCGGCTTGCCGCGGGGCTTATCCTGCTGTTTACCGCGGGGGCAATTGGTTTTTACGCGCAAGTGTGGCCGCAATGGAGTGGCTAGCTAACCACAAGAATCGGTTGTCACCCCACGGTTAACGTTACGATTTTTTTAAACTGGATCTTGTTCTCATCAAGGGACGCTGGACATCTCCGCCAGCCAGCCTAGACTTGGCGTCCTTGTCTTGAAAGGAATGATACTCATGTGGAGCTGGTTCGCTGTCTGTTGTTCTGGACTGCTGCATATCTCCGCAGCCTACCGGGGCCCGCGTTGGCAGTTTTATCTTTTTAAACCGCTGACTATTGTGATGCTCATGGCGATAGTGGGCACTCACATTAGCGTCTCTCATTATGCGCAATGGGTCTTCGTCGCGCTATTGCTCTCTGTGGTGGGCGATGTCTTTTTAATGCTCCCCAAAGACAGGTTTGTGCAGGGGTTAACCAGTTTTTTACTCGCACACCTGGTCTATATCTTCGCGTTTTGGGCGCAATTTGACGGCCATATGGTATGGTGGCTGCCCGCCATGTTGTCTGGCCTGGGCATTATCGTCTTTCTTTTACTGCTCCCAAACTTAGGGCAGCTCGCGCTGCCTGTGGCCGTGTATATTGCCGTGATCACCCAGATGGTATGGGCGGCCGGTGAATACTGGCTCAATACTCACTCCCCCGCGGCGGCACTCGCACTGGCCGGTGCTATCTGTTTTATGGTGTCAGATACCGTGCTGGCGTTTGCGCGTTTTAAGGGCGAATTTCGTGCGGCACAAGCGATGGTGATGTCGAGTTATTTTTTAGCGCAAGCACTGATCAGTGCCTCGGTGGTGATCGCCCAAGGAGGGTGAGATGGAAAAAGTCTATCAAGCGATGAACACCTTGGAGGCGCACAGCTTAAAAGGCCTGTTATCCAGCCATCGTATTGATTGTGTATTGAAAGGCGAAGCGCTGAGTGCGGCAGTGGGCGAGTTACCCACTGATGTGCAAGGCGTAACCTTATGGGTTGCCCCAGAAAATGTCGCTCAAGCAAGGCAATTACTGCAGGCGTATGAAGAGCAAAGCGAGACACACTGGGTATGCCAGCACTGTGGAGAAGAGAACGCCGGCAGTTTTGAACTATGCTGGCAATGCCAGCATAGTCGCGAATGACACTTACATCATATGCTTGCGGCGAATATCGAGCAGCGCAAAAATCCCAAAAATCAGGATTGACCATTTTTCCCAGCGCGTCATGGTAATTTTGTCGCCAAATGCTCCTAAGAAAATCAGCATTTGTAGCCCATGCATCACCAACAAAAAGCCGGTCATGATATAGAGCGCCATGGCGGCCACCCCTGGAAACGGGTGAACGATGTTGGCCAGTAAGACGATCCAAACAAAGGCGATGGCCGCTTTGGCGAGTAGAATTAGTCCTTTCATAGTGTGTCTCTTACGTTTGGTCGTTGAAATATAGACGGAAGTTGACTTGTCCTGCACGTTTTTCACGATGACAGTGCCAGTTTCCTGGGACGTGATAGTCATCCAGCTCACTTTCCGCTTCAACGTAAATACATGCCCCAGGTGCGAGCCATCCGTTGTTTGCGAGCGCAGCCAAGGTGTCGTTAAGCAACCCTTGATGAAACGGGGGATCGACAAAGACCACATCGAACGGGCTGTTTTGCGGTGGCGCGGCGAGTAGAGTCAGTGCATCTGTGCTATCTACTTGCGCATTCTCTGCGCCAAGCTGATCGAGGTTATCTCGAAGTTGTTTGGCCGCTACGGGGTTTTTTTCGCAAAACTGCGTCCAAGTCGCGCCGCGAGAGAGCGCTTCAAAGCCCAGTCCACCACTGCCCGCAAACACATCCAAGCAGCGCGCTCCCGGAAGATGGGGCGCCAGCCAATTAAATACGGTTTCTTTCACCCGGTCGGTAGTGGGGCGTAACCCCTGTGCGTCTTGCACGACAAGCTTACGGCCACGCCAGCGGCCAGCAATGATACGAACAGCTCCAGCCCCACGGGAAGCGTGAGCTGATGAAGATTTGCGGTTGGCGCGTTTAACCATAGATTTTTTGACCGTAAAGAAGGTGATAGACTATGCCGATTCGGTATTGAGCCGCTGATTGTATCAAGCATGCTTTAGGATTTGCCAATGGCAGAAAAAAAGAAACGTGGATTTATGTCATGGTTGGGTCTGGGTCGGAAAAAAGACCAGACACAGCCTGAACCAGAACAAGCGTCACCAACGACTGCGCCAGACGTGGCGGAAGAGACGGCAGAGTCAACCACATCGGTAGAAACATCGATTGATGAGGCGAACTCGCAACAACCGCAAGAAACCCTTGCATCTGATAGCGAAAGCGAAGTCAATACCGTGCCAGAGCCAGAGCCAGAGCCAGAGCCAGAGCCAGAGCCAGAGCCAGAGCCAGAGCCAGAGCCAGAGCCAGAGCCAGAGCCAGAGCCAGAGCCAGAGCCACAATCTGCTGCGGTTCGCGAGCGTGAAAGACCGCAACGTGAAGGCTTTTTTGCCCGCCTAAAGCGTGGCCTGCAAAAAACCAAAACCAACTTAGGTTCTGGATTTTTTGGCCTGTTTAGCGGTAAGAAAATCGATGATGACTTATTCGAGGAGCTCGAAGAGCAGCTGCTTATCTCCGATGTGGGGATGGAAGCGACCACTAAAATCATCGATAACCTGACCGATAAAGCCAGTCGCCGCGAGCTAAAAGATGGCGAAGCCTTGTATGGCATTCTTAAACAAGAAATGGCGCAGATGTTGGAAAAGGTCGAGCAACCGTTGGTGCTGACTGACCAAAAGCCTTACGTGATCTTAATGGTCGGGGTCAATGGAGTGGGCAAGACGACCACCATCGGCAAACTAGCACGCCAGTTCCAAGATCAAGGTAAATCTGTGATGCTGGCTGCCGGTGATACCTTCCGTGCGGCCGCGGTGGAACAGCTGCAAGCTTGGGGCGAACGCAATCAGGTGCCCGTGGTCGCGCAACACACGGGTGCAGACAGTGCTTCTGTGCTGTATGACGCGATTGAAGCGGCCAAAGCGCGTAACGTCGATGTGGTGATTGCGGATACCGCCGGGCGCTTGCAGAACAAAGCCAACTTGATGGAAGAGCTGCGCAAGATTGTGCGCGTGATGCAAAAGCTGGATGTGGGTGCCCCACATGAAGTGATGCTGACCCTGGATGCCGGTACCGGACAAAACGCCATCAGCCAAGCGAAATTGTTCAATGAAATTGCACCGATAACGGGGATTACGCTGACAAAATTAGACGGCACTGCCAAAGGCGGAGTGATTTTTGCTGTGGCAGAACAATTTAATATTCCGATTCGCTATATTGGTGTCGGTGAAGGCATTGAAGATTTACGCACCTTTAACGCCAACGACTTTATCGAGGCGCTCTTTAGCCGGGAGGAATAACCGTGATTCAGTTTCAGCAGGTAAGTAAAGCCTATCGGGGCGGTCGTCAGGCGCTACAAAAAGTCAGCTTTGAGCTTCCCAAAGGGGATATGGCGTTGTTAACCGGCCATTCTGGCGCTGGGAAAAGTACGCTGCTGAAACTGATCTGCGCCATTGAACGTCCCAGTGATGGGCAGATTTACTTCAATGGCCATGATATTTCCCGCATTCCGCGCCAAGACATTCCGTTTCTACGGCGCCATTTAGGGATTATTTTTCAGGATCATAACCTGCTGATGGACGCGACTGTCTACGAGAATGTGGCGTTACCGCTGCGAATTGAGCAGCAGCCAGAGGGTGAAATCAAAAAACGCGTGTCTGCGGCGTTAGATAAAGTGGGGTTGTTGGATAAAGCGCGTTGTTTCCCGATTCAGCTATCAGGGGGCGAACAGCAGCGCGTTGGGATTGCCCGGGCGGTGGTCAATCGCCCGCAAGTCCTGTTGGCGGACGAGCCAACGGGGAATCTCGATGCCGCTTTGTCAGCGCAGATTATGGAGCTGTTTCGCCTGTTCAACCAAGTGGGCGTGACCATTCTTATGGCGACCCATGACACCAGCTTGCTTGAGCAGTACCGCCACCTTAGGCGGTTTGATCTCCAGCAAGGCAGTTTGGCGGAGGTCAGTCATGGCTGAATCTTTTATGCAGACGCAAAAGCGTCATGCCTCCACTGCTTGGCGGGATCTGTTTCAACGCCCGATGGGGAATCTACTCACCTTGATGGTGTTAGCGGTTGCACTTTCCTTACCCGCGACCTTCTACTTATTGGCCAAGAATGTGGTAGCAGTGAGCGCGCAGTGGCATAGCCCAGCAGAGCTCAATGTGTTCTTAACGCCGGATCAATCGTCGCAGCAAGGTGAAGCACTGGCTAAGCAGCTGAGGGAGTGGCCCGCCATTGATAGCATTGAATACATCTCGCCCGACCAAGGTATGGCGTCGCTAAAACAGCAGCGAGGCTTTAATCAAGCGGTGAGCTTGTTAGATAATAATCCACTGCCTGCTGTGTTGGTGGTGGTGCCTGACGTGACCCCCGCAGATGGAGAAGGCGCCATCTCTTTGACCGCGCGTGTGGAAGCCTTGTCCGACAAGCTTTCGGCACTGGCTGAAGTCGAGGAAGTGCGGTTAGATACTGATTGGCTGGCACGTTTGGACGCGATCAAAACACTGGCCATTACACTTGCTTGGCTTTTTTCCGGGTTGATGTTGGCAGCTGTCGTGCTACTTGTGGGGAATACCTTGCGGTTGCAGGTACTCCATCATCGTGCACGGATCCAAGTGATGAAAATGGTAGGAGCCACCGACCGTTTTATCTTACGGCCTTATCTTTATATGGGCGCATGGTTGGGCGGACTGGCGGCGATCGTCGCGTGGTTACTCACCGGATTAAACACCTGGTTGATGGATGGGGCGGTGCGGCAATTTGCACAGCTTTATGACAGTCCCTTTACCCTTAGCGGACTCAATTGGGATGAATCTTTGCTATTGTTAATGGGCTCAATCCTACTAGGAGTGTTGGCGGCGTTGCTGGCGACGCGCCGACATTTAAAAGAAATTGAACCTGTGTAGGGTTAATACGGTCATAGACTCACAACAGACAGATAAAGGCTTGCAGTTTGCCCCTGCTTGGGTATATTTTTGCATGCTTAATCAGCAATTCGGTCTTCGACGATTCGGAAACGAGGTTTGAATGACAAAAGAGATGAACGCATTGGCACCGATTGTTCAAGATAACATCGACGGTTATCTGCAAGCGGTAAACAGCCACCCTATGCTCAGCGCTGAAGAGGAGCATTCGCTGGCCGAGCGTCTCCATTATCATGGTGATTTGGAGGCGGCGAAGTCGCTGATCCTATCTCACTTGCGTTTTGTTGTTCATATCGCCCGTGGATACACCGGATACGGTCTCCCGATGGCAGACTTGGTACAAGAAGGCAACATTGGTTTGATGAAGGCGGTGAAGCGCTTCAACCCAGAAGTTGGCGTGCGCCTCGTGTCCTTTGCTGTCCATTGGATCAAAGCTGAAATTCACGAGTACGTATTGCGTAACTGGCGTATCGTTAAAGTGGCAACCACCAAAGCGCAGCGTAAGCTTTTCTTTAACTTGCGTAAAAACAAAAAGCGCTTGGGTTGGTTTAATAACGACGAAGTGAATATGGTCGCAGAGCAACTCGGCGTGGAAGCGTCTGAGGTGCGCGAAATGGAAGCTCGGTTGGCCGCACAGGATGCGACCTTTGAAGCGCCGGCGAATGCCGACGATGAGCGCGAAAGCGGTCCAATGGCCCCTGTCTATTATCTGGAGGACAAAACCTCAGATATTGCCGCGTCGCTAGAGGCGGAAAACTGGGAGTCGCACGCAAACCGCCGATTGGCCAGTGCACTATCCGCATTGGATGAGCGCAGCCAACATATTGTCCGTTCTCGTTGGTTAGACGACAACAAAGCCACGCTGCAAGATCTCGCGGATCATTATCAAGTGTCGGCGGAGCGGATCCGTCAGCTAGAGAAGAACGCGATGAAAAAGCTTAAACAAGCAATGGGTGATGCGCTGTAAGATCGTCTTCGATCAAAGCTGAACCGGCCATGAGGCCGGTTTTTTTATGCCTGTTGCCAGGGAAAAAGAAAAGTGTTGAAGAGGTTATTCACAGCTTATCCTGGATCCTTACTACATATAGTGGATCCGGTATAACGATCATCGCTTATCAACGCAATCCACACCTTTTTCCACAGTCGACTAAAAAACGAACACTGTTGGCGGGGGAAGCAGACGTGTGAGATCAAACTCAGGTACAATGCGGACTTGTTTCGAGGAGCACGTTATCCTCGTGTGACGTCAGCTGGGAATAACTTTGTGAGTGAAGGGGTAAAAGGTATGGATCAGTTTGCACACATCTCTGTGACCGATGCGTGGGAAATGCTGCGTGATGATCAGCAAAATGCAGTATTAGTGGATATTCGCGATCCACAAACGTTTCAGGTTGCGCACCCTCAAGATGCGTATCACCTAACGAACGATACCTTGGTGGCGTTTATGGATCAGGTTGACTTTGATCAGCCGGTGCTGGTGATGTGTTATCACGGGATCAGCAGCCAAGGCGCGGCGCAGTACTTGATCAATCAAGGCTTCGATGCGGTATATAGTGTCGATGGCGGGTTTGAAGCCTGGCAACGTCAAGCCCTTCCCACCGCGTCGGGTATCGATCTTAAATAGGAGCCTCAATAGGACAGCTCATGCAAAAAATCGCGGTACTGCCAAATGCGCGCTTGGCTCAGGCATTTGTCGATTATGCGGCAGCGCATCACGTCACTCTTGAACTCGCCCCTGAGCCGGAAACGCAGGTGGCGATTTGGTTGGTGAACGACAACGATAAAGCCTGGGTGGATAGCGAGCTGGAGCGGTTTATCGCTGACCCCATGCATAGCCGTTATCAAGCGGCGTCTTGGCAGGTGGCAGAAACCCGCCATGCCCGTTTTCACTACCCCTCCTCAGGGTTATGGCAAACGGTCAAAGATAAGTCTGGTCCAGTGACCTTGGCGGTGATGTGCGCCAGTGTGGTGTTGTTTGCGTTGATGACGCTGGGCGGGTTTGAGGTTGTCGTACGCAGCTTACTGTTTCCGGCTGATAGTGGTCAGCGCTGGCAGCTGTGGCGTCTATTCAGCCATGCGCTCCTGCATTTTTCCGCTTTGCATATTATCTTCAACTTACTCTGGTGGTGGGTGCTTGGTGGTCGCATCGAGCGCCTCGGCAGTAGCAGTAAGCTGGTTCAAATCTTTTTATTTGCCGCGCTTTTCTCGGGACTCGGTCAGTATTGGTTGGAAGGGCCTTACTTTGGTGGTCTCTCGGGCGTGGTTTACGCGCTGTTAGGCTATTTATGGTGGATGACTTGGCTGGCGCCATCGCGTGGCCTCACGGTCGAAAAGCCATATGTTGTCTTTATGCTGGCGTGGTTGGTGATTGGCTTTTTCCAG
Source organism: Salinivibrio sp. IB868 (assembly GCF_001995655.1). Taxonomy (NCBI): domain Bacteria; kingdom Pseudomonadati; phylum Pseudomonadota; class Gammaproteobacteria; order Vibrionales; family Vibrionaceae; genus Salinivibrio; species Salinivibrio sp. IB868. The sequence continues at coordinate 61,958 of NZ_MUEW01000003.1, forward strand.
CCGATGGGCATGAACATCGCCAATATGGCGCACTTATTTGGTCTGATCATTGGCTGTTTGCTCGCTCTGTGGGACGCGAAACGCCATTCTTAGCGGATCGGTACTTCTGTCTACATCGCATTATCTCTATCGCGTAAAGAAAAAAGAGCAGGTAACTGCTCTTTTTTTGTTCGTAAGCGCAATTTTATTGCGTCAGATCTATGTTTTTATGTTCGCTTTCACGGTTTTTGTTTTCAATTTGAGTAATTATTCTACCCGTTGAGCGGATACGAAAATTTATTGCTCACTTCTTTGATTTTTATCCTTTTATAAATCCATCGCGTACATCTTACTGAGGACCCTCTCATGTTTGGAATCTTCCGTCCGGCTGCTCACCGGCAAAGATTGCCCCAAGCGCAGATCGGTGACACCTACACTCGACTGCGCTGGCAACTGTTTATCGGGATTTTTATCGGCTATGCCGGCTACTATCTCGTGCGTAAAAACTTTAGCTTGGCCATGCCGTATTTGATTGATGAATATGGCTTTAGTCGTGGTGATTTGGGGGTAGCGCTCGCCGCTGTGTCCATCGCTTACGGCTTATCAAAATTCTTAATGGGCAGTGTCTCTGACCGCTCAAACCCACGTTATTTCCTAAGTGCTGGGCTGTTAATGTCATCGTTGGTGATGTTCAGCTTTGGTTTCCTTCCTTGGACAACCAGCAGCATTACCATCATGTTTATCCTGCTGTTTATCAATGGTTGGGTACAAGGTATGGGCTGGCCTGCCTGTGGGCGCACCATGGTGCACTGGTGGTCACGGAAAGAGCGTGGTGAGCTGGTGTCGGTTTGGAACGTGGCGCATAACGTCGGGGGTGGCTTAATTGGGCCGCTATTCTTGCTCGGCTTGTGGCTGTTTAATGATGACTGGCGTGCGTCTTTTTATGTACCTGCATTTTTTGCCGCATTGGTCGCGGTGTTTATCTGGTTAACGCTACGTGACACCCCACAATCGTGTGGCTTGCCACCGATTGAGGAGTATAAAGACGATTATCCAGAGAACTATGACGAGGAAGCGTTTGAAAAAGAGATGACCGCCAAAGATATCTTCGTCACCTACGTGATGAAGAACCGTTTGCTGTGGTATATCGCGATTGCCAATGCCTTTGTCTATTTGATTCGCTATGGCGTACTCGATTGGGCACCGGTTTATCTTGATGAAGCGAAAGGCTTTACCGTGGATAAATCCTCTTGGGCCTACTTCCTCTATGAATGGGCGGGGATCCCAGGCACCTTATTATGTGGCTGGATGTCTGATAAATTCTTCAAAGGGGCGCGAGCACCTGCCGGTGTGTTGTTTATGGTGCTGGTGACCGTGGCAGTGTTGGTGTACTGGTTTAACCCAGCCGGCAACCCGGGCATCGATATGGTAGCGTTGGTGGCGATTGGTTTCTTGATTTACGGCCCGGTGATGCTGATTGGCCTGTATGCATTGGAGCTGGCACCGAAAAAAGCGGCGGGCACCGCGGCCGGCCTGACCGGTTTATTCGGCTATCTGGGTGGCGCGGTTGTCGCGAACATCGCGCTTGGCTATACCGTCGACCACTTTGGTTGGGATGGTGGCTTTATGCTGCTCACCGGCGGGTGTGGGTTGGCTATCTTCTTCCTGTGTTTGGCATGGGTCGGGGAGCATCGTGTGCGTCGTGACACAGCTGTGCACGCTGTCTAAGTGATCTGTCTTGGCATCGCCTAGTGGCTATGCGTAAACTAGGAAGCCCTCGTGATCGCGGGGGCTTTTTTTGTAAGGGGAGAAGCAGTGAAGCAAAACAAACGTCATCAGCAAATCATTGATCTGGTTAAGTCACAAGGATACGTGAGCACGGAAGACTTGGTTGAGCGCTTCAATGTCAGCCCGCAAACGATTCGACGCGATCTCAATGAATTGGCGGCAGAGAACCACATTCGTCGTCATCATGGTGGCGCGACGGTGCCGTCCAGCTCAGAAAATACCGCGTATGCGACCCGTAAGGTGCTTCAGCAGCAAGAAAAAGACACCATCGCACAGGCCTTGGTCAAACATATTCCTGATGGGGCGACCTTGTTTATCGATATTGGTACCACACCTGAAGCGGTGGCACGTGCGCTACTAGACCATCATAACCTGCGCGTGGTGACCAACAACTTGAATGCGGCCGCGATCTTAATGCCAAAGCAGGACTTTACGGTGATTATTGCGGGCGGCGAGGTACGGAATCGCGATGGGGGGATTGTCGGTGAGGCAACGCTCGACTTTGTCTCTCAGTTTCGGCTCGACTTTGGCATTCTTGGCATCAGTGGTATTGATGATGATGGCTCATTACTCGACTTTGACTACCATGAAGTGCGCGTCAAAAAAGCCATTCTTGATAACAGTCGTTGTGTGATGCTGGCAGCAGACCATACCAAGTTTGGCCGCAATGCCATGGTGAATTTGGGCAATATCACCCAGCTGGATATGGTCTTTACTGACGCAACGCCACCAGCTCAGATCCGTGACATGCTGAGCGCACAGGGAAGCCACCTTGAGGTGATTAGCCACCCTGAGCCCGTCGCTAACGTCACGGCTGAGTGATTATTGATATAAGTATTTTGTGAATAACAGGTCGGTGAGCATGCGGCGATTGGTTTCGGCGAGTAGGTGCTCGTTGACTTTCTCTAAACAGGTTTTGCGAATCGTTTCTCGGCCAGACAACGACTTTATCTGGGTGGCGGTTTGCTGGTTTAGGGTTTCAATAATCACATCGCGGATCAGGGGAGAGTGATACTCCAGCTCACTGACGAGTTTGGGGTTATCGACCATCAACTCGACTTTCACCTTGATAAAACCTAATCGACGACCTTCGGTGACATAGTTGGTGGTAATCTCAGGCTCTAAGGAAAAGTAACTGTATTTGGGGTTACCCTCACCCTCTTCTTGTGCATGGACGGCGGCACTAAGCCAGAACAACACGCTCAGTACGACCATTAATAGGGGTTGTTTTTTACTCATAGTGACCCAGTTATTCCGTTCATGGTGTGACAGGGATAGGCTGAGCGCATTCTCCAAACGCAACCAGCCTGATACAATTACCAGCCGAGTATAGCAACATTGTCCCCCCCTTAGCGGTAAGGACAGGCGAATTTTGCGCGATGTGGCACAGGAAACAATGTCGGAATTAAATCATACCTATTTAGAAGCGCTGCAAACGGCACGCTGGGAGCGACCAGATATTGCGGCGCTAAAGCGCACCGCAGAAGGCAGTTGGTTACTCGAATCACATTCGATGACAGCAAGGTTGAAGCAGCACTGTCATGACTTTGACGTGGATGTGATTGCCGTTTATCAATTAACCCCAGACAAACTGACTGACAGCGAAGTTGCGCTGATTGGCCAAGAGGCTTGTGTGGTGCGTGAAGTGGTATTAAAAGGCGATGGACTTCCTTGGTTGTGCGCGCGTACTTTGATGCCGGCCTCCACCTTAGAAGGACAAGGGGGACACTTGCATGCCTTGGGAACAGAGCCATTAGGCCAACATGTCTTTAAGCAGCGCGCCTCACGGCGAGATGCGATTGAAACTGCTAATGTGGCGTGCTTGTCTCATCAGTTGCATGCGCGTCGCTCTCGGCTTTGGCTCCACAATCGCCCCATGCTAGTGGCGGAATTATTTCTGCCTAGCTCACCTGTGTATGGAAAGGAGATCCCTGCATGAGCGCAAAACTGGCCGCCTTCGGACAGCTGGCCCGTCTAGACCGGCCCATAGGCACGCTATTGCTGTTATGGCCAACCTTATGGGCCTTGTTTCTCGCTGCCGATGGCATGCCGTCACTGTTAACCCTGGTGGTCTTTGTCCTCGGGGTATATATGATGCGTGCCGCCGGGTGTGTCATTAACGACTATGCGGATCGCCATTTCGATGGCCATGTTAAGCGCACCAAAGATAGGCCCTTACCGGCCGGACGGATCAGCGAAAAAGAAGCGCTCGGCTTTTTTATTATGTTGGTATTCGGTGCGTTTTTGCTGGTGCTCACCCAAAATCGTTTGACCATTCAGCTTTCTTTTGTCGGCGTCGCGCTGGCGTTTATTTATCCTTTTATGAAGCGCTACACCCATCTGCCTCAGTTAGTATTAGGGCTGGCGTTTAGCTGGGCGATCCCCATGGCGTTTGCGGCGGCGCAAAATGCGCTGCCACCAGTGGTTTGGTTGCTGTTTTTCGCCAATATTTGTTGGACCATCGCTTACGACACCTTGTATGCCATGGTCGACAGAGACGATGACGTGAAAATTGGTATCAAATCGACGGCGATTCTATTTGGCCGCTGGGATAAAGCGACGGTGGGTGGCTTACAATTATTAACCCTCGGGCTGCTGATGCTCGCCGGGCAGTGGTTAGCGCTGTCGCCAGCCTATCAGTGGAGCTTATTGGCCGCCTTTGCATTGTTTGTCTATCAGCAATACCTCGCCAGAGAGCGCGAGCGGATGGCGTGCTTTAAAGCCTTTTTGAACAATAACTATGTCGGCCTAGTGATTTTTATTGGTGTATTGTTGGGTGTATACGGGTAGCCGAGTTTGGATAAAGAAAGAGAAGGCGCTTCGTGGTGAAGCGCCTTTTTTTTGTCAGGAGGGCTGTATGAGTGGGCCGTTTCGCTTAGCGTTTGTCCGCCTTATTCGTGCCTAATGGCTGATTAAGCACTGCTTGAATGGTCAATTGCACCTCGGGGGAAATCAACTCACATACCAGATCGTTGAGCGCGGCGATACGCTCTGCATTGGCCTTGGCATCATCGTCCAAATAGCCTTGCTCGCGCAAGGTGTCGACAAAAATGGAGAACACTCGCTTGTCAAAGAACTCAGGGGCGTTGATCCCATGCAAACGGCTGAGTCGCTGCGCCAGCATCTGGCTGTGTTTTTCCAAATCACGCTTATCAATATGCGGCTGGTGGCTGAATAAGGTAAGCGTAATCGCGTAGCGCTGTAGCGTTTCGGCAATGGTGCGGCCGAGTAATTGCAGCTCACCGAGCTTGGCATTATTCATGGTCACTTTGCCATCGTCACAGCACAGCAGCGACTGGTCGTGCATTGCGTGCAGTAAGGCTTCGAAGTAGCTTTCAAGGCCGGCTTGGTCAAAGCTCATAAAGAGTTCCGCTTTAAGCAAGGGGTACAATTGCTGCACGCAGGCGCGCAAGCCGGATCGGCTAATCGATTTGTGGGTCACCAATATTTGCGCGATCAGCGACGGCAGCGCCACCAGATGAATGACATTGTTGCGATAGTAGGTCATCAAGATCGCTTGCTGGCGATCCAGAGAAATGACTTCACCCATGGTGTCTTTTTCGACCACCAATTTGTTGAGTGATAACGCGTGATCGACCAGATCCGCCGGTGAATCTTGAGGCACACTGCTGCTCGCCGAGTAGGGAGCCTGTGTCAGCAGGGCTTGATACACCCCTAACTGGGCCTCGAGCGCTTCACGGCTTAAGGCACGCTGACGTGAGGCCAGCAACGCGGTGGCGCACAAGTTGAGAGCATTGGTCGCGGCGGCATCGTTGATATGGGTCATTACCTTGGTCGCCAAATCACTGACGACCGGATTCATCCACGCCGGTTTTTGCGGCTCCATCGGGTTAATGTAATCGTGCCAGTCAGGCACCTGCTCATTAAGGTGTTGGTTGAGCGCAATGGGTTCACCAAAGTTCACGTAACCCAAGCCGTAGTTACGCAGCTTACGCACGATCCCTAATACTTGGCCGACGCTTTCTTTCTCTTTGCGCTGGCCTTGGAGCTCTTTGGCGTAAGTGTTGACCTCCATCACGTGCTCATAGCCGATATAGACAGGCACCAAGGTGATAGGGCGTTGTTGGCCGCGAAGCATCGCCTGTAGGGTCATGGCGAGCATCCCGGTTTTCGCTGGCAGTAGGCGGCCTGTACGAGAACGGCCGCCTTCGGCAAAGTACTCGACCGAGTAACCACGGGCAAACAGTTCTGCGAGATACTCACGGAATACGGTGGAATACAGGCGATTGCCTTTAAAGCTGCGGCGAATAAAGAAGGCACCACCACGGCGGAATAAGGGGCCGGCCGGGAAGAAGTTGAGGTTCACACCGGCGGCGATATGCGGTGGCACCAAGCCCTCTTTGTATAACACGTATGAAAGTAGCAGGTAATCCATGTGCGAGCGATGGCAGGGCACGTAGACAATCTCGTGGCCATCTTGCGCGAGTTGACGCACACGCTCGGCGTTGTTGACATGAATGCCTTGATAGAGCTTGTTCCACAGCCAAGTAAGAATGCGGTCACTGTAACGGATCAAGCGATAGGAAAAGTTGGCGGCGATCTCCTCCATCATATCGACCGCTTCTTTGCGCACTTTGTCTACTGACACATCGCGCGTTTGCGCTTCATCGTGCACCACCTTGTCGATGGCTTTCGACGCAAGCAGCCGCTTAAACAGTAAGCCACGGTTGGGCAAGCGTGGTCCTGAAGCGGCGAGCTTTTGGCGTGAGAAATGGATCATCGCCACGCGCGCCAGTTTATGGGCGATAGCCTGGTCGGTGCCGTGCTTATCGGCCATGTAGCGTAGCGATACCGCTTGGCTAAGTCGCACCATGCCATCGCGGCCACGGGTGAGGATGGTCCACAGCTTTTCTGGTCCATTCATCGCCCGCAGAATCGCTTGGTGACGCTGGGTCTCATTGCCCGGATCGCGCTGCCATAGCACGGAAGCTGGGACGAGCTGGATATCTAACTCGCTATCTTGGCGGTGTAAGTGAAGTAAGTCTTTAAAATGCGCGAGCGAGCGCGCAGGCAGATCGTCATCCCCAGAAAATACCTTGCGTCCGTGGCTAATAAACACGTAGCGCGGCAAAGTGACATCGCCAATGGTCAAGGGCGTTAACGGATCGGGCAACCCCTGGCGTAAGCAGGTGCGCCGTAAGGTTAATAAATCGGTGTGAGACTGAAACGGCAACACATACACAATAGGGCGTGCGAGTGACAGATTAAGCTGTTCGACCGGTTCAGAGGGAATACATTGGGTGTTTACCCAGGCAGAAAGCGGCAAATTCAATAGCTTGTAATAAATCTTTTGCCAGAGAGCCATGATTGTCAGTGCCTCAAATTCAAAATGCGCGCCAAGGATAGCAGAAAAGTGCCGCGAACTTGCAAACAAAGGTCGAGATTTGCCATTAGCCTGCGCGTAATCGACGATATTCGCGATAATGAGATCGGCTTCTCGTGGCGTTAATTAGTGCTTTTCAAGCTGCATTTTACTGGATATACTCACAGTTAACTGTATAAAAAGACAGGTAAGAGCATGAAGCCGTTAACCGCGAGACAGCAACAAATCTTCGATTTGATTAAAGCCCACATTGAAGAAACAGGAATGCCCCCGACCCGTGCCGAAATCGCCCGTCAATTGGGTTTTCGTTCGGCGAATGCCGCAGAGGAGCATTTAAAAGCCTTGGCCCGTAAAGGTGTGTTGGAAATCATTCCAGGTGCATCACGTGGTATTCGTTTGATCAGTGAAGAAGAGGTGGTGACGCCGGAAGAGCAAGGACTGCCCTTAATTGGGCGTGTTGCTGCCGGTGAGCCGATGCTGGCGCAAGAGCACGTCGAAAGCCACTATCAGGTCGATCCTGCTCTGTTCAAGCCCAATGCTGACTTCCTACTTCGTGTCAATGGCATGAGCATGAAAGACATTGGTATTCTCGACGGTGATTTGCTCGCCGTCCACAAAACGCAAGATGTGCATAACGGCCAAGTGGTGGTTGCCCGTGTCGATGATGATGTGACGGTTAAACGGCTTGAGAAGAAAGGCGCACAAGTGGTACTTCATGCTGAAAACGATGAATTTATGCCAATTTCGGTGGATTTGACCGCACAATCGCTGACGATTGAAGGCGTTGCTGTGGGGGTGATCCGCAATACCGACTGGATGTGATCTTGACCGTGGCGGGCGATAGCGTCCGCCATTGGAACGCGGTTAAAAAAACACCTTTGCATTCTTGCTCAGTTAAACGATAATTATTATCATCAGTGATTATCGTGTGTGGAGGTGTCCGTGCGTACACAACAGCATTCTGTTCCCAGTAAGCTATTTAAGCCAATGTGGCTGCGCAGTCGTGAGAGCCTGACTGACGACGGCGTGATCTATGATCCCATGGCGGCGGCTGCCTGCCAGGGGTGCGTGTTGCAGCCTGAATGCGATTGGCACAACCTAGATCAAACCCAGCTGCTTTATGCCACGCTTACCAGTCAATGTGACGCGATTGTAAAACAATTCTTAGCCCAGCATCCCACTGCGTGGATTATTAACGTGGGTGGCGGACTCGATACCCGTTTTTATCGACTAGATAACGGTCGCTGTCGCTGGTTGGAAGTGGACGTAGACGAAACCCTGCTCTGGCGAGAGCGCTTGTTTCATACCAGTGAGCGTTTTCGCATGGTGCAAGGCTCGGTCAAGCAGCTTGATTGGCTGGCGCAGTTGGCGGTGCCGGCAGGTCATCCCACCATGCTGATTTGCGATCAAGCCTTGTTAGAGTGCACTAACCAAGAAATTTCTGCCTTTTGCCACCACATTAGCCGTTATTTCCCTCAACTTGAGGCTTGCTTGGTCTTAGCGGGAGATAAATGTCATACCCGAATGGGTCAAAAACTCGGCTGTGAGCACTATCAACATGGGTTCACCGACCCCAGAATGGCGATTATTAATGCGTTACCTTGGGCGTGTCGCGTGGAAGAAAAATCTCCGCTCGATAAGCCGTGCCCACGGTGGCGTCTATGGCAGCGTGCACTGGCCGCGATGCCTCGCTATCGCCTCCGCTTTACGCCGGTGGTGCTACATATCGAAATCTGATGCCATGGCGGCCCCCTGCTTACTGTGTTGAGCATCAGTATGTGCTTGGCATCACAATCTTTTTCCCTCTGTTTTTTTGTCCTTTGGGCAAACCTCTCCTAAATTGAATGTAAATAAAACGTTAATGGTTGTGACCAGCTGTATCGAGGTTTTTCCTTAACGACGGCTTGCTGATATCGCTACTCTGACCGCTATAACAGCGTGCGACGTTGATATGTGGCGACAAGCAGTAAGGCTTTGCATTGATGCCGTGAGGCAGGAGGGAGCCGTGCTGAGGCACCAAAGACGAATCCTAGCGCTGAGTTTAACAATGTTCAGTGGCGGTGCAGTAGCCACAGAGCGCGAAGGCTGGAATCTCACCCAAGGGGTGACGGCCATCAGCCAGCAGGTGTATGACCTGCATATGACCATTTTCTACATCTGTGTCGCGATTGGCGTACTGGTGTTTGGGGTGATGTTTTGGGCCATCATCCGTCACCGTAAATCCAAAGGCGCGAAGCCTGCCTCATTTCATGAAAGTACCAAGGTAGAAATTGCGTGGACGCTCGTGCCGTTTTTAATTTTGGTGGGTATGGCGATTCCGGCCACCCAAGTGCTACTCGATATGGAAGACACCACTGAGCCGGACCTCACAGTGCAGGTAACGGGATCACAATGGAAGTGGCATTACCGCTATTTTGACCATGACGTTGCCTTCTTTTCACTGCTTGCCTCAAGTCCTGAACAAATCCGCAATGAGAGACAAAAGCGGGACACCTATTTGCTCGAGGTCGATCAGCCACTGGTGTTGCCAGTTGGGCGTAAGGTGCGCTTTTTGATTACTTCGCAAGATGTGATTCATTCGTGGTGGGTGCCTGCCTTTGCGGTGAAAAAAGATGCTAACCCCGGCTTTATCAATGAGGCGTGGACCAAAATTGATAAGCCCGGCATTTATCGCGGCCAATGTGCAGAGCTGTGCGGTAAAGACCACGGCTTTATGCCGATTGTGGTGATCGCCAAGCCTCAAGAGGAATTTGATGCTTGGGTGCAAAAAACGGCCCTAGCGCAGCAGAAAGCGCGCGAAGAAGAGCAACGCTTGCTGGACATGGAAATGCCGATGGATGAACTGATGGCGCTAGGCAAGCAGGTGTACGACAGCCGCTGTGGTATGTGTCACCAAAGCGAAGGACAAGGGATGCCGGGCGTGTTCCCTGCGTTGGCCGGCGCTGAGATTGCCACTCAGCCAGATAGATTGGTCGACCATATCGATATCGTCGTCAACGGCAAGGCAGGCACCGCCATGCAAGCGTTTGGTCCGCAACTGTCGCTCAAAGAATTGGCGGCGGTGGTGACCTACGAGCGCAATGCGTGGGGCAATGACACCGGTGATACCGTACAAGCTGCGCAAATCAACGCGGTGAAGTCAGGTGAAGATCTTTAGGAGCGCGTGATGACAGATACTACCCCAGATACCTTGCATGACGATCATCACCATAAACCGCGTGGGATCATGCGTTGGGTGTTGACCACCAACCACAAAGATATTGGCTCCATGTATCTGATTTTCAGCTTCACCATGTTTTTACTGGGTGGGGCGATGGCGATGGTGATCCGCGCTGAGCTTTTTCAGCCCGGCCTGCAACTGGTTGAGCCTAACTTTTTCAACCAAATGACCACAGTACACGGCCTGATCATGGTGTTTGGCGCGGTGATGCCCGCGTTTACCGGTTTGGCTAACTGGATGGTGCCAATGATGATAGGAGCGCCGGACATGGCGCTGCCACGGATGAATAACTGGAGCTTTTGGATCCTGCCGTTCGCGTTCTTACTGCTTATTGGCTCGTTGTTTATGGAAGGTGGCGGCCCTAACTTTGGCTGGACGTTTTACGCACCGCTGTCGACCACTTATAGCCCAGACAGTACCGGCCTGTTTGTGTTTGCCCTGCATATTATGGGGATAAGCTCGATCATGGGCGCTATCAATGTGATTGTCACCATCACCAATATGCGCGCGCCGGGCATGACCTACATGAAAATGCCGCTGTTTGTTTGGACTTGGCTGATCACGGCCTTTTTGTTGATTGCGGTGATGCCGGTGTTGGCAGGGGCCGCCACCATGGTGCTTACCGATAAATACTTTGGCACCAGCTTTTTTGATGCCGCGGGGGGCGGCGACCCGGTTTTGTTCCAGCATATTTTCTGGTTCTTTGGTCACCCCGAGGTCTACATCATGATTTTGCCAAGCTTTGGCATTATCTCGGCAATCGTCCCTGCGTTCTCGCGCAAGCGCCTGTTCGGCTATAGCTCGATGGTGTATGCCACCGCCTCGATTGCGGGGTTAAGCTTTTTAGTATGGGCGCACCATATGTTCACCACCGGGATGCCGGTGTTTGCCGAATTATTTTTCATGTTCTGTACCATGCTGATCTCTGTGCCCACTGGGGTGAAGGTCTTTAACTGGGTCGCCACCATGTGGCGGGGATCCTTGACCTTTGAAGTGCCCATGTTGTTTGCGATTGCCTTTATTGTCTTGTTCACCATCGGCGGGTTTTCTGGCTTGATGCTGGCGATCACCCCAGTCGATTTTCAGTATCACGACACCTATTTTGTGGTCGCACATTTCCACTATGTACTGGTCTCGGGCGCGGTATTCTCGATTATGGCCGCGGCTTACTACTGGCTCCCTAAGTGGACGGGCCATATGTTTAATGAAACCTTGGCCAAGTGGCACTTTTGGTGTTCGGTGATTTCGGTCAATGTGCTTTTCTTCCCCATGCACTTTCTGGGGCTGGCGGGGATGCCGCGCCGGATCCCCGATTATGCCCTGCAGTTTGCTGACGTAAACGCCATTGTCAGCATCGGTGGCTTTGCCTTTGGTTTATCGCAACTCATCTTCTTGGTCGTCGTGGTTAAGTGCGCGCGTGGTGGCGCCCCAGCGGCTGCCAAGCCTTGGGATGGCGCTGAAGGGCTAGAATGGACCGTGCCATCGCCCGCACCGTATCACACCTTTGAGACACCGCCTGATCTCAAGGAGGTGCGAGATGGCCACTAAATCAACCCGCTCCGCTCGTCGATTATTGTTGTTAGCGGTGGCCATGTTTGGCTTTGCGTTTGCCTTAGTGCCTTTGTACGACGTGTTCTGTGAGGTGACAGGGATCAACGGCAAAACCGATAACGAGGCGGCCGCATCCAGTGCGGGCATTGACCAAGACCGCTTGGTGACCATTGAGTTTATCGCCTATATCAACCCGGGGATGCGCTGGACGTTCGAGCCCCAAGTCAACCAGATGAAAGTGCACCCGGGTGAGACCCACACGATTAATTATCTCGCAACGAACAACGCACGCTATGACACCATTGGCCAAGCCGTGCCTTCGGTCTCGCCGGGTTTAGCCGCACAGTACTTAAACAAAATTGAATGCTTTTGTTTTAACCGTCAGCCATTGCCGCGTGGCGAGGATGCCTCTTTACCGCTGATCTTTTACGTGGATCCTGAGTTGCCGGACGATATTAACCACTTAACGCTGGCTTACACCTTGTTTGATGTGACTGCCAGCGCCAAGGAATAAGGAGGCGATCATGGCGACGCCTGAACGTTATTATGTCCCTGCCGCGAGTATTTGGCCGATCGTGGGTGCGGTGGCGCTGTTTTTGATTGCCGCTGGTGCAGGTGCCACGGTGGGCGGTTTATTTGGTGGCAACGGTCCTTGGCTGTTACTGGCTGGCACTGTGCTTATTTTGATTATGCTCACTGGCTGGTTTCGCGACGTGATCCGCGAATCCATGCAAGGGCTTTACTCAGCGCAAATGGACCGTTCTTTTCGCCAAGGAATGAGCTGGTTTATTTTCTCTGAGGTAATGTTTTTTGGTGCCTTCTTCGGCGCGCTCTTTTATGCCCGCTTTATCGCCGTCCCTTGGCTGGGTGGTGCGAGCAATAACGCGATGACCGCGGCGGTGCTGTGGCCAGATTTTGTCGCCCAGTGGCCGTTGACCCTCACGCCTGGAGGGATTGAAACCACTGCGATGCCGGCAATGGGACTGCCCTTACTTAACACGCTGATCCTACTCACCTCATCGGTCACGCTCCATATTGCCCATACCGCGATTGAAAAAAATCAACGTGAGCGATTGAAAGGCTTTTTACTGGTAACGGTGCTGCTTGGGGCGCTGTTTATGTTCTTTCAAGGCGAAGAGTATGTGCACGCCTATCAAGAAATGAATCTGCGTCTCGACTCCGGGGTGTATGGCAATACCTTCTATTTATTAACCGGCTTTCATGGCCTACACGTGACCTTGGGTACCATTATGCTGTTGGTGGTGTGGCTGCGTGTGATGCGTGGGCATTTTAGCCCTGAACATCACTTTGGCTTTCAAGCCAGTGCGTGGTATTGGCACTTTGTCGATGTGGTCTGGCTATGCCTGTTTGTCTTTGTGTATATCTTGTAGCTCAGTAAGGGCGCGGGTTGGGGGCAATCCAGCCCATGGATAGCGCAATCAGCAATAACACGAAGACAACCACGGAAAACAGCACACGCCGACCGAGATAACGTGACAAAGGCACAGCGCTATCGCCTTTTAGTAGCACGGGCAAGGCACGGAAGAGATTAAACAGAATAAAAATCAGTAAACAAATCAGAATGACTTTGACCAACATAAGCGCTCCTTAGCGCAATAGGTAATCATGAAACAAGGACGGCGAATGGGGTTTCTGATATTGACTGTGGTTGTGGTCTTGCTGCTCGTCAAGTTAAGCCATTGGCAATGGACGCGTGGCGAGCAAAAAGCCCAACATCTGGCACAGTTTGAGGCCAATCAAGCACCAGGTTCACTCGCAAGCGCGGTGCAAAAAGGGCAATTTCTGGCGATCGATGGCCAGTTTCGCCCCGAGTTTGCCGTGTGGCTCGATAATCAGACCCACCAAGGTCGCGTAGGCTATCGCCTTTTTCTTCCCTTCATTCCAAACCAGCAGCCATCGCGATGGTGGCTGGTGGAATTGGGTTGGGTGGCCGCGCCTGCTGTGCGTGCCTTGCCGGCGGTACCCGCGTTGGCGTCGCGCTATCAGCTGTCTGGCTTTATTGATACACCATCTAAGCGGGTGGTGCTCAAGAAAGAAACGGCATCGCATAAGTGGCCCGCTCGGGTGCAGCGCATTGACTTACAAGCACTTAAGGCTCAAATGCCCGCGCTGGAGGCGCAGTGGTTGATACGGGCAGAAAAACTGGTGGATGTGACCACGCCGAGCACAGATGCCTTGGCGCAAGCGGGGGTGACACCGGTGTGGCAGCCGGTGGTGATGCCGCCAGTAAAACATTATGGCTATGCCTTTCAGTGGGCGTTAATGGCGCTCGCGGTCAGTATTGGCGCGGGCATCTGGTGGTACAAAACTAAACAGAGGGAAGCGGTGTGAAAGGACGCATGACGCTCGTGGCTTTGATTGGCATCTTTGTCCTGCCCGTGGTGGTGGCGAAATTGGTGTTGGAGCAAAGTTGGTATGAAAAAGGGGTCACCAATTACGGACAGTTTCTCACTGAGCCGGCGACCTTGAATTGGTTACCTGAGCAAGGCCAGTGGCGGTTGATTTATCGGGTGCCAGAGCAATGTGACTCTGTGTGCGAGCAAGCGCTGTTTCAGTTAACACAAATTCCGATTGCGGTCGGCAAAGAGCGCGATCGGGTCAGTAGCGTGGCACTGACGAGCTCCGCCCCGAAAGCGCCGGAGGTACTGACATGGCAAACCCTGACCACAGAGCAAGCGCGGGCATGGCAGCAGCAAGCGTTTGATAAAAATACCATCTATCTTAGCGATCCGATGAATAATGTGGTGCTGGCCTATCCGGTCAGTGATGATAAAACGAAGTGGGTCGCGCAAGGCAAAGGCTTGTTACGCGACCTCAAACGGCTCCTTAAATTGTCAAAGGTAGGCTGATTATGGCAACGCGTCGCTACCAACTCGCCGTTTTATCGACACTGATACTGGCTGTGCTGGTGGTCGGCCTCGGCGCGTTTACCCGTCTTACTGAAGCGGGGCTTGGCTGCCCAGATTGGCCCGGATGCTATGGCCATTTGGCCGTGCCCGCCAGTGAAAGCGCGCAATCGGTCGCCATGTCGCGTTTCCCAGATGCGCCCATTGATATCAACAAAGCGTGGAATGAAATGCTGCACCGCTACGTGGCCGGCACCCTCGGGCTGGCGATTTTTGCGTTGGCCTGGATCAGCTGGCGACGTCCTGACTATCAGGCGTTCCGCGCTCTGACCACCTTGCTCAGTGTGGTAGTCATCGCGCAAGCCGCCCTAGGGATGTGGACGGTGACCTTAAGTTTAATGCCGGTGGTGGTGATGGCGCACTTACTCGGCGGTTTCACCACCGTATGCTTGCTGGTTTGGCTGGCGGCGGTGACAGGCGCATGCCGGTTGCCGGTGATTGCAATGTCGTCATCGGCGCGCCGCGTGGGCACTTTAGCTTTGGTGGCGGTGATTGTTCAAATCGGGCTCGGCGGTTGGACCTCCGCCAACTATGCCGCCACTGTGTGCACCCAGCTACCTATCTGCGAAAGCCCTTGGTGGCAGCTTTTCACCCCTTCCGCCTTTCATCCTGTCAGTCCGCTTAGCGACACCTATCAGTTTGGCGTGCTGAACCATGCCGAGCGGGTGACCATCCATGCCACCCACCGTCTTGGCGCCATGGTGGTCACCGTATTCGTGCTCGCTTGGGCATGGGTGCTGTGGCGTGCTGGGGGGCGCGCGCTGGCAATGACGGTGAGTGGTGTGTTGGCGATTCAAATTACGCTGGGGGTGACCAATGTGGTCGCATTACTGCCGCTGAGTGTGGCGGTGGCGCATAACCTCGGTGGATTGTCGCTATTGGCCACATTACTCCTCACTCGATTTTTATGTCTTTCACCGTCGACCCGACAAGGAGCCCGTGATGGCACAGTTTCAACGTACCGCTAGTGTTTCGACACCTGCTGGCGCCAATTGGCGTGATTATTACGAGCTGACCAAACCGCGTGTGGTTGCCATGTTGCTTCTCACCGCGTTGGTGGGCATGTGTTTGGCAACCCCCGGCTGGCCACCTTGGTCGGCGGTGCTGGTGGGATTATTTGGCATTGGTGCGCAAGCCAGTGCGGCGGCGGTGTTTAATCACGTTATCGATTGGAAAATTGATACGAAAATGCAGCGCACCCGCCATCGTCCCGTTGCTGAGGGGCGAGTCAGTCAAGGTGCCGCGTTGGCCTTTGCCGTGGTGCTGATGGTGAGCGGTTTTATTGCTTGCTGGTGGTTGAACCCGCTTACCGCCTGGTTAACGTTTGCCAGCCTGGTCGGGTATGCGTTGGTGTATACCCAGTGGCTTAAACCTGCGACCCCGCAAAATATCGTGATTGGCGGTTTGGCCGGTGCGATGCCGCCATTGCTTGGCTGGACCGCGGTGACCGGAGAGATCCACGCGCACGCGCTGCTGTTGGTGATGATCATTTTTACTTGGACGCCGCCGCACTTTTGGGCGTTAGCAATACATCGCCGCCATGACTATGCCAAAGCCGATGTACCGATGCTGCCTGTCACTCACGGGGTAGGGTTTACCCAAACCATGGTCTTGCTTTACACCCTACTGCTGGTCATCGTGGGCATTTTACCTTGGCTGACCGGGATGAGTGGTTGGCTGTATCTGGTGGGGGCGACCACCTTAAATCTGGTCTTTGTCGGCTATGCGTGGCGACTGAAAACCCAGTCGCAAAAAGGCATCGCGTGGCAGACCTTTAAGTTCTCGATATGGCATATCTTCGCGACCTTTGTGGTGCTCCTTGCCGACCACGCGTTGCGCTATTGAGAGGCTACTTTAGCCCTTGCGCCGACAACACGGTGGCTTTGTCGGCGACAAACGAGACTTTGATATGTTTACCATCGCCGCCCCATACACAGTGTGTTAAGCCCATGGTGTCGTCGCATTGGCTAGGCTCGCCAATGTGGCTCACAACCACGTCATAACTCATGCCCACTTCGAGCTGATCGTAGTTTTGCTTGGTCACTTTCGAGCAACCCGCTAGCAATACCACCAACACACAGGCAAAAAATACACGCATAACCTTTCCTTATTCACAGAGGTGATGAGCGCTAGTTAGCGCAGTGCAACTGGCGCAGTGCAACTGACGTCGTGTCACTGGCGCAATACAATGGCCGCTCGTCGATGAGATTGTCGCAATGGTACACTGCTGCACCCATAAGGGCTACCCAAGGATGTTATCGCTTGTCGATGCAATCGTGTTCTTTATCAAAAATAGACTATCTCTCAAACGCAGTGCAGATCATTTAAAATTCAAATCGAGGAAGTATGTGGCAGTCTTTAACCCAGCGTGAGCTTCACTGGCGGGTCTTATCGCTGGCTTTACCTATGGTGATCTCCAATATCACCGTTCCGTTATTAGGGTTAGTGGATGCCGCGGTGATCGGCCATTTAGACCATGCATGGTATTTAGGTGGTGTGGCGGTTGGCAGCACCATGATAAATGTCACCTTTTGGCTGTTGGGCTTTTTGCGTATGGCGACCACCGGGTTTACCGCGCAAGCCTATGGCGCGAGTGATAACCGTGAGCTGGCGGCGACCTTTGTGCGTGGGGCGACCTTAGCGTGCTTGCTGGCTGTACTGTTAATCGCACTGCATGTGCCTATTTTAGAGGGGGTGATGCACTTTAGTGATGCCAGCGCTGAGGTGAAACACTATGCGAGCCAGTATTTCTCCATTCGGATCTTTAGTGCACCGGCGACCTTGATGAACTTGGTGATCATGGGCTGGCTACTGGGGGCCCAAAATGCGCGCCAGCCGATGTGGCTACTGATTGTGGTTA
The DNA here is from genome assembly GCF_001995655.1 of Salinivibrio sp. IB868. NCBI lineage: Bacteria > Pseudomonadati > Pseudomonadota > Gammaproteobacteria > Vibrionales > Vibrionaceae > Salinivibrio > Salinivibrio sp. IB868. The sequence continues at coordinate 79,627 of NZ_MUEW01000003.1, forward strand.
ACAGTGCCAATATTATCCTTGATCTGCTGTTTGTGGTGGGCCTCGATATGAAAGTCGAAGGGGCCGCAGCGGCCAGTGTGGTTGCCGATTATCTCGGCCTCATCCTGGGGCTCTATTTTGTCAAAGGTATCTGGCAGTCGCGTCAGTTACCGACCGTTCGGTCGGTGTTTGAGCGCGGGCTGACTGGGATGAGCCGCTTGCTAAAGCTTAATCGAGACATCTTTTTACGTAGCCTTAGCTTGCAGTTGGCGTTTACCTTCATGACCTTCCAAGGGGCTACGCTTGGTGACGAGATTGTGGCCGCCAATGCGGTGTTGATGAGCTTTCTGATGCTGATTTCCTTTGCAATGGACGGTTTTGCTTATGCAATGGAGGCAATGGTCGGTAAAGCGATTGGCGCGCAGAGTAAGTCTGAGCTGTTAGTGTCACTCATAGGCAGCACTTTTTGGTCGTTGGTGATTTGCTTGGCGATCACGCTGGCGTTTGGTGTGGCAGGCCATCACATTATTGCGCTGATTTCCGATATCGAGGCGGTGCGTGACCAAGCGGCACGTTATTTACCTTGGCTGGTGGCCATGCCTTTGGTATCGATGTGGTGCTTTTTGCTGGATGGTATTTTTATTGGTGCCACGCGGGGTAAAGACATGCGCAATGGGATGTTTGTCGCCACCGCAGGTTTTTTTGCGGCATGGTGGTTAGCGCAAGGGTGGGGCAATCATGCACTGTGGTTAGCGATGCTTACTTTTATGGCGCTAAGAGGGCTCAGTCTTGCGGTGTGCTTTGTTTACCATTGGCGACGGGATAGCTTTTTTCACGTCACGCACTGAGGCTAATGAAAAAAAAACAGGCCATTTGGCCTGTTTTTGCGATAGGAGACGGCGTTTATTAGTAGTAAGAATGATCGCCACGGGCATGCTCAGTCACATCACGCACGCCGTTTAACTCGCCGCTAAACTCAGCCAGCAACTGCTTTTCGATCCCTTCTTTTAGGGTAACGTCCACCATCGAGCAGCCATTACAGCCGCCACCGAATTGCAAAATCGCAACCGCATCATCGGTGATTTCTATCAAGTTCACATGGCCGCCATGGCTGGCAAGCTGTGGGTTAACTTGGCTTTGAATCACGTAATCAACCCGCTCCATCAAGGGGGCATCGGAGGCGACTTTACGCATTTTCGCATTCGGTGCTTTCAGCGTCAGCTGTGAACCCATTTTATCGGTGACAAAGTCGATTTCCGCTTCGTCTAGAAATGGCAGGCTCATTTCATCGATAAAGGCAGAAAAGCCGTTGAACTTAAGTTCGGTATCGCTGCTTTCTATCGCTTCGGGTGGGCAATAAGAAACACCGCACTCGGCGTTTGGCGTGCCTGGGTTAACCACAAACACGCGAATATTGGTGCCCTCGGGCTGCTGCTCAAGCAGCTTCACAAAGTGGCTTTGTGCATTTTCTGAAATATTGACTTCTGACACGACAAATACCTGACTAATCCAGTGTGTTTTATACAGTGTACTCCGGTTTGCGTTGGCTATCACCCCTTGAAGCATGTGGCTACTTTATGAGCATGGATAGCACGCTTTCCGTTAGGGTAGATCGGTACGTGCCAAACAGTAAATATCGATCGTTTCTGCTCCCGCACGGCGTAATAACCGGCACAGTTGTGACACCGTTTGTCCAGTCGTGACCACATCATCAACAATCGCCACATGCGAACTTGGCAGCTCGCCCCTGATCGCAAACGCATATTTCAGATTAGAGAGCCGCGCCTGTCGGCTTAAACCTTGTTGTGGCGCAGTATGGCGATGTCGGACTAAAACGTTATCGACAACTTGAGTATCAAGGTGGTCGGCTAGCGCCCAAGCTAAATGCACACTTTGATTAAAGCCGCGTTGCCAGCGACGCCGCCAATGCAGAGGGACAGGAAGCAGCACGGGAGCGGGATGAAGGATACGCTCGCTTAACTGGCGTGCAAATGGCAAGGCCAACTCGAAGGCCTGCTGGTATTTGAATGCATGGACAAGTTGCGGCAAGGGATCATGGTAAGCGCTGATGGCAAACAGGTGATCCCACGCCGGTGGGTGGCTCAGGCAGGCACCGCATCGCGCTTGGGAGTCGGTCACCGGCAAACCGCAACACTGGCAAAGATGATATTGATAGTGGGCGTCCCAGCATGCGTCGCAACACAAAGCCTGTGTGGCCCCCACCGACGTGGTCGCCAGTGATAAGTGGCAAACAGGGCATTGCAAGGGCAAGATCTTGCCTCTCCAATGGGTCAGCCAACGCGTCAAGCGCCGTGGGTTGATTGCTGGTATCATAGGCACCTTGATTGAAAAGCAACCAAGGCAGTGTAAAGCATGGCGTTATGTGATTGGCAATCTTATGGTCAAGGCCCCGATCTGGTTCTCATTCACGGCTGGGGGATGAACAGTGCTGTTTGGTCGCTGTTACTGCCTTACCTGACCGCGCATTACCGTGTTCACTGTGTTGACCTACCAGGTTTCGGCCACAGCGCCCACCAACCGGATCTTAATATAGAGAAACTGGCACAACTGTTGCTTAAAGAATCACCAGCGCATGCAACTTGGATCGGTTGGTCGCTGGGCGGGTTAGTCGCCACACAGGCGGCATACTTATCGCCACAGCGTATGAGTGGTTTAGTCACCGTGGCCAGTTCACCCAAGTTTGTTGCAGAGCCAGGATGGCGCGGAATCAAGCCGGCAGTATTGACCGACTTTGCCGACCAACTTGAGCGTGATTTTTCGCAAACGGTGGAGCGCTTCATGGCGCTGCAAGCCATGGGGTCACCCACGGCGAGAAAAGATGTGAAAGCGCTCAAACAAGCGGTGTTTTCGCGGCCGGCGCCCGACCCTCGTGCTTTGGCAGATGGATTGTCGATGCTGGCAACCACAGATCTTCGCCAACATTGTGAGGCGATCACTGTGCCTTGGTTACGGTTATACGGGCGGCTAGACGGTTTGGTGCCTGCGTCGGTGGCGGAAGCGGTGTCTGCGTTGGCGCCTCACTCACAATGCGAGGTATTAGCACACAGTGCTCATGCCCCCTTTGTGACGGAGCCTGACGAAGTGGTGGACAAGCTACTTGCCTTTTTAGGCAAAAACTTGCCGCCCAAATAGTGTGCGCGGATCGTTTTTTGGTAGAATTGACTAAATCCTGTCATGGTTCTGCCGATAAGTTAACTATGTCACTTGCTCTGACATTAGGAGAGACCATAATGAACGTAGGTAACGTTGGGCAGTCTCAGGCGTATCATCAACAAACGATGAAGCCAAAAGCGCCGACACAGCCGCAACAAAATGCGGACAACGCGGCCAAAGATACGAAAGAAGCGAAGCCTGTTGAAAAGCTTTCTGCTGCTGAGGCAGCAAAAGAAAGCAAAGATGTGAAAGCAGCGAAAAACGCTGAAGGTGTTAAAAAGCCAGAAGAGAAATCATCGGTTGAATCCTTTACCTATGGTGCGTTGGGCATGGACCACCCGGAAAAAGTGAAAGAAAACGATGATACGGCCTATAGTGCGGGACAATTTTTGTCTGCGTTGGGCACAATAGGCACCATACTCGCGGTTGTCGTCTAAACTATAAGGAGACGAGGCCGCACTGACAATTAGGCCTTCAGCTGATGTTGGGAGGTAGCATCAGATGAATATATCGCCAGCAAGCGTCAGTATCCCAACTGTCGCGCCATCGGTGAACCCGCCAACCGAGCAAGTTGCGCGGGACAATCGCATGCGCGAAAAAATCGTCCCCACCAAGCAAGCCCCAGAGCCAGAACACGGCAAAGCGGCCACCGATCAAGGCAAGCAGCTCGGCCGCTCATCTTGGGATCCGTCACAGCACCCTAACTATTCGCTCGACTACAGTCGCGAGTCTTTGTCTGACGCTGATTACGATGGGGCGAACATTGCCGGTCGTGTCGACGCCATGGCACGTACCGAGCCTGGAGAGCAAGCACGTAAAGACAACGGCTACCCGCTGGGGTTGAAAATGCCGGAAGAAGTGCTTGAAAAAGTGGAAGAGCTGAAAAGGTTCGAGCAAACGCGTGCAGTCGTCGCCATGCGCTATCAGCAAGCGACCGTGGCGAATATGCCCTCAGAAGTGCTGATCGTGATTTAAGCGCTTTCCGTTGAGCCGATTGACGTCAAAGCCCCGCGTATTATCGCGGGGCTTTTTGCTTGGCTAAGAGCGCTTGGCGCGGGCAAAGGCATCCGCCATGCTGCCCATTGTGGCGGGTTTTTCCTGGCGCTTTTTCGGACTTTTCTCACGCTGCTTAGGGGCGGCAACTGTGGTTTCGCTCGCGGCTGGGGTATCGTCGAGGCGCATCGATAACCCAATGCGTTTGCGCGGCGCATCCACCTCCATGACTTTCACTTTCACCACATCACCGGCTTTCACCACGTCGCGGGGATCGCTAATAAAGCGGTTTGATAGGGCGGAGATGTGCACGAGGCCATCTTGGTGGACGCCGATATCGACGAATGCGCCAAAGTGCGTGACGTTAGTGACCACGCCTTCGAGTTGCATACCTGGTTTTAAGTCACTGATCTGATTCACGCCCTCGGCAAAGGTGGCGGTTTTAAACTCAGGACGCGGATCGCGGCCCGGCTTGGCCAGCTCGTTCAGTACGTCGGTGACCGTGATCTGTCCAAAGGCCTCGGTGGCATAATCGCTTGCGTTTAAGCTTTGTAGCATACCCGAATTGCCCACCAAGGCATCGATGGCCTTGCCGGTCTTTTGGGCGATTTGTTTAACCAAAGGGTAGGTTTCTGGGTGGACACCTGAGCGATCCAGCGGGTTAGCGCCATCCATCACCCTTAAAAAGCCAGCGCATTGCTCATAGGCTTTCGGGCCAAGGCGCGGCACTTTCAGCAGTGTTTTACGATCGCCAAATCGGCCATTTTCATCGCGAAAGGCAACAATGTTTTGTGCCATGGTTTGGCTAAGGCCTGCCACCCGGGTGAGAAGTGGTGCGGACGCGATATTTAGATCAACCCCTACGGCGTTCACACAGTCTTCCACCACGGCATCGAGCTTTTTGGCAAGCTGACTTTGAGAGACATCGTGCTGATACTGACCGACGCCAATCGATTTAGGATCAATTTTAACCAGCTCGGCGAGGGGGTCTTGCAAGCGACGGGCAATGGAAACCGCGCCACGTAGCGAGACATCGAGATCGGGAAACTCATTGGCTGCCAGCTCTGACGCCGAATAAACCGAGGCACCGGCTTCACTGACCATCACGGTTTGAATGCTTAAGTCGGCTTGCTTGAGCATGTTGGTGACAAAGTGTTCCGTTTCACGCGAGGCGGTGCCATTGCCGACGGCAATCAAGTTCACGCCATGGCGATCAATAAAACGGCGCAGGGTTTTGCTTGCCCCTTCAATATCGTGTTTAGGCGCGGTGGGATAAATCGTGGCGGTGTCGAGCAGTTTGCCCGTGCCATCCACCACCGCCACTTTACAGCCGGTACGTAGGCCTGGGTCTATCCCCATGGTGCAGCGAGGGCCAGCCGGTGCAGCCATCAATACATCTTTTAAGTTCGCCGCAAACACATCAATGGCATCATTTTCCGCGCGCTCTTTCAGATTGGCCATGAACTCTGTCTCGAGGTGCATCAAGATTTTTACCCGCCACGCAAAGGCAATCACCTGCTTGCGCCAACGGTCAGCCGGTGCGGTGCCTAAAGACAGCTGGTAATGCTGAGCAATCATGGTTTCGCATACGCTTTGCTTGCTGTCTGGTGCTTGGTCGGGGTCGGCAACCAGCGCCAGCTGCAGTACGCCTTCATTGCGACCACGTAGCATCGCCAGCGCGCGGTGAGAGGGCACTTTGGCAATCGGCTCTTGGTGGGCAAAGTAGTCTTTGAACTTTGCCCCTTTCTCTTCCTGACCCGCAATCACAGTGGCGCGTAGCACCGCATATTGCTTAAGGTATTGGCGCAGCGCCTCAAGTAAGCTCGCATCCTCAGCGAGGCGTTCCATCATGATGGCGCGGGCCCCCTCGAGTGCCGCTTTGGTATCGGCGACGCCCTTTTCAGCATTGATGTATTGCTCGGCAAGCGTGTCAGGGTCGTGCGAGGCATCTTGCCATAAGGTGTCGGCCAAGGGGGCGAGGCCGGCTTCAATCGCGATCTGTCCTTTGGTTCGGCGCTTGGGTTTGTAAGGCAGATAGAGATCTTCTAGGCGGTTTTTACTCTCCGCGGCGAGAATATCGCGGCGCAGGCTCTCGGTGAGTTTGCCTTGTTCGTCAATCGATTTGAGGATGGTGTCGCGCCGGGCATCCAATTCGCGAAGATAGACCAATCGCGTTTCTAGGGTACGCAACTGCGAGTCATCCAGGCCCTGGGTCGCTTCTTTACGATAGCGAGCGATAAAAGGGACAGTGTTACCATCGTCAAGCAGCTCAACCGCTGTCTTAACTTGACCTGGTGCGACATTGAGTTCGTGCGCCAGGGTTTGTGTAATGGATGTGTGCATGTGTTTCCTTTTCTCTACAAGCACGGCAGGGGATACCCTGCCAAGGGATAGCATTTTTGACCGCGATGGAGGCGAAGGTTCCCTCCGTGATTACTGAGCGTCGGTGTCATTGGGCTTTGGGTAGGTAATGGTATTCACAAACCACTGCTTTTCACCTTCAGGGGTTGAGACCACCACTTCGTCATCAACGGCTTTTTTTAATAGCGCCCGCGCCATAGGGGCATCGATAGAAATGTAATCTTTACGTTCATAAATCTCATCAGGGCCAACGATTCGAAATTGCTTGGTGTCGCCGGCCTCGTTTTCTATTTCCACCCAGGCGCCAAAAAAGACCCGTCCTTCTTGTTCTGGCGCGTAATCAACAATGGTTAAGTCATTGAGGCGTTTGCGCAGATAACGGACGCGACGGTCAATTTGACGTAACAGCCGCTTATTGTAGGTGTAGTCAGCGTTTTCTGAGCGATCACCTAAACTGGCGGCCCAGCTGACAATTTTGGTCACTTCTGGGCGTCGTTCGTGCCACAGGTAATCGTGCTCGGCTTTGAGCGCGTTAAACCCCTCTCGGGTCACCAATTTGGTTTTCACGTTACCTCTCCTTTCGCTAGCCATTCGGCGTCGCGCGATATAACCTTGTTCAGGAAACTACAAGAAGCGGACAAGCTTGTCGAGGCAACACTCGGTAACAATTTACTCCGCATGTGGTGACAGACAAACACGCGGTCTGACATTCAATTGTGGCAAAATTCAGTATGATATAAGTGACGGTCAATCCATGGCCGGGCAACGATCAGCATTGAGGGCTTAGCATGCAAGAGAACTATAAAATTCTAGTGGTGGATGATGATATGCGTCTGCGCTCGCTACTGGAACGCTACCTGACCGAGCAAGGTTTTCAGGTACGCAGTGTGGCCAATGCCGAGCAAATGGATCGCTTACTCGCGCGTGAAGCCTTTCACCTGATGGTACTGGATCTGATGTTGCCGGGTGAAGATGGCCTGTCTGTGTGTCGCCGTTTGCGTCAAGCGAATAACCAGTTGCCGATTTTGATGCTGACCGCCAAGGGCGATGAGATTGACCGCATTGTTGGCTTAGAGGTGGGTGCCGATGATTACTTGCCCAAGCCTTTTAACCCGCGTGAACTATTGGCGCGGGTACGGGCGGTATTGCGCCGGCAGACCATTGAAGCGCCAGGCGCGCCGAGTGCAGACTCAACCACGGTGACCTTTGGCGAGTTTCGCCTCAACTTGGGCACGCGAGAAATGTTTCGCAATGATGAGCCCATGACGCTCACATCTGGCGAGTTCGCGGTGCTTAAAGCCTTGGTGACCAATGCGCGAGAGCCTTTGTCACGTGATAAGCTGATGAACATGGCGCGTGGCCGTGAGTATTCGGCAATGGAGCGCTCTATTGATGTGCAAATTTCGCGGTTGCGCCGCATGATAGAGGAAGACCCGAGCAAACCGCGTTACATTCAAACCGTATGGGGGCTCGGCTACGTGTTCGTTCCGGATGGAGAGGTGTAGCGATGCGGATGTCACCGCGGACTAACTTTGCGCGTACCTTGTTTATCTTGGCTGGCTTATTAATTGCCAGCCAAGTTTTTTCTTATCTGACCATCGTCAATTATGCCTTACTGCCCAGCTTGCAGCAGTTCAACAAAATCTTGGCGTTCGAAGTACGCCTGATGCTGGAGGAAGACTGGTATCTTAAGGATGGTGAAGTCCTTCATCTTGGTGAACCTGTGCGGCGGCAGCTATTGGAGCAGATTGGTGTCACCTTGCATGCGCCCAACAGTGACCAAGCGGCGGCGTTTAAAGACGCGATGGAGATTGATTACTTAAGCGAGCACATCAGCAAAGAACTGGGCACGCAAACCGAAGTACGCTTGGTCAGTGGCGAAGACAGTTATGTGCTATGGCTGAAGTTTGACCAGATTGACGATTTTTTAATGCGGATCCCGCTGTCGGAACTGCATCAAGACGACTTTGCCCCTTTGTTTCAATACAGCTTAGTGATTGCCCTGTTGGTGATTGCGGGCGGGTGGCTATTTATCAAGATGCAAAACCGTCCACTCGTGGCTCTTGAGCGGGCGGCGTTAGATGTGGCGGATGGCCGTTTTCCCGATCCTGTCCCCCCGCGAGGGGCGTCGGAAATTCAGGCGGTGACGGTGGCGTTTAATAAGATGTCGGCCGGCATACGCAAACTCGAAGAAGACCGCGCTTTGCTGATGGCCGGGGTGAGCCATGATTTGCGCACGCCACTGACGCGCATTCGCCTTGCGACTGAAATGATGTCATCAGATGATGCCTACTTGGCCGATAGCATTACCGAAGATACCGAAGAGTGTAATGAAATCATCAACCAATTTATGGACTACTTGCGCGCGGTGCAGCAACAAGATCCTGATCCGGTTGATTTAGCCAGTATTTGCCGCGATGTGGCGAGTAATCAGCAGCAAGTCGGTGTCGATATTGAACTCGATTTAGGGGCGTTGCACGGAGAGTTATTTGCCAACTCGGTGGCCTTAAAGCGTGCGGTGACCAACCTGGTGGTCAATGCGGTGCGTTATGGACACGGTTGGGTCCGTCTCGGCTGTGGCAGCAATGCCGATCACACCTATCAGTGGGTGGAAGTGGAAGACAATGGCCCGGGGATCGATGCCAACTTAGAAAACTCGCTATTTCAACCCTTTACACGCGGCGACACCGCACGCGGTAGTGAAGGGACAGGCTTAGGGCTGGCTATCGTCAAACGCATTGTGGAACAGCTCCATGGTGATATTCGTCTTTCTTCACGTACTGAAGGCGGGCTGAGAATTCAAATGACGTTTCCCGTGGGCAATAAAAAATAACCCCTCGTGTGCGTGTGACCACGTTTTTAGCGGCGGAAGTCGCGGAATGCGGGCGTTAGGCCATACTGTCATAGAGATTCAATACACTGGGAAAAGGCTATGCGTTTATCGCTAGACAGTCAGGATCCGACGCCTAAATTTCAGCAGCTTATTGACCAAATTCAACGGCAAATTGCCAGTGGTACACTTTATCCGGGGGCGCGCCTCCCCTCGGTGCGGCAATTGGCCAAAACACTGGCGATGAACCCAATGACGGTATCGCGCAGCTATCAGCAATTGGTTGAAGATGGTTGGCTAGAGCGCTTGCCCGGCGTGGGTATGCAGGTCAGTGATGCCATGCGTCCTGCTGAGCCAGAGCAACGTCTGCAATATGTTGAAGCAACGCTGGCGCAATTTATTCATGCGACCAGCGAAGCAGGCTACAGTAAGTCAGAAGCCATGGCGCTGATCATGACCCATTGGGAGCGTTATAGCGGTGATCAGGCGTTGGAGTAATGGGTTTTATGCCCCAGCCAGCGGCGAATAATCGCATCCGCATGTTGTGGGTAATGTTGATGGATATGGGTCGCCAGTTTTTGTACTTCAGGGATCAGCGCTTGGTCTCTCACCAAGTCGGCGATTTTAAATTCGGCCAAGCCCGTTTGCCGAGTCCCCAATAGTTCACCCGGCCCGCGGATTTCGAGATCGCGCTGGGCGATAACAAAGCCATCATTACTGTCGCGCAGTACCCCCAGCCGCTGACTCGCGGTTTTAGATAAGGGTGCATGGTACAGCAGCACACAATGACTGGCGACTGCGCCTCGGCCGACACGGCCACGTAACTGGTGCAACTGTGCGAGCCCCAGCCGTTCTGGGTTTTCAATAATCATTAAACTGGCATTGGGCACATCGACCCCCACTTCAATCACAGTGGTCGCTACCAATAACTGCAGTTCGCCTTGCTTAAAAGCGTCCATCACCGCTTGCTTGTCCGTCGCTTTCATTCGCCCGTGAACCAAACCAATTTCCAGGTTGGGTAGGGCGTCTTTGAGTGCGGTGGCCGTGTCTTCGGCGGCTTGCGCTTCTAAGGCGTCGGACTCTTCAATCAAGGTGCATACCCAATACGCTTGTCGACCGGCGGCACAGGCGGCACTGACGCGGGCGATGATATCGTCACGGCGGGTGTCGGGGACGGCAACGGTTTGAATGGGGGTACGACCTGGGGGTAACTCATCAATCACTGAGGTTTCTAAATCGGCATAGGCGGTCATCGCCAAGGTACGAGGAATGGGGGTCGCGGTCATGATCAACTGGTGTGGATGCGCACCTTGTTGCTCGCCTTTTTCACGCAGCGCAAGACGCTGATGAACGCCAAAGCGGTGTTGCTCATCAATAATCACCAGTGCTAAGCGGTGGAACCGGACACTGGCTTGAAATAACGCATGAGTACCGACCACCATTTGTGTTTTGCCACCGGCAACTTGTGCCAGGGTGTCCTCGCGTGCTTTTCCTTTTAACTTGCCAGCCAGCCAACCAACCTGAATCCCCAAAGGCTCAAGCCACTGGGAAAAGTTGGTGGCGTGTTGCTCGGCCAAGAGCTCGGTCGGTGCCATCAATGCCACTTGATGGCCTTGCTCAATCGCTTGCAAGGCGGCGAGGACGGCCACCAAGGTCTTGCCCGCGCCGACATCCCCTTGCACGAGGCGCATCATTGGAAACGGCTTGGCCAAATCGGTGCTGATCTCGCTCACCACTCGGGTTTGTGCTCCCGTGGGTGAAAAAGGCAGGTTGTCTAAAAGACGCTGCCCCAGTGACTGACTGGGCGCGAGGGCAAAGCCTTTCACTTGTTGTGCCTGGTGGCGCACAGACAGCATCGACAGATGCTGGGCAAGGAGCTCTTCAATGATTAAGCGCCGCTGAGCGGGATGTTGACCGGTTAATAGATCCTCTAGCGCGGTATCTGGCGGCGGGCGATGTAATAGGTGCAACGCCTCGCGCAATGAGAGTTGTCGATCGTACAAGCCCTCGGGCAGCAGCTCGTCGACGCCACTTTTATCCAGCAACGCCAGCGCTTGATCGGTCAGGCTGCGCAGGGTCGCTTGGCGCAGCCCCTCCGTGGTGGGATACACGGGGGTCAGGGTTTCTTCCATCACCAATTCGGTGGGCTCAGAAAACACCTGATACTCGGGGTGAATGATCTCCAGCCCGTGCTTTCCGCGTTTGAGTTCGCCGTAGGCTTTCACTTGCTTGCCGACCGCTAAACTGTTTTTCATCGCGGCATTAAAATTGAAAAACCGTAGCGTTAACGCGCCGCTGCCATCTTGCACCCGGACGGTGAGCATCCGGCGGCGACCAAATACGGTATCGTTGTGGGTGATCTCACCTTCGATAGTTGCATGTTGGCCAGGTAAGAGGCTAGCGACCGGCCAGACACGGGTACGATCTTCATAGCGATAAGGCAGGTGAAACAACACGTCCTGCACTGTATGCAGGCCAACTTTTGCCAGTTTTTCTGCCATCTTATTGCCAACACCGCTTAAGGTATCGACAGTAACGGCACTCAGCATGGAAGATCGCATCCGTTTCTCTATTTGGTTAGCGCTGGCTATTGTACATGACTAACGTGCGTGTTTAGCCGCTTGCATCTGTGCCCACCATGCCTCGTCCGCCACGATTTGACCATGTTCATTTAAAGGCGGATAAGGCAAACCTTTTTGTTTTGCCACCCGGGCAAGTACCGGATGGCCGCGCTCGAACAAAATGTGGTGGACTTCGTGTTCGGGTAAGCGGGTTTTATCCTGTTGATACATGCCAGCCGCTTGGCGCTGGCGCTGTGCTTCGTACAAAATCAAGGCACTGGCGACTGACACATTAAGTGACTGTACCATACCCACCATAGGAATGAGGATGTCTTGGTCTGCTTTATCCAGTGCTTCGCGACTGATGCCTTGTTTTTCTTGCCCCAGCACGATGGCAGTCGGACGGGTGTAGTCAATCTCGCGAAAATCAACCGCGGTATCCGATAAGTTGGTGACTAACACCTGCATCCCTTGGGCTTGCATGGTATTAAACGCTTCTTCCGTGGTGTTGTGAGTCACCACATCTATCCAGTTGCGTGAACCGGCCGATGTGCCCCCGAGGGTGCGCATCTTCGTGCCTTCTGGCCACACGGCATGCATGCGATGAATCCCCACGGCGTCGGCAGTGCGAATGATAGCGGAAATATTATTGGGTTTATGAACTTGCTCCATGCAGACAGTGAGATCAGGCTGGCGTTGGGCCAAGACCTGATGAATGCGTTCAAAGCGTTCAGGGGTCATGATTCAATTCCGTAAATGGCAGACGAAAAACAAATGCGCCCGCCAAAAAGGACGGGCGACGGGCAATAGTGTATTGAGGCGATCAGTTTTTCTGGCGGCTAACCTTCACCACGTTAGGCATCACCCGCAGGCGGCGCATGATATTGGCTAGGTGCACTCTGTCTTTGGTCGTTAGGCGAACAAAGATAGTGTACAAGCGGCCATCGCGCTCTTCGGTGGTTAGCCCTTGGATATTGGAGCCGGTTGATGCAATGGTATTGGTTAAATCTGCCAGCGCCCCTTGATGGTTTTGCATATCCACACGCACCCGTGTGCTGAACTCTTGTTCAAAATCGTCCGCCCACTCGACCGGCATATATTTATCCGGCTCTTGGCGGTGGCCGCGGATGTTAGCACAGGTTTCACGGTGGATAACCAAGCCTTTACCTGGGCTGACATGGGCAATGATCGGGTCACCTGGGATTGGGCGACAGCAATTGGCATAGGTGACCAAGATACCATCGGCACCACGGATAGGCATTTTGCCCTCGGTGGGGGCCGCCGGGTCTTGATCTAGCAAGCGACGTGCGATCACTACGCTCATGAGTTCGCCAAGGCCAATCGACGCCAGTAAGTCGTCGCTGGTTTTCAGCTTTAAGTCACTCAGTACTGCCTCAACCCGCTCAGGGTTGATATCCGGCAGGTTTTGCTCTCCAAGCGCATGATTGAGCAGACGACGCCCTAAGGTCACCGACTCTTCACGGCGCATGGTTTTCAGCACTTGACGAATTTTCGTCCGGGCCCGCGCGGTCACTACATAGTTAAGCCAAGCCGCGTTGGGGCGCGCGCCGGGTGCGGTGATAATCTCTACTGTTTGACCATTTTTGAGCGGTTGACTTAGCGGGTAAGGTTGACGATTAACCCGCGCCCCGACACAGGTATTGCCCACATCGGTATGGACGGCATAGGCAAAGTCGACCGCGGTGGCATCGACAGGGAGCTCGACAATCCGCCCTTTGGGGGTAAAGACGTACAGCTCATCGGGGAAGAGATCCGATTTGACGCTCTCAATAAATTCAAACGAGCTACCGGCACTTTGTTGGAGCTCAATAATGTTTTGCATCCAGCGCTGCGCCCGTTTCTGTGCGGTGGTGCCAGAGGGCCTGTCGGCACCGCTTTTATACGCCCAGTGTGCCGCGACCCCTTTGTCGGCCATTTGATCCATGTCTTCGGTACGAATTTGTACTTCCACCGGGACACCATGTGGACCAATCATAGAGGTGTGCAGTGATTGATACCCGTTGGCTTTAGGCACCGCGATATAGTCTTTGAGCCGGCCTGGGCGTGGCTTATACAAGTTATGCATTTGCCCTAGCACGCGATAGCAGGTATCAAGATCACCCACAATCACTCGAAACGCGTATAAATCCATGATGGTATGGAAACGCTGCTCTTTATTCTTCATCTTGTTATAGATGGAGTAGAGGTTTTTCTCTCGGCCCAGCACACGGGCGTTAATCCCGGCATCTTCCAAACGACCTTCAATTTCCGCATGGATTTTTTGGATCATCTCTTTGCGGTTCCCCCGCGCTTGCGCGATCACCTTTTTAAGGACGCGGTAGCGATTGGGGTACAAGGCCTCAAAGCCGAGCTCTTCAAGCTCCACCTTTATATTATGGATACCCAAGCGGTGGGCGAGAGGGGCGAAGATTTCTAGCGTTTCACGGGCAATACGGCGTTTTTTGTCTGGGCGGAGGGCGCCCAAGGTACGCATATTGTGGGTGCGGTCACTCAGTTTTATCAGGATCACGCGAATGTCATGGGCCATCGCCATGACCATTTTGCGAAAGTTCTCGGCTTGGGCTTCTTTACGGTCGCGAAATTTAAGCTTATCAAGCTTAGAGACGCCGTCGACCAAGTCAGCCACCACATCACCAAAGCGTTGCTGCAGATCGTCTTTGGTCACCTCAGTGTCCTCAATGACATCATGCAGCAATGCCGCCATCAGGGTTTCACAGTCCAAGCGCATTTCCGCCAAGATCCGTGCCACCGCGATGGGGTGAATGATATAAGGTTCGCCGGTTGAGCGAGTTTGCCCGTCGTGGGCATCCCTGGCTACTAGGTAGGCTTGCCGAAGCGCTTCAAGCTGTGACTCCGGCAAATACTGGCTAGCAACTTCTTTCAGGCTATCAAATAGATACAAACGGCCTGTCCCTGATAAATGCAGCGTTTAACGTTGACCCGAAATGGTGCTTACCGCGGCCATTTCAGCGGCTTCTTGCTCTTGCTTTTCCTGACGCTCACGCGCGTCGAGGACTTCTTTGTTGATCAGTCCTTCTTCAACTTCACGCAAAGAGATCACTGTGTACTTGTCGTTTTCTTCTGCGACGAGGGCATCTTTGCCACCCGTTTGCATTTGACGGGCGCGGCGAGCCGCAACCAGAACGAGATCGAAGCGGTTACCAATTTTTTCAACGGCGTCTTGAACAGTTACGCGTGCCATGAAGGACTCCAGCTATGTCATCAATAGGTCATTCAAAATGACCGAAAAGTATACAAAAGGCCGCGACCTATTGCCAGCGTTGGCTGGGGCAATGGCCACGTCTCAATGTGGTGGTTAGTCAGCCAACAGTTCGTCGATCATTGCATGATACTTGCTGGCTTGTTTGGCTTGTGCCATCCGCTCGGCACGGATGATGGCCTTAATATCCATCAATGCGACATCAAAGTCATCATTAATAATCAGGTAATCATAATCAGCATAGTGAGAGATCTCGGAGCGTGCTTCCTGCATGCGTTGCGCAATCACTTCCTCACTGTCTTGGCCACGTGTCGTGAGGCGTCTTTCTAACTCTTCACGGCTTGGTGGCAAAATGAAAATACTCTTGCTGTTCGGCATTTGCTGACGAATTTGCTCAGCGCCTTGCCAATCGATATCGAGAAAAATATCGACACCATTATTAAGCATTTTTTCAATCCATACGCGCGAGGTGCCGTAATAATTGCCAAACACTTGCGCGTGCTCTAAGAACGCTTCCTGTGCAATCAGTGACTGAAATTCTTCCACCGAGACAAAATGATAGTGTACGCCATTTTCTTCACCCGGACGCATGGCGCGCGTTGTGTGAGAGACTGACACTTTCATGTCATAGCGAGGATTATCATTCAGCAACGCTGAAATCAGACTGGATTTACCCGCACCACTTGGGGCGGAAACAATGTAAAGCGTACCTTGGCTCATGGATTGATCACTTTCACTGGCTGATGCCCATCCGCAGTATAGCGTACACGTACAGGCGTCGATCGACGAATAGATAGTTGTTCCCCGTGGGAGGCGCGCAGGGTAGCACGAACCAATGAGGATTTGAACGGGATCGGTGTGAAAGCGATCCGCTGGATCGCTCACGAGGCATAATGACGTTGTGGTGACAAAGGTTCACTGTTCGATGCTGAGCTGATAGGGTAGCTCGCAGTTATCCGAGAAGATGCATCGCACGCGTATGGGGGTTGATTTTCGATTGGCCGCCCATACCTGTGTTGTGTTCAATTCACGCCCTTTAGGGCCTCAAACAGCGAGAAGATATCACCAAAAAACGAACGACATGAAGGAGGTGTCAATAATGGAAGGTACTCCCGATTTGTATCCCTCACGCGTCAATGGACAAGAAACGCTTTCCCCACGTCTAGACCCTGTTGTGTACGGCAGTGTGCAGCCAGAGGTACCGCATAGCTTAAGCTCGCACGAGCTGGATACGTTCGAGCGCCAAGGCTTTCTGGTGATGGATAATTACATGCCGGAAATGGTGGCACCGCTTAAACGTGAAATAACCCGTTTACGCGATGATATGGCCGGCTATGAAGAGCTATATACTGAGCCGGATAGTGACGAGCTGCGCACCATTTTCAAACCTTTTGCCTACAGTGATTTGATTGATCGCTTCTCACGCGATCCGCGCATTCTCAATAAAGTGCGGCAAATTTTGGGCTCGGACGCATATTTGATGCAATCGCGCGTCAATATTAAGCCTGCGTTTAAAGGCAAGTCGTTTCCTTGGCATTCTGACTTCGAGACTTGGCACGTTGAGGATGGAATGCCACGGATGCGAGCCGTGACCGTATGGCTGATGCTAACCGACAACACCGAGCACAATGGGCCTTTGTATGTGATCCCCGGCTCACACCATCACTATGCGTCTTGTGAAGGCAACACCGGCGAAAAAAACTATCAGCAATCGCTGAAAAAACAAATGCTGGGTGTGCCCAAGCCAGAGACCATGGAGGCATTGTTAGAAGACAATGGCATTGCCTCGGTAACGGGACAAGCCGGTACCTTGGTGTTCCATGATTGTAACTTGATGCATGGTTCACCCGATAATATCGCCAACGACCCACGCTCAATTTTAATGTTTGTCTATAACAGTGTGGAGAATAAACCGGTGACGCCCTTTAGTGGGTTGTCACCGCGCCCCCACTATTTATCCAATCCCGACCAACGCCCCCTGCAGGCGGTTGAGTCACTCTGGCCGCTAGCTTCTTAGCCCGACTAACGCCCACGTTGTTGTGGGCGTTTTTATTTTTTCTCTTTAAATCAGGGTTTTGCTATGCTGTCTCGATAATTGAACAAGCGTTTAATTATCTCGCCAATTTCAACGACATTAAGGAGTTTCCGTTGAACACATCATTAAAAGCGACCTTGAGCGTGACGGCTACTGCCCTGAGTGTAGCCAGTGCCTTATCTTACCCTTCTTTTGCCCAAGCCAGTGACAGTGCGCTTAGCGAACAACTTGGCATTGCTGATCACGCCGTGATTGCCCACCGTGGTGATTCTTACAATGCACCAGAATCAACCTTGCCGGCCTACCAACTTGCGTGTGAAGTGGGGGCCGATTATCTCGAGCTTGATCTGCAACGCACTCAAGACGGCAAACTGATTGCGGTGCATGACGACAACCTTAAGCGCAACACTAATATTGAGACAGTTTATCCAGAGCGTGCCGACGACCCGGTCAATACCTTTACTTGGGCAGAGCTGGAAAAGCTGGATGCGGGCAGCTGGTTTAATCAGTCATACCCAGAGCGTGCGCGTGAGAGCTTCCGCGGCTTGAAGCTAGTGACGCTGGATCAGGTACGTGAAATCGCTGAAGACTGTGCCCATCAGCCAGGACTTTATATCGAAACCAAGGTGCCGGAGTTCTTCCCAGGGATTGAGCAGGATTTGAAGCAAGACTTGACCGAGCATGGTTGGTTAGATGACGACGCCAAAGGCAAAGTGATCCTGCAGACTTTTAATAAATCGAGCCTTGAAGCATTGCAAGATGTGATGCCAAACGTGCCAAAAATCTTGCTGCTATGGGCAGGCGATGGCTACATTCCGACCAAAGACAGCGCGCCGAAAGCGGATGATGAGTCCTACGCTCAGTACTATGCGCGCCAAGAAGTGGCCTCGAAAGCCGGCTACGCAGAGTGGTTGGATTATGCCAAGGAGCACGGTGCCATCGGTGTAGGCCCGTCGGGCACGCAAGCCAACTTCGATGATGCCTGGTCAAGCCAATTTAGCTATATGGACCTGGCGAAGACCTGGATGGTGGACATGAGCCATGAAAAAGGCTTATTGATGCACATGTACACCTTGGACGATCGCGAAGATTTGATTCGTTACCGTGAGCGTGGCGTGGATGGCTTCTTTACCAACCGTCCTAACGTGGCGGTTAAAGCCTTAACCGACAGTGACGGTAAAGACATTGAAGCGACCTTAACGCAACTGGGTTATTAACCCCGCGCGTTAACCGTTTTTATCCTTTGAGCCCGCCTTATATTTGGTGGGCTTTTTAGTTGGGGGCGAACGCTGGAGGGTTTGATGATCGGCTTAGTTCGCTAAGCAGACCCTCCGCGCCATGGATGGCGCGGCGGAGCCTCCAGGGAAGGATTGACGGCGTGTCTGTGTGCGAACTGAGCCGATGCCCCAAGGTTGACGTTTTGGCTCTCTATTCGCTCGCCATCAGTTTGGCTAGCGTACGTCGGTACATGGCATAAGCCACGGCGCCTGCGAGTAGGTTACCGATTAAGGCACCGGCAAACAGGCCAAATAGCTCGCCAATTTGTGCGCCTAACCAGAGGCAGGGCAGGAAAAACGCAAATAGGCGGAGCGCAGAAATGGTTAGCGCGGTGTACGAGCGACCTAATGCATTGGTAATCGACACCATCAACATACACACCCCCAGAGCGCCAAGACTAAATGGCACTAGCGTGAGGTGGGTATACAAGATATCGGTGACTTGTTGATCGCTGGTCATCAAGTCCGCCAAGGGAGCGGCGGCAAGCCAGGTGACCAGTGCTATCAGCAATTGAAAGCCGAGAATAAACTGACAGGCTAACTTGACCAGATGCCGCACTTCGGTCAGATCGCCTTTACCCAGCAAACGACCCACCATGGGGGGCATCGACATGGTCAGCGCCAGCACCGAGACAATGGCGAAAAACTCAAAGCGTGAACCCAGCGCCCAGGCGGCCACTGCCGCTGAGCCAAAGCTGGCGAGCAGCTTGGTGGCCAGCATAGATGACACCGGCGGCAGCAGCTGGCTTATCATCGCTGGTCCCATAATATGCCCAATCGAACCCACACTGTGTTTGATGTCTAAGTCTTGCCAGTCAAACGAAACCCAACCTTTACCAAACACGCGGGGCGCGACAATGGCGATGCCTGAGCCAAACGCAATTAAGGTGGCGACGGCCGCGCCATTAATGCCCCAATCGAGCCAAAAGATAAACACCGGATCGAGCGCGAGGTTTAATAAGCTGGTCACCACCATCATGGAGCCGGGCAACATGGTGTTTCCATTGGCGCGTGCTAGGCTATAAAAGAAGTAGAGTACCGCGCCTGTCCAGGCACTGACTAACCAAATTTGCCAATAGCTATCAATTACCGGAAACACATTATCCGGTGCATCCAGCAGCTGCAAGATGGGGTGGCGTAATGCATAAAGTAAACCGGCGAACAAGGCGACCCCTGTGGTGCCGATAAATAAAATTAAACCGCCGAGTTGTTTGGCGTAACGGCACTGATCGGCACCGAGCGCGCGCGAGATCACCGCCGTGGTCGCAATCCCGAGTCCGACTTGAATGCCGATAATGATCATCTGAATCGGCAAGGTGAAGCCTTGCGCGGCGAGGGGCAACACGCCCAGCTGACCAATGAAAGCACTGTCAACGAGCTGAAAACTCATCAGTGACAGTACGCCAAACAGCATGGGTAGGGTGGTCGAGAACAAGCGCTTTGCGCGAGAAGCAGACTCCATCAGGCACTCTTTGCTTAATTGGATGAAAAAAAGCCGAGCAGGAAGAGGCTCGGCATCACTCAACCAATTGTAGAGGATTGCTAAAAATTACCAACCCCTAATAAATACGGTTATTCAGTGTCAGAGAGCCTGACCCTAGCGATGCGATGGACGTTCAGGGAGCGACTGCACACAATCATTGGGGTTAGTGATTCATGCTGGTAGCCCTAGTTTATAGTGAAACAAGTCACTATCACTGTTGCACTGATCCTGATGAATGAATATGAGATTGAGGGTGGAGCGGGAGGATGGTTGTCTGTTTATCAAGGCAGGCACTGTGGTGGGTTATCGGTGCGTGCAATCACGAGAAGATACAAGGTTTCGGTGAAATGTCATTTTTATTGCATTTTAAACCAAACCTTTTTAACTATTGATTGAAATATTTATTGCTTTTAGCGATAAGCAAGCTAGCACAACACAGTAATTAGTGCCGGAATAACGTCATTGTTTTGTCGAAAAAAAATGACTTTTGACAGCGTGTTATCGTTGATCGTGACCAAAATTCAAGATAAATATAGACCACTTTATATAAGTGTGTAATACGTATTGTTGCTTTCAGTGCTTAGGATGGCCAAGAGAACGCAACGGCAGGCGCAGTGCTCTGCAAAAATATCAGACAGTGGACAGGGAGTAGTGGACTATGCTGTCGTACTTTTTACGCCGGTTACTGTTGGTGATCCCGACGTTTCTCGGCATTACCATTTTGATTTTCGGTATCACCCGCCTAGTACCAGGTGGGCCGGTCGAACGGATGATGACGCAAATGCAGGCTCAAGCCGATGGTGGCTCGAGCTTGCAGCGTGCTGGCGATAGCTCAGCGTTATCAGACGATCAGATTGCCGAACTCAAGGCATTTTACGGCCTCGATAAACCCGTGCTCGAGGCCTACGTGGATTGGCTCGGCAAACTGGCCAATTTGGACTTGGGCGAGTCGACCCGCTACTACGAGCCGGTCACCGACATGATTGCCGAGCGTCTGCCCGTCTCTTTGTTTTATGGCGGGATGACCTTCTTCATCAGTTATTTCATTTCTCTTCCGCTTGGTTATTACAAAGCCCTCAAACACGGCTCGGTGTTTGATTCGTCCTCCTCTGTGCTGATCTTTATTGGTTTTGCCTTACCCGGCTATGTGGTGGGGGTATTGCTGATCACCTTATTTAGCTATCACCTCGAATGGTTTCCGATGGGGGGCTTTGTGGGGGACGCTTACTACGATGCCACCAGTTTTTGGGAACGCGCCAAAGATGTGATGTGGCATGCGGTGCTGCCGCTGATTTGTTATCTGATTGGTGACTTTGCCACTCTGACCATGACGATGAAAAACAACCTGATGGAAAACTTGTCGGCGGACTATATCCGTACGGCTATCGCCAAAGGGTTACCGTTTCGTTCGGCGGTGCGCAAACACGCGCTGCGCAACAGCTTAATTCCGATTGCCAGCCATTTTGGCAACTCCTTGTTGTTCTTTATGACTGGTGCGTTTTTGATTGAAGTGATTTTCAACATCAACGGCATTGGCTTACTTGGCTATGAGTCGATTATGGAGCGCGATTATCCGGTGGTAATGGGCATTGTCGCCATCAATGCGCTTTTACTGCTGGCCGGCAATATTATCTCCGATATCTGTGTTGCCTTGGTTGACCCTCGCGTGAAGTTTGGATCTTGATATGTTGACGTTTAGCCCTTTAACTCAAAAGAAAATCCGCAGTTTTAAGCAAATTAAACGTGGTTACTGGTCGTTTATCATCTTGACCACCATGCTGGTGTTGTCGCTGTTTGCCGAGCTTTTTATCAACAGTAAAGCGTTAATGGTCAAATACGACGGCGAGTATTATTTCCCCGTACTGAGTGATGTGTACTTGGCGAGCGATTTTGGGCAGGTAGGAACCAGTGAGGCCAACTATCGTCAGCTCGCGAAAGCCTTTGCCGCGCAAGGCGGTGACAATTATGTGGTGATGCCCCTAGTGCCGTGGAACCCGCTTGAGCAAGACTTTAGCGGTGACTTCCCGCCGACAGCGCCCAGCGCTGAGCATCAGCATTACCTTGGCA
The DNA here is from genome assembly GCF_001995655.1 of Salinivibrio sp. IB868. NCBI lineage: Bacteria > Pseudomonadati > Pseudomonadota > Gammaproteobacteria > Vibrionales > Vibrionaceae > Salinivibrio > Salinivibrio sp. IB868. The sequence goes on from NZ_MUEW01000003.1 coordinate 101,628, forward strand.
CTGATGAGATTGGTCGCGACATCCTCGCCCGCTTGGTGTACGGCTTTCGTATCGCCATGGGCTTTGCGTTGCTCACCATGGCCGCTTCCTATGCGATTGGCACGGCTGTCGGCTGTGCGATGGGCTTTTGGGGCGGCAAGTTTGACCTTTTCTTCCAACGCTTTATCGAAATCTGGTCGATGGTGCCGTTTTTGTACGTGATCATGATTTTGGTCTCGATTCTCCAGCCCACGTTTGCTCTGTTTGTGGGGATTAACGTGTTGTTTGGCTGGATGGCGATTACTTGGTATATGCGCACCATGACCTATAAAGAGTCAGCGCGTGATTATGTGATGGCCGCGCGTGCACTCGGTGCCTCGACCAGCCGGATCTTATTCCGTCATATTTTGCCCAATACCATGGTGATGATTGTGACTTTGGCGCCCTTTACCATCGCCCTCAATATTACCGCGCTAACGGCGCTGGATTATCTCGGCCTAGGACTGATGCCGCCGACGCCAAGTTGGGGGGAGCTGTTGCAGCAAGGCAAATCAAATTTGGACGCGCCATGGATTGTTGCGTCCGTGGTGACCTCACTGGTGGTGGTATTGGTGATGGTGACCTTCATTGGTGAAGCGGTGCGCGCCGCGTTCGACCCGAAAAAATTCACCCGTTACGACTAACGTTAAACACAATGTGCAATGTTTGAATCACGATAAGGAAATCACGATGAAAAAACTGATCCTTGCGACCTCAATCTCAATGTTTAGCCTGACTGGCTGGGCGGCGGATTTGCCTGAAAACCTCAATTGGCAAACCAACTGGGATGCGCCTAAAATCGGCTCTCCCGACGCCAAGCGCGGCGGCGTTCTGCGCTCACACTTAAGCTCCTTTCCCCAGACGCTGCGCACGGTAGGCCCAGACTCCAACGCAGGCCTGCGCAGCTATTTTCTCGATGAAATGCCCTCATTGGTAAAGCGCCACCCTGACACGCTGGAATGGATCCCGGATTTGGCCAACGAGTGGGCCTATGGCGACGACCATAAAACCATCTACTTTAAACTGAACCCAGAGGCGACCTGGTCGGATGGCGAGCCCGTCACCGCTGATGATTTTGTCTTTATGATGCAGTTCTACCGCTCGAAAGACATTGTTGCCCCTTGGTACAACGACTACTACACCAACACCATTGGTGGGGTAGAGAAAATTGACCAACACACCATTGCGATCTCGACCGCGATAGAGAAAAGTGACGAAGATCTGATGTATACCTTGGGTAGTTTGGTCCCACGTCCCGCGCATTTTTACGCCAATCCGCGTAAAGATGAAAACCAAGACGGCATTGCCGACGACTTTGTGCGCCGTTATAACTTCAAAGCGACCCCCACCCTGGGTCCGTACGAATTAGCGCGGGTGCAAAAAGGCCGCAGCGTCACCTTTGAGCATGTCGATGACTGGTGGGGCTACACCAACCCCTATTATCAGCACCGCTATAACGTCGACAAAATTCGCCTGCGTGTGATCCGGGATAACGATATCGCCATGAAGCACTTTGAGAAAGGCAACTTGGATGTGTTCGACTTGCTCTTACCGGATGTGTGGCACGACAAAACCCAATCTGAACCTTATAGAAAAGGCTATATCACCAAATTCTGGGGCCACAACGAGGTGCCGGTTGGCGCGGGTGGTTTATGGATGAATACCGCCATGCCGCTACTCGATGATATCAATGTGCGCAAAGGCATCATCTATGCCACGGACTTTGATGGCATGATTGAAAACATTACCCGTGGTGACTACTCACGCAAGCCACATGCAATGGGACATGGTCATGGTGAGTACGACAATGATGGTGCGACGCCACCACCATTTGATCCTGAAAAAGCGATCAGCTATTTCGAAAAAGCCGGCTTTGACCAAGTGGGCCCTGATGGCATTCGTGTTAACGACAAAGGCGAGCGTTTAAGCTTTGCGATTACTTATGGGTATCAGCACCACACCCCACGTATTGCTTACTTAAAAGAACAAGCGAAGAAAGCGGGGTTGGATTTTACCATTCACCTGGTTGATGGCTCATCGGCGTTTAAATACATACTGGAGAAAAAGCATCAGCTAGCGTTTCTTAATATGGGCACCTCAGAAATCCCGGCCTATTGGGAGTACTTCCACTCGGATAACGCCAATAAAAAGCAAACCAATAACCACACCAATTACAGCTCCCCGGTGCTGGATAAGCTGATCATGGCGTACAAGACCGAGTTCGACATGGCGAAGAAATACCAGCTGTCGCACCAGATCCGCGCTAAGATCTCAGAAGCCAGTGTGATTGTGCCCGGGTACATGGTGCCCTATGTGCGTCAAGGTTTTTGGCGTTATGTGCAAATCCCAGATAACGCGATGACCAAGCGCACCGAGAAGATGGTGACCAGCGGCCGCGTGATGGGCTTTGGCACCTTCTGGATTGATGAAGAGATGAAAGACGCCACCGAAGAGGCCATGGACGAGGACAAAGCCTTTGAGCCGGTGACCATCATTGATGACAGATACAAGCTGTAGAGGCGGTTATGACCCAGGATGTCATTCTTTCGGTTAAGGATTTGACCGTTAATTTTACCACTGACGATGGCCCCCGTGAGGTACTTCACGGGGTGAGCTTTGAAGTCAAAGCCGGGCGCACGCTCGGCTTAGTGGGCGAGTCGGGCAGCGGCAAAAGTGTTACAGCGATGTCGATCATGGGCTTACTGCCTAAGCCTTACGGGCAGGTGACGGGTGGTGAAATCTTGTACCGCGGGACCGACTTGGTCACTCTGCCAGCCAAAGAGCGCTATGCGATGCGCGGCAATCGGATCTCGATTATCTTTCAAGACCCGATGACGGCGCTGAACCCTGTGCACACCATTGGCCGGCAAATCAATGAAGTCTTGACGCTACACCGCCCAGAGCTCGACAAAAAAGCCCGTGCGGCGTGTGCGCTCGACATGCTGGCTAAGGTGAAAATCCCGATGCCAGAAAAGCGACTGAACGAGTATCCGCATAACCTATCCGGCGGGATGCGTCAGCGGGTAATGATCGCGATGGCACTGGCCTGCAAGCCTGACATCTTGATTTGTGATGAGCCAACCACTGCCCTAGATGTGACGGTGCAGGCCTCGATTTTGGACTTGATCAACGAGCTGCAAGAAGAAACCGGCATGGCGGTGATTTTTATCACCCACGATCTGGGGGTGGTCGCCGAGGTGTGTGACGATGTGGCGGTGATGTACGACGGCCAAATTCGCGAACGCGCTGATATCTTTACCTTGTTTGATCATCCAGCCCATCCGTATACCAAGCGGTTGTTGGGATTAATGCCGGGGCGTCACCATCAGTCCAAACAGATGATTGATATTCGGCCGTTGGAAGAGTTTGATGCCGCGCCATCATCCACGTAGTTGCAGGAGAACGCGATGAGCAAGGAAGTCCTCAGAGTAGAAAATCTGAAGCAGTATTTTGTCTCGGGCAAGGGCCTGCTTCGTCAAGGCTACACCATTAAAGCCGTCGATGGCGTATCGCTCTCGGTATCCCAAGGCGAAACGCTCGGGCTAGTGGGCGAGTCGGGGTGTGGCAAAAGCACCCTTGGCCGTACCATGCTTAAGCTGTTTGAGCCGACCGAAGGGAAAATTTTCTTTGAAGGTAAAGACATCACGCATTTATCGCCACGTCAGATGCGGCCACTGCGTAAAGACATGCAGATTGTCTTTCAAGACCCGCTCGAGTCGCTCAACCAGCGCCATACCATCGGCGGGATCTTAGAAGAGCCCTTTATTATTCACAATATTGGCACCGCGAAAGAGCGTCGCCAGTGGGTACTTGAGCTATTAGATAAAGTCGGCTTGCCCCACGATGCGGTTAACCGTTATCCGCATGAATTCTCGGGCGGTCAGCGCCAGCGGATTGGTATTGCACGGGCAATTGCCCTTAAACCGAAGCTGCTTATTTGTGACGAATCCGTCTCCGCCTTGGATGTGTCGGTGCAGGCACAGATTCTTAACTTGCTGTTGAAACTCCAGCAAGAGATGAACTTGGCGATGATTTTTATCTCCCACGACTTATCGGTGGTTCGTCATATCTCCGATAAAGTGGCGGTGATGTACTTTGGTCATGTGGTGGAAGAGGGTCCGACCGAAACCGTCTACCATCAGCCGCAGCACGAGTACACGCAAACGCTACTCTCCGCGATCCCGATCACCCATCCCAAATACCGCAAACACAAACGCCGTGCTGAGCAGCCGGCCGCTGACGCGGACATTCAGCACGAGTCGGTGGGCGAAAAAAAGCCTGAAACCACCCGCTAGTACCGTTTCCCACCCTGTTTCAGGGTGGGCATCGGCTCATGCTTACGCTTTTTACCGAGGACGCTAGCCCGACAACCGCCAATGTGGTGTGCCTCACACTTCTTCCTCTTTGCTTTATCCTTGTGACAGATTAATCAATAACTGTGAGTGCGATCTCTGTTCATGCATCAGTGTTACCGGTAACTTTACGACGTAGAACGTTGGTAACATAACTATTACATCCAGTGTTTCGACCAATCGCATTCCAGGACTTTGGAATAAGTGGAAATAAAACAAGGACATCCTACTATGAAAGCAATAACGAAAACCCTGCTCGCTGCCTCTATCTCTGGCTTGTTCTCTGTGTCAGCGATGGCGGCGGATTTTAATCTGAAAATCCAATCCTCTGATCCCTCAGGTGATCTCAACTTTAAGGTTCAGCAGCGCTGGGCGGATCGTGTTGAGACCATGTCTGATGGCCAAATCAATATCGATTTATTGCCTGTCGGCTCTGTGGTGAAACACACCGAGACCCTTGGGGCGATAAAAATGGGGATCCTGGACGGCCATGTCACCGCCACGGGCTACTTTTCGGGCAAAGATCCGGCCTTTGGCTTGATTGGTAATATGGTCGGTGCCTGGTCCGATACCACCCAGCTGCTGCAATACATGAATTACGGTGGCGGGAATGAGCTGATGACTGAGCTTTACGCTCCGTACGGCGTGCAGTTTGTAGGCGCATCGACCACAGGCGTTGAGTCGTTTATTTCCAAAAAACCGATTGATGGCGTGGCTGATCTGAAAGGGCTCAAATTGCGTGCCCCGGAAGGCTTGGTGCAGCAAGTGTTTGCCGCTGCTGGCGCCACACCGGTTAACTTGCCGGGCTCGGAAGTCTTTACCGGTCTGAGTAAAGGGGTGATTGATGCGGCCGATTACACCGTGTTTTCCACCAACCAAAAAGCGGGCATGAATGATATTGCACCGCACCCAGTGCAACCAGGCTTCCACTCGCTGCCACTGATTGATATCTCTATTGCGCAGAAAAAATGGGACAAGATGCCGGAAGACTTGCAGACCATTTTGAAAACCTCTGTTCGTGACTTTTCTTACGACATGACCACCCAACTGAAAATGGCAGATATGGCAGCTGTGAAAGAGGCCAAAGCCAACCCAGAGATCACTATCCACGATTGGTCTGACGAAGAGCGCAAGAAGTTTCGTGAAATTGCCAAAACCCAATGGAAAGTGTTTGCCGAGCGCTCACCGAATGCACAAAAAGTGTATGACTCAGTGACCGAGTTCTTAGAAACCAATGGCTTGTTGTAAGCATTCATCCTTGTCTTGTCAGTGATAGGAGGGCATCGCCCTCCTGATTGTGGACCTATTTTATGACTGAACAAACACCTCATACCCCGCCCGAGCCCGACGAGCACCCAAGAAACGTACTCGATAGAGCGATCATTAAGGYGAGCCACCTATTAAGTTGGTTGTTTATCGCCACCGTCTTTATCTCTTTTTATGAAGTGGTGATGCGCTACCTGTTTGATTCGCCCACCACCTGGGTGCATGAAACGGCCTCATTTATCGGCGGCTCTTTGTTCATTATCGGTGGGATTTATGCCTTCGCGGCCAATCGCCATGTGCGTGTCGTCCTGGTTTACGACGCGGTGTCGTCACAAACGCGCAAATACCTCAACCTGGTTCATCACCTCGTGGGGCTCGCGTTTGCCAGTATGCTGGCTTATTCATCCTACTCGCTTGCCAAGGAAGCTTGGTTTGCACCTTGGGGCGAATTACGGCTTGAGACCTCGGGGTCTGTGCTTAATGCGCCCTATCCGGCGCTGCTTAAAGGGCTGATTTTTATCGCGCTGTGTATTCTCGTGATCCAGTTTGTATTGCATCTCATCCAAGAGCTGATGGGACTGAGGAACAAAGACGATGTTTGATTTATCTTCGATTGGACTGGCATGGGGAAGCCTGCTCATGCTGGTGATGCTGATTGGACTGCTGCTCACTGGAATGCAATTGGCGTTTGTGTCTGGGTTTGTGGCGATCTTTTTTACCCTCTTTTGGTTTGGCCCCGAGGCGATGCCATTAATTGCCAGCCGTACCTACAGTTTTGCCTCTGGTTACGTCTTTTTAGCCGTGCCGATGTTCGTATTAATGGCTGCACTGCTTGACCGTTCAGGCATTGCCAAAGATCTTTTCGATGCCATGAAGTCCCTAGGGCGCAAGGTGAGAGGCGGGGTCGCGGTACAAACCATTTTAGTCGCGGTGTTGCTGGCTTCTATGTCTGGCGTGATTGGCGGTGAAACCGTGCTATTGGGGATCTTGGCGTTACCGCAAATGCTCCGCCTTGGTTATGATCGCAAACTGGCGATCGGGACCACCTGTGCCGGGGGCGCGCTCGGGACCATGCTGCCGCCCAGTATCGTACTGATTATTTACGGCATGACCGCCAGTGTATCGATTGGAGATTTGTTCAAGGCATCCTTTCTCCCCGCCTTTATTCTTGCCGCCTGTTACATCGCTTATGTGTTGATTCGCTGTAAGTTAAACCCATCTCTGGCACCGATCCCAAGCGACAGCGGCGAAGAAGAGGAGCCGCAAGTGAGCTACTTTAAAGCGCTATTTTTCCCGCTTTTCTCGGTAGCGGTGGTGCTTGGCAGTATTTACACCGGGGTGGCCTCGGTCACTGAAGCCTCGGCGCTTGGCGTGGTGGGGATCATGCTGTCTGCGATTGTCCGTGGTGAGATGAATCTTTCGATGCTCAAAGAGAGCGCGATTGCCACCATGCGCACTTGCGGGATGATCATGTGGATTGGCATTGGTGCCAGCGCCCTGGTGGGAATCTACAACCTGATGGGCGGGATTGATTTTGTTGAACAAGTGATCCTGAGCCTAAGTGGCGGCAGTGCGATAGGTACCTTGCTTATCATGATGGTGATCTTACTCGTCTTAGGGATGTTTCTAGACTGGGTCGGGGTGGCGCTGTTAACCATGCCGATCTTTGTGCCCATCATCACCGGGCTTGGTTTTGACCCCATTTGGTTCGGGGTGGTGTTCTGCCTCAACATGCAGGTGTCGTTCCTTTCGCCACCATTTGGACCCGCTGCCTTTTACCTTAAATCGGTCGCCCCGAAAGACATTAGTCTTGGTGAGATTTTTACCTCACTCCTGCCTTTTATCGCTCTGCAAGTGTTCGTGCTGTCATTAGTGATTATCTTCCCTGAGTTGGCAATGTGGTGGCAATGATCATGGTATTAAAACAGCAATATCGAGTTCTCAAGGTGTTATCGCTGGCGTGTAGCCCGGCTAAGGGTTGTGGTGTGCAATGAAAGTAAAAAAACTATTAATCATGGGGGTTTCAGGGTGCGGCAAAAGCCTGATTGGCAGTGAAATTGCCTGTGCACTCGACCTGCCTTTTTATGACGGTGACGATTATCATCCCGCTGACAATGTAGAAAAAATGCGGCAAGGGATCCCACTGACTGATGCTGACCGTAGTGGCTGGTTGCGCACCTTGAACCGTCTGTACACCGACAATGAAGCGGCGGTGATTGCCTGCTCAGCATTAAAACCGGAGTACCGCGACGTTCTGCGACAAAACAACCCAGAGTTAGTGATTGTCTACCTGCAAGGGGATTACGCCACGATTTGGTCACGGCTACAAAAACGGGCTAACCACTATTTTCATGGTGAAGCCATGCTGCGTAGCCAATTTGACGCCTTGGTCGAGCCCAGTGCTGAAGAGGCTTTGTTTGTCGATATCTCTTACCCCGTCGACACCGTGGTCGCGCACGCGTTGCAACAAATAAAGGAGATGGAGTCATGATGCCATCACAGATAAGTCTGGTTGGATTAGGTGTGATGGGGAAAAGCCTGGCTTTAAACCTTGTCGATCATGGCTTTAACGTCGCAGGCTTTGATATTAACCCGCATCACCGGCAAGCGGCGCGCGAGGCCGCGCTGCCCCTCAATCAGGTCTCGGGAAAAGGCCAGCTAACGGTGGTCGATTCGCTATCTCAGCTGCTGGCCAGTTTGCAAACGCCGCGTGTTATCGCCTTGTCGGTGCCCGCCGGCGAAGTTGTTGATCAGGTGATCGATGAGTTGTTGGCGGAGGGCCTGGCACCTGACGATATTGTTATCGATACCGGCAACAGCCTGTGGACAGATAGTGAGCGGCGCGCCCGCGACTACCAAGGGCAGTTGCGCTTTTTTAACACCGCCATCTCCGGTGGGGAAGTGGGCGCGCGTACCGGCCCCTCGCTGATGGCCAGTGGCGATGCGTCAGCGTGGGCGCAGGTTAAACCCCTGTGGTTGGCGATTGCGGCAAAAGTGGATCACGCCGGTCAGCCTGTGGGCCAGTTTGAGCAGGGGGAGCCGTGTGCCGCTTATTTAGGTGGGGCGGGTGTGGGTCATTATGTCAAGATGGTACATAACGGCATTGAATATGCGGACATGCAGTTAATGGCGGAAGCGTATCATTTTATGTCGCAAGCACTAGGACTGTCGGCGGTAGAAATTGGCCAATGTTTTGCTCGTTGGAACCAAGGGCCGCTCAATAGCTACTTGATGGCAATCAGCGCCGACATCTTACAAACCCCAGACCCTATCACAGGTAAGCCGTTCGTCGAGGTGGTACTGGATAAAGCCGGCCAAAAGGGGACGGGCATGTGGACGGCAGTGAATGCGCTGCAAACTGGTGTCGCGGCCCCGACCATTGCCCAGGCGGTGTTTGCACGCGCCCAAAGTGGCTTAAAAGCGGTGCGAGTGGCGGCAGCGAAAACCCGTACCAACTCAGCGTCTGTTGCGTATGATGATATTGATACGCAGCTTGAAAACCTACACGAGGCCCTGTATTGCGCCAAATTATCGGTGTATGCCCAAGGGTTTGATCTGATCAACACCACCGCCCAGCAACAAGGTTGGACACTGGATTTTGCGCAAATTGCCAAGATTTGGCGGGCAGGGTGCATTATCCGCGCACAATGTTTAAGCGAGATTGCCAGCGCGTATCAACAGACGCCAGATGTCGCTAACTTGCTTCTCGTCGCGCCCTTTGCCGAGGCGGTGAGCCGCCAAGCTTCCGGCTGGCGTGCGACCGTTGCCAGTGCCGTGCAAGCGGCGGTGCCTATTCCCGCGATGGCGGCGTCATTGAATTACTTTGATGCTCTTTATAGCGAGGTGTTACCCGCTAACTTGCTTCAGGCTCAGCGCGACTATTTTGGCGCCCATGGTTATGCACGTGTCGATGATGATGGGTCACGCCGGTACCATTTGACCTGGAGTGAGCAGCCAAAGCGACAACAAATACGATAAGCCAACGCGCGCTGTGATGGGCGCGCCTTTTTGTTACACGTAACAACAAAAAGGGCAAAAGAGTGGGTATGATGGAGCCAAAACAAGACTGCATCAATGAAAGACCCAGATGGCGAATAAGAAAAAGCGACCGACATTACAAGACATTGCCGATCGAGTCGGCGTCACCAAAATGACAGTAAGCCGCTGTTTACGCGACCCGGCGATGGTCTCGGACGCCGCCCGTGAAAAAATCCAATGGGCGGTAGAGGAGCTGGGTTACATTCCCAATCGTGCCCCCGATATTCTCTCCAATGCAAAATCCCATGCAATTGGCGTACTGGTGCCGTCCCTGACCAACCAAGTCTTTGCCGAAGTGATCCGCGGGATTGAATCCGTCACCTCACCAGAGGGCTATCAAACCATGATTGCCCACTACAGCTACAGCGCCGCGCTTGAGGAGCAGAGCATTGAGTCTTTGCTCTCGTATAACGTCGATGCGATCATTTTGTCTGAAAATGTCCATACCGATAGAGCGCGTAAAATGCTGCAAACCGCCTCGATTCCGGTGATTGAAATCATGGACAGCGTGTCGCCACGCCTCGAGCAAGCGGTTGGGTTTGACAACACCAAAGCCTCGCGCGATATGACCAACGCCCTGATTGAAAAAGGGCGCCGATGCATTGCGTATTTTGCCGCCCGTATGGATGAGCGCACGCGGTTAAAGCTTGAGGGCTATCATCAAGCGATTGCTCAAACCCAGCAAACGCCGATCAGCCTGCAAACTGAAGACGCCTCGTCATTTACCTTAGGGGCCAAGTTACTCGGCCAGATCCTTGAATTACATCCCGAGGTGGATGGCATTGTTTGCACCAACGATGACCTGGCGATTGGTGCTTTATATGAATGCCAACGACGCGGGATCAAGGTGCCGGAACACATGGCGATTGCCGGTTTTCATGGCCACGACATCAGCCAAGCCATGCTCCCCAAACTGGCGACAGTGATCACCCCCCGAGAAGAAATCGGCCGCGTCGCTGCCACCGAGCTTATTGCCCGACTCCGCGGCGCCGACACCTGGCCGAGCCACATCGATCTTGGCTACCGCATCGAACACGGGGAGAGTATTTGAGGCAGGGATCATGACACAGCGATGAGGCGTTGTCTGCGAACGCGTTAACCGATGGATATTACGTGGGAGCTAGTCACTCCGATGCCAAACTTTATGTGGCAGCAAGCGGCGAAGTTGGCAGTAGGCTAGAGGATCACTGGTTGGATGAATAATGTGGGAGGGTAGAGCAAGCTATGACTGAGAATACGTGGGCATTGATTGGGCTTTGGCTATTTTTTACTGCGGTATTCGCGTGGTGCGGGCTCAGCCTAAAAATCCAAAAAATGAGTCAAAACAGTGAAAAGCGGGATAACACAAGCGGTTAATACAGATTTGCTGGTAGTGTTCAAAAATCTGTGTCACTCCTATAGTTAACCCTCAACAGGGAGTGATACATCAATGTCCGACAAATACGAAATTGATATTCAAGCTTTTGCTAAGGCACTGCAATCTGGACAAGATCTCAACGGGAAAGATGGACTGCTAACTACGTTGATTAAACAAATCACCGAAGCTGATTTGGCCGCTGAGATGGATGAACACCTGACCAAAGAGGGTCAGCCTAACCGCAAAAACGGTGTCTCTCAGAAAACCATCAAAACCGCTTCAGGCTCGTTTGAACTAGACACGCCCCGTGATCGCAACGGCGCTTTCGAGCCGCAGACCGTTAAGAAGTACCAGACTCGGCTAACCGATGAGATGGAGCGTAATATCATCTCATTATTTGCACTTGGGAATAGCTACAAAAGCATTCGTGAGTACCTTCTTGAGATGTATGGGACTGAGGTGTCCAATGGCACGATAAACGCCATTACAGACCGTTTGGTGCCTGAGCTACGCGCCTGGCAAGAGCGCGAATTGGAAGCGGTTTACCCCTTCGTCTGGTTAGATGCTATCCATTAAAAAATCAAAGAAAATGGCCGCTTCGTCTCTAAAGCCCTGTACACAATCTTAGGGCTGAATATCGAGGGCAAAAAGGAATTACTTGGCCTTTAGTGAAGGTGCCCGTTACTGGTTAAATGTACTGACAGACCTACAAAACCGTGGCGTCAAAGACATCCTTATTGCCTCGGTCGATGGATTAAAGGGCTTCCCTGAAGCCATTGAAACTGTCTATCCCAAGACGGAGGTTCAGCTCTGCATCATCCATCAGATCCGCAACAGCGTGAAGTACGTGGCCAGCAAGAATCAGAAAGCCTTTATGTCCGATCTGAAGTGCGTTTACCGAGCGACGACCCAAAACGCCGCAGAGCAAGCGTTAGATGAACTGGAAAGCAAATGGGGTGCTCAATATCCACTGGTCATAAAGTCGTGGCGCAGCAAATGGGAAAATCTATCGGTGTACTTCAAGTACCCAGAACAGGTACGCAAAGCGATTTACACGACCAATGCCGTTGAGGCTGTTCATCGCCAATTCCGCAAACTGACGAAGACCAAGGGTGGCTTTGCCAACGAGAACGCATTGCTCAAGTTGCTGTATGCAGGTATGTTGAAGGCGTCAGAGAAGTGGACGCATCCGGTACAGAATTGGAACCTGACATTGTCCCAACTGAGCATCCACTTCGAAGGACGGCTCGACGACTACGTAGATCTTTAAACGTTGGGTGACACAGAACTATGAACACCCTCTAAAGAGTTAGCAAAATTGATGCTGCGTTACAACATTGGTAGCCGTGATGAGCAGGTGTTAAGCCTGAAGAAAATAGACGAAGAGTTTTTTGAAGTTTGAGGACAATGGGATGACAAAGTCAGAAGCACAAACTCGTGTAGAGTTGATTGACAAACAATTAGAACTTTCGAGTTGGAATATATCAGATCCTACACAAGTAGTGCATGAATTTGACATCCTTGTTGATTTACCTGAAGGGCTCAAAGAGCCTCAAACTCCTTATCGGGGTCATCAGTTTAGTGATTACGTGCTTTTAGGTAGGGATGGAAAACCACTTGCTGTCGTTGAAGCTAAGAAATCAAGAATAGATGCCGAAATAGGTCGAGAGCAAGCGAAACAGTACTGCTACAACATTCAAAAGCAGCTAGGTGTTGAACTTCCGTTTTGTTTTTATACCAATGGGCATGAAATTTATTTCTGGGACCTTGAAAATTACCCTCCTCGTAAAGTTATTGGCTTCCCCTCTAGGGATGATTTGGAGCGTTTTCAATATATTCGCCGAAACAAAAAGTCACTAACTCAAGAGTTTATTAACAAAGATATTGCAGGTCGAGATTATCAAATCAGAGCAATTCGTTCAGTACTTGAAGGTATAGAAAATAAAAAGCGTGAGTTCTTATTAGTTATGGCAACAGGCACAGGGAAAACTCGTACTTGTATTGCTTATGTCGATGCGATGATGAGGGCTGGGTATGCAGAGCGAGTACTGTTTCTTGTCGATAGAATAGCATTAAGAGAACAAGCTTTATCAGCTTTTAAAGAATATTTGCCGAATGAGCCTCGTTGGCCTAACGTTGGTGAAAAAATAATAGCAAAAGATAGGCGTATTTATGTCTCAACATATCCGACAATGCTTAATATTATTCAGGACGAACAACAACAGCTGTCTCCCCACTTTTTTGACATTATTGTTGTGGATGAAAGCCACCGCTCTATCTACAACGCCTTCGGCGAAATTCTAAAGTATTTTAATGCTACTCTATTAGGGTTAACGGCTACGCCTATTAACACTATAGACCGAAGTACTTTTGAGCTTTTTGATTGTGAAGATGGCTTACCAACTTTTGCCTATACCTACGAAGAAGCGGTAAACAACACTCCTCCATATTTGAGTAATTTTCAGGTAATGAAAATAAAAACAAAATTCCAGATGGAAGGAATAAGCAAGCGTACCATTTCACTTGAAGATCAAAAAAAGTTGATACTTAAAGGTAAAGAAATAGAAGAGCTTAATTTTGAAGGGACTCAGTTAGAAAAGCAGGTAATCAACCAAGGAACTAACACTCTAATTGTAAAAGAGTTTATGGATGAGTGCATTAAAGACTCAGATGGTGTTTTACCTGGGAAGACAATTTTCTTTTGTTCTTCGAAAGCTCATGCTCGCCGCATTGAAAGTACGTTCGATAAGCTTTTCCCACAATACAGTGGGGAACTAGCTAAGGTATTGGTTTCTGATGATCCTAGAGTGTACGGTAAAGGTGGGCTGTTAGACCAATTTACTAACAACGACATGCCTCGTTTAGCTATTAGTGTTGATATGCTCGATACAGGTATTGACGTACGTGAGTTGGTGAATCTGGTATTTGCGAAACCAATTTATTCTTATACCAAGTTTTGGCAGATGATAGGACGAGGAACTCGCTTACTTGAACCAAAAAAAATCAAACCTTGGTGTACAGAGAAAGACGCATTTTTAATAATTGACTGCTGGGATAACTTTGAATACTTCAAGCTTCAACCTAAAGGTAGGGAGCTCAAGTCTCAACTTCCTTTACCTGTAAAGTTAGTTGGTTTGCGTATAGATAAAATTGAAAAAGCAATTGATATAGGAGAGCAAGAAGTTGCTCTACGAGAGACAAAAAAATTACAGCAACAAATCGAACAGTTACCGAGTAGCTCAATTATCATAAAAGAGGCTTCTGCGCTTTTAGATAAACTAACTGAACGTGGTTTTTGGGAGTTATTAGATCATCCAAAACTTGAATTTTTACGAACAGATATAAAGCCACTTTTTAGAGCTGTATCGAATACAGATTTTAAAGAAATGCGATTTGAACGTGACCTCTTAGAGTACTCTCTTGCCGCTTTAAGTGAAGAGAAGGAAAGAGCACTGGCACTAAAAGCTGGAATTGTAGAACAAATAAGAGGTCTCCCTCTTACTGTCCCTTTTGTAAAACTTGAGGAAACATTGGTGCGTAACGCTCAAAGTAATCACTATTGGACCAATATTAGTGATAATGATTTAGACTACCTTTGTGGCAAGTTAGGACCATTGATGAAGTTCCGTGAACAAGAACGTGATGGTAAATCTCAAGTCCACCTCAACTTTGTAGATAGCTTGCACAAAAAAGAGATGATTGAGTTCGGTCCTCAGCATGAAGCGGTAAGTATTTCACGCTATAAAGAGATGGTGGAAGAACTGATTCTTGATCTTACGAAAAACACCCCTATTTTACAAAAAATTCAAGCTGGTGGAAATGTTGGTGGTGATGAAGTCGTTGTACTTGCTGACATTCTTCATGCAGAACATCCACACATTACGGAAGACCTTCTTCGACAAGTATATAAAAATAAGAAAGCCCAATTTATTCAGTTCATACGACACATTCTAGGTGTCGAGGTTCTCGACAGTTTTCCAGAAACGGTTGGTAGGGCGTTTGAGCAGTTTATTCAAACGCATACAACGTTGACTAGTCGACAGTTAGAGTTTTTGTCACTGCTAAAAAGTGTGATAATAGAGCGAGAAAAAGTCGAGAAAAAGGATCTCATTAGCACACCATTTACAGTGATACACCCTCAAGGGATTCGTGGCGTCTTTAGCCCTAATGAAATCAATGACATCTTACAGCTAACAGAGCAGTTAGCGGCCTAATTAATAGAGAACAATCATGCTACAGCATAACGCAGAACTCAAAAGTAAAATCAATCAACTCTGGGACAAGTTCTGGTCCGGTGGTATCTCAAACCCACTGACAGCTATCGAACAGATTACCTACTTACTTTTTATGAAGCGTTTAGATGAGTTAGATCTAAAGAAGCAGATGGATGCTGAATGGACTGGTGAACCTTATGTGTCAAAATTTGAAGGTAAGTGGGTGCCACCAGAGTTACGCACTACTATTCCTGACAGTGCTTCTGAGTTAGAAAAGATTGAGTATCGTGCTAACGATGAGAAAAAGTATGGCATAGATAGGAGAGAGTTGCGCTGGAGTCAATTTAATAAAAAGCCAGCCGAGCAAATGCTGCAGCACGTTCAAACCAAGGTTTTTCCATTTCTAAAAGACTTGAACGGGACAGAGTCGAATTTTACTCACCACATGAAAAATGCTGTGTTTATCATTCCCAAGCCATCCCTATTAGTCGAAGCGGTAAAAATCATTGATGAAATATTTGCCATCATGGAGAAAGATGCTGAACAAGGACAAAACTTTCAAGATATCCAAGGCGATGTATACGAGTTTCTACTATCTGAGATTGCTACTGCGGGTAAAAATGGTCAATTTCGCACTCCTCGTCATATCATCAAACTTTTGGCAGAGTTAGTTCAACCAAAGCTTGGCGATAAGATTTGCGATCCAGCATGCGGCACTGGTGGCTTCTTGCTTGGCGGTTACCAATACATTGTTACTCAACTTGCTCTCAAAACTGGTATAAAGAATTTGCTCCCTGATGAAGACGGTTTTATTCGGACATCAGTTGCTTCTACTCTAACGCCTGACGCTCAAGCGATACTAGATACCAGTTTATTTGGCTTTGACATCGATGGCACTATGGTACGCTTAGGTTTAATGAACCTGATGATGCATGGAATTAGCGAACCACAAATTGACTATAAAGATACGTTAAGTAAAAGCTTCGAGGAAGAAGGCCAATACGACATCATCATGGCTAACCCACCTTTTACAGGTAGTATTGATAAGGGGGATATCAATGACCGCTTTCAATCTGGGACCACTAAGTCTGAATTATTATTTTTAGAAAATATCTACCACTTGCTTAAAGTTGGCGGCACTGCTGGCGTAATTATACCCCAAGGGGTACTGTTTAGTACTGGAAAAGCTTTCCAGTTCGTCCGTAAATTGTTGCTTGAACGTTGTGATTTTAAAGCTGTTATTACTATGCCTAGTGGTGTATTTAAACCCTATGCTGGTGTCAGTACTGCAATATTGATTTTCACCAAAGTATGGGGACCAAAGGACAAAGTGAGCAAGCCTGCTACTGAGAATGTTTGGTTCTATGATATGGAGGATGACGGTTACAGTTTAGATGATAAACGTAATAAAAAAGACGATTGTGGTGACTTGCAAGATATTGTTGCTCAGTACCATACTCGCAATGAAAAAAGGTTAGATGAAAAAGGTGAACCCCTTGAATGGGATAGAAACCAAAGGCTTTTTGCGATCCCTCGAACTGAAATTGAAATTAATGGTTATAACCTTAGTTTCAATCACTATAAAAAAGAGAAACTTGATAAGGTTCATCATGAAGCACCAGACGTTATTCTAGAACGACTACTGTCGGCTGAAGTTGGTAATGTTTCTGATAGCGACTTAGTTAATATAGAAAGTGGTATTGTAAAAGAGCTGTTGGTATTACGAGGTATGATCAGTGATTGAGATCGAACTTGGTTCTGTGGCCGAAGTCTCAGCGGGTCAAAGTGCTCCTAAAAAAGGTGAATTTTCAGAAAGCGGTACTCCGTTTATTCGAGCTGGCTCTCTTAAAGGACTTATAGAAGGTCAGTCAGAGAGCGAACTTGAGCTTATAAGCGAAGAAACTGCAAAAATCAAAAAGTTAAAATTATATCCGAAAGGCTCTATTCTTTTTGCAAAAAGCGGGATGTCGGCAACAAAAGGGCGTATTTATTCACTTAAAAACCCAGCTTATGTTGTTAGTCACCTGGCGATTCTGCTGCCAAAAGATAATATTGACCAATCATACTTGAGATTAGCATTAAAGTATTTTTCTCCATCTAAATTAATTAGGGACCCTACTTATCCTTCGATTAGTCTAAAAGATATAAAAAAACATAGAATACCAGTACCTTCTAATGTAAATAATCAAAGACGTATTGCTTATTTGTTATGTAAGGTAGAGTCCCTTATTCTTCAACGAAAAAATCAGTTGCAAGAATTAGATGAACTGCTTCAAAGTGTGTTTTTTGAGATGTTTGGCGATCCAGTTCAGAATAATAAGCAGTGGAATAAAAAAGCTTTAGGTAGGCTTCTTTCTCAAATCGATAGTGGTTGGAGTCCTAAATGTGATTCAGTACCAGCCAATAACGACCAATGGGGCGTTTTGAAACTTGGAGCAGTTACATCTGGTGTGTTTAAGCAAGATGAAAATAAGGCAATGCTGTCTGATGTTGCACCAAAGGTTCAGCATGAAGTAAAGGCTGGTGACTTACTTTTCACTCGAAAAAATACTTATGAGTTAGTTGCTGCAACCGCTTTTGYACATGAAACACGTTCTAAACTTCTTTTACCGGACTTAATTTTTCGTCTTGTTATTGAAGATAAAAATGAAATTAATCCAATCTATTTATGGAAATTGCTGTCATATCCTTCTCAGCGTAAAAAAATACAAAGTTTGGCTGGTGGGGCCGCTGGCTCTATGCCTAATATTTCTAAAGCCAATTTAAATTCGGCTTTGATTCCGGTTCCTGATATAGATTTACAACTTAAATTTTCTGAAGTTGTTAATAAGATTGAAGAGATAATAAATTCTTATAAGGTGAGCCTTAAGGACCTCGAACTGTTAAGCAAGTCATTAAGTCATAAAGCATTTAAGGGGGAGCTGAATTTAAGAAATGTACCTTTAACAGAAGTGCTTGATGATAAAGAAGAACTAGTGGAGATTGTTGAAGATAAACCTCAATTTATAAGTGAAATAGATCAGGGTTTGGGGAATTTATCTGCGAAACCACTGGAAAAATTTGATCATTTCGCTAAGAAATTGGAGCAAATCAACCATATTACTAAGCCATTTGAACTGGTTGATAGCCTCACAAGGCCGATCGAACAAATTACAAAACGTTTAGAAAATATTTCTCCACCTAAAATGATGTTGGATTTTAGTAAGGATAAAATACGTCAAAAGTGGTTAATTAAACTTTTAAAGGGTTTTTTAACAGACCATGATACAACGTCCTTGTCTCTGCAAGATTTTTGGGAGTCAGCACAAAACTGGATCAGTAACTTTACATCAGAAGATGGTGAAWACTATTATTTTTCAATAGAAGACTATGAACTATCTAAAGATTTTATTTTTAGTGAGCTTCGAAATGGAGTGCTCCTCCAAGAATATGAAGAAGTGTCGAATAGTATAAAATTCAAGGTGAATAAGAAATGAAATTAATTCGCCTTAAGATAACAGCCCCAAGAGGATTTCGCAGTTTACAAGCGGGGTTTGAGCATGTTTTTCGTTCGGAATGGACCCTTCAAGATGAATCCTCTGACTTACCTCAGTTTAGTGAAAAAGGCTTCGCACCTTTTGTTTGTGCAGGACCCAATGGTAGTGGTAAGTCTAACCTTCTAGAAGCTTTAGCTGCAATATTCTATCACTTGGAATGCATGTATTTAGATAACCTTCCGCCGACATTTGGGTATGATGAAGAGACTAATGATACTGGTTTTAGGAGTGATATTGCTAGTCCCGATGGCTTTGAAATTGAGTACTTGATGCCGATTGGAAGTAGTGATGTTCGAATAAATGCACATGTATTAATCACGAAGAAATCAGGTGAATCGCCAAAAGTGCAATGGTTAAACCGTGAACAACTGTATAAAGACCATAATCCACTATCGCCAGATGAAATTAAGCGGTTACTTCCGGACTTTGTATTAGGTTATTCCTCTGGTGAAAACGAAGTACTGAGTTTGCCTTTTTTTAAAATGAGGTTTATTCAATTTGATGAGTATTGGGGTGCATTAAGAGATCAGCTTCCTTATTCTGGCCGTCCAGAAACACGCATGGCTTATATGGACAATTCGTATAGCCAAGCGATTCTGCTTTGTAATTTGTTATATGATGAAGTTGGAGTGAGAGAGCTTTTTGAGGTTGATATGGGGCTAGGTGCATTGCATGAGTTTCGTATTGTCATCAAACGCAGTATTGATATTAGCTTGGAGCAAGCTAACTTGTTTGGACTGAAACATCCTGCTCTGGATGTCAATGAGGAAAACAATAGGTACACACTAAACCTTGTTGATTTGTTAGAAGCAGATGAAGACTCTTCAGATAGATTTGATCCTATGATCACTAGATTAAAACGATGTGCGACTTGTTTCTTTGTAGATCAGGAAACAGATACGTTATATCTGGATTATTGTGTCAATAGTGCGACCAGGGAGGCTTTTGCTGAAAATTTCAGTTTTGAAGTTAACAAATCACCTATCGAATTGTTTCAAGCTTTTCAGGTCTTGTTGTCATTGAACTTGTATACGGTTAGCAATCAACTTAAGTCTGATTTATATAAATCAGATAGTTTATACGTTAATGAAACAGTACCCACGTTAGCTTCTGATCAACGAATCATGCGTTTTAAGAACTTTTGGTTTAACAAAGAAGGTATACAAGAGCCAGTTTTGCTTAAATCTTTGTCTGATGGGGAACATCAGCTACTGCATAGCCTTGGGCTGTGTCTGCTATTCAAGGACACTAATAGTTTATTTCTATTGGATGAACCTGAGACACATTTCAATCCTGCATGGCGATCAAACTTTATTAGCCGGCTAAGATCGTGCTTTCCTGAAAAGGATATAGAGCAAGCGAGCCATGAGATGTTAATCACGACGCACACACCGTTTTTAATTTCTGATAGCGAACGTCATAAAGTCATGGTTTTTAAGAAAGATCCTGGAATTAATCAGGTCACTATCGAGTATCCAGAATATAAAACCTTAGGTGCATCGATAAACAAAATAACCATAGAAACGTTCGGAAAGCACGAGACTATTGGCGGCTATGCTCATAAGCTTTTAGATGATTTTAAAGAAGAGTTCGAAAAAGAAGGCGTAGATATTGAGAGCTTGTTAAAGCGTATCGATAATCGACTCGGCGATTCTGTTGAGAAACTCCTTCTGATGAAAACGATAATGGACAGTTTAAAGGACTAGGACTGATGCTTTTTCCGTATCAATTTTTAGACCATGACATGAACAAAATGCAAGAATATATTCAGTTCATTTTGGAAGATGTATGGTGTATTGCCGTTGATGGTATGGACTATGATGTCGATGCTTTATTTGCAGCTAAGCCTGATTTAAGGGATATGATAAAAGAGCTTGATACACAAGAAGTAGCTGGTGCTAATAATTTTCTCACTCCTCTTCATTCACTCTTTGAAAAGTTTAAGCTGTTGAGTGTAGTCCAAAAGCAACAGTTTAAAGATTGGTTTGCTCTTAATAATGATATTAGAAAGCTTTGTGAATATGGGGACCAGTGTACCCCTGCTACTTATGAAATAATTAAGGCTCAATACCCAGATGCCCAGTATCCAGGTTTAGTCAATGAGCTTGAGAAATTTTATAAAAATATGTATTCAGGCGACTTTCTCAAGCTAGCATCAGTTAGAGGTCGGATAGGACTCATTTCGGATCATAATTTGAAATTCACTCAGTTGAACGATCGAGATGTATGCCCATTTTGTGGGCTGTCAGGCATTTTGAATCAGTTTACTAAACCACGGGAAGCTTATGACCATTACTTTCCTAAAGGAAAATATCCATTTAATACTATTAATTTCCTTAACTTGGTACCAGCTTGCCCGCATTGCAACAGCAGTTATAAATTAGCAAAAGACCCCAATATAGAGAAACCTGATACCGCTAAGGCTAAAGCTAAAAACCCTTTACGAGTACCTCGTAAGGTTTTTTATCCCTACGCAAACCATACGAATCTGATTAGTTTATCTTTGTCTATCCAAACGCAAGATTGGAAAAAATTAGAAGCTACTGATGTAACTTTAAGCATGGGCCCAGACTCGATTCAACAAGAGCTTGATACATGGGATGATTTGTACGGAATTTCTGAACGTTACAAAGCAGAGTGTTGCTCAAATAACTCAGGCAAGGCATGGCTATCTGAAGTATTTGAACGTTCTAATAAGCTTAAGGTACCGACTAAACAGTATGTAGAAAGTATTGAACTGGATACGGACCTCGATCCTTTTGTAGATAAACGCTTTCTTAAAAAGGCATTCATATCAGGCTGTTGTGATGCAGGGCTGTTTGATTAGCGATACAGTTCTACTATTTAATAATAGATGACAGATTAATTGCTAAGTCCTTGAAGGCTTCTCTTCTCTCTTCCAAATAATCATACTGGTCATAAATACCTTCGACACCCTTTAACTTGTGATTCAAGCACTTCTCGGCCACATGGCCGGGAGTGCCTTGTTTTGCTAATAGCGTACGACAAGTGCGGCGTAGGTCATGTACGGTAAAGTGTGGCATGCCACCCATTAAATTCGACGGCTGTTTCTTTTTACCTGCTTCATGTCCAAATAGCTTAGTAATAGCTCTATTGAGCGTATCAGGCCCCATATGAGGGCTTTTACTGGCTCTTCGGCTAGGTAACACATACTCAGAACCAAAACCGCTTACCTTAAGTTCCTCAAGCCACTTCAACACTTCTGGTGCTAATGGAATAGTAAAGCCTACATTGGTTTTACTACGTTCCTTCGGTAGGTGCCACAACCCTTTCTCTAGATCAAATTCGTTCCATCTCGCTTCACACAATTCAGATTTACGTATTCCTAAACAAACTAATAGAGCACAGGCTAAATAGTTATCACGGCTAAAGCTGGTACTGTTTTCTCTCGCGATACGGAAAAATGCTGTTAGTTCTTCTTCGCTTAATGCTCGGTCTTTGCTTTGCTCTATGCCACCAGCGTCTCGTACAGTGAAAGCAGAGGCTGGATTACCCTGAAGAAGGTCAAGTTTAATCCCATGGTTAAAAATCTGCTTACAGTGGCCTAGAACGTCATTGGCGATGGTTGGGCGGCCAGAGTCATTAATCGCAGTGATTGTGGTGCGAATATCACGGGCTGTAATTTTATCAAGTGGGATGTCACCGATGTGGGGCGCGATGTCTTTGGTATAGACGCGCTTGGGAATATTAGGGTGTTTAAGGGGCGTTGTTGATCAAATCATTCACATAACGTACTGATATTGATGGGATTTCTCCCATCAATCAACTCGGTAGCTAACAGGCATACCAAGCCTTATGACTTTGTTTATTGCTTTCACGTTGGCCAATGCTTCGCCAACTTGTGCATCGTAGTTACGTAGTGTCAGCTGAGGGCTGATTAACGTTTTGTATCGAGACATGCCTGTTTCTGACAGAGAGCGTTGGTGATAACCTTCTTCTCGTTTCCAGTTTGCCAAGTTACCCGACTTTAAGGCGCTGACGGCTGCATTGCGAGGATGATCATTCTCCCAATAACCCGTATTGCTGCGCGGTGGGATGGTCGGTTTGATACCTTTTCTCCTGAGCACCTGATGACAGTCTTTCGTATCGTAAGCGCCGTCAGCACTGACTTGGGCAATTTTTCGGCGTAACGGGTTGAGCAGCGTCGGCAAGGCTTCATTGTCACCAACAGACGCTAAGCTAACGACGGCAGAAATCACTTCATGTGTACTGTCGTCAATCGCGAGATGCAGCTTGCGCCAAACACGGCGTTTTTCCTTGCCATGTTTGCGCATTTTCCATTCTCCCTCGCCAAACACTTTTAAACCGGTGGCATCAATGACGACGTGAGCAACGGGCCCACGACTGAGTAATCGGTAATTAACTTCAACCGTCTTCGCCCGTTTACTGATACAACTGTATGACGGCGATTTTAGCGGTACGTCCATCAAACCAAATATCGAGTCGAGAAAGCCTTGAAGGGCGCGAAGAGGGAGCTTGAAAATGCCTTTAACCATCAGTGCTGTTTCAATGGCACCATCGGTAAACGTAAAGCCTCTGCCTCGTTTTCCATGATGCTCTTTGCAGTGCCAAGTCTGGATAGCGGCGTCATCAACCCAAAAGGTAATCGAACCACGATTAATCAGTGCTTGATTGTATTGCTTCCAATTGCTGATTTTGTACTTGGCTTTGCTCATCATCTGTGACCTGTTTGAGGCGTTGATGATCTGATCGCGGCTCGGATGATAAGTTCAATGATTTAGGAAACAACGCCTTTCAAATGTCTATATGATCATCCAGTCGGCCTTCGAAGTGAATGGTCAGCTTCGATAGCGTCAGAGTCCAGTTCTGCACCGGGTGCGACCAACGCTCAGACGCCTTTAACATACTTGTGGAGAATAGCTTGAGCAAGCTGTTCTCGTTCACAAAACCGCCTTTTTTTTAGTCATTTGCGGAACAGGCGGTGCACGATCTCAACGGCGTTCGTCGTATAAGTGGCGGTACGCCTGAATTCAGATAATAAGTGCAACACTCATGATTAAACTGGCGAGAGGAAGTCAACCACTGCTGATAGTGGAACGCTTCTCATCGCCAAAAATCAAAACGTGATTACCATGAGTTACTAGCAGTTGACTGAAGTACAACAATACCAGAATTCTGTCCTTTTGGCTCGTGGCTGTTCACAAACAGTCATTGCCGAACCCCTTTGTCTGCCTGAATCACACTTAAACGCCTAGATAACGATCACTCAATATTCTGAATCTGCTCATTGAGTAGCGGTCTAGACCCTAACAAACTCAATAAGTTACCGAAAAGAAACCGTTCAAAAATGCCTGTTTGCCCACCAAACTGCCCACCACTTGCCTATGGCTTTTACTGAATCTTAGTGGTTAGCAATGGAAAAACAGTGCCGTTTTTATGCTGCTGTTAGGGTCTAAAAATAGCAGTTTTGAAGGGTTTTATCGAGTAATTTTTCCAACGGTCAATCTGCTAATAGATACAATAATATCCATTTTATAATTTAATTCGCTATAATTGACATAACTGTATCCACTTGGTCTTTGCGGATGAATTTTACCTTACTTGATGATACCGATGTAAGCCAAGCTTATGCGACTTATTTACGTGAGTTACGCAAGCAGGCAAAGCTGTCACGAGCGGCGCTTGCTGAGCGAAGCTGCGTACCTGCGGCCACTATTAAGAAATTTGAGCTGACTGGGCAAATTTCATTTCGCCAATTGTTGTTGCTATGGCAGACACTTGATTCGCTAGATAGGCTTTATCAGCTCACGCAACCTAGCAAAGAACGTGCTGCTATACCCACGAGTATTGATGAGGTGCTAAAAGATGAGTTTTAAACCTATTCAAAAACTCACTGTAACTCGTACGCTAAGCTCAGGTGAACAGATATCTGTTGGAGTCTTGGCGCAGAATCGGCAAGGCGTTTTTTTTCAGTATGCTGACGACTATTTGCAGCAGTTTGGCAATTTATCACCGTTTACCTTGCAAGCGAATACGCAAGTTCAAGCCGCACCTAAAGCGCCGCACCAAGGAGTACATGGCGTATTTGGAGATTGTTTGCCCGATGGCTGGGGCATGCTGTTGCAAGATCGTATTTTCCGGCAAAAGGGTATCCTGCCTAATCAATTAACGGCGATGGATAGACTGGCCTTTGTCGGTGATAAAGGCATGGGAGCATTGTCTTTTTCTCCGGTGTCTGAGTTTTCAGCCACGACGAACGCGGATATTGATTTAGCTACGTTAGGTTTAGAAGCGCAAACGCTGTTCGATGCTTCAATGTCAGATTATATGGATGATAATCACGATGAGTTAGATGGGCATACGCAACAGGTGTTGGCTGCATTAGTCGCCGGTGGTAGTTCGGGTGGAGCAAGGCCCAAGGCGCAGATTTATATGCCTGCTGGGGAAACTCAGCATTGTCGAACCTTTGCTCAGCCTGGAGATGAGGCTTGGCTGATTAAATTTACCTCGAAGAATCTAGCGCTCGGCCATGAAGAAGGTTTGTGTGAGGCGGTTTATTTGCAAATGGCCGAGCTTGCCAAGTGCCAACCACCAGTCTGGCAACTCATTGAAGCACCATCTTCAAGCGGTGCATCTGCCTGGTTAGCGCTTAAGCGTTTTGATTATGTCACGGAGCAGACCAATTTAAGCGGCAATCGCAGTTCAGGTCGCCTACATATGCACAGCGCTTGCGGGCTGCTGGATGCAGACTTTCGAACGCCAAGTTTAGATTATATTGACTTAATTAAAGCCAGCCGACAGCTCTGTAAATCGCCAGCCGCTGGGCAGCTGCAATTTCGCCGTGCCGTTTTTAACCTGCTGTCGTCTAATCAAGACGACCACAGTAAAAACTGGGCGTTTTTGCAAGCGGATGACGGTCAATGGAACCCTGCACCTTTTTACGATGTTACCTACAGCCCACACCCATTTAACGAACACGCCACTGCGTTCGGCGGTTATGGCAAAGCGCCACCGCTTAAGGTAATGCAAAAACTTGCAACCAGTGCTGGCTTTGCGAATTGGAGTGATGCGAGGCAAGTGATTAAAGAAGTCGCAGAAGCCATCAGTCAATTTGCTTATCTTGCGACGCAACAAGGGATCAGTAAAACAACCGTGTCTGCGATTGCTAAGACATTGGATCAGCGCAAACAGGAAAATGCAGCGCTTTATTATCGCTAAGTCTCATCCTTAAACTCAGCTGAACGTGTTGTGTCAGGGGCGCTTTTACGCCCCTGTTTTAAGCTCCTTTGCGCAGCACAAACATGTGGTAGCCAAACTCGCCTAGGTAGCCTTCATAAATCGCAATTTCTCGCTCGATATCTGCAATGGCGTTTGAATTTGGCATGCTTGCTTTTACTTCTGCTACTCGCGCTTTGAGTGGTTGATAGTAATCGTGCCATGCTCGTTCACTTAAGGTGAAATGATCTATCACATCAAAGCCTACTTGGCGCATTTGGTCTAAGCGTTTTTCGACGGTTTGCATATCTGGGTATTCACCTTTCCAGAAAGCGACTGCCTCTTGGCTTGGGGTATCGGTTAACCATATTAGGTCACTGATTACCATGAAGCCGCTATCAGTCAGCAATTTACGCCATTGGGTTAGCGCTTGCTCAACGCCCATTATGTAAGCCGCCGCTTCTGACCAGATGCAATCAAAGCTTTCAGGTGTAAAAGGCAGATCCGTCATGCTGGCACAGCTTAAGGTAACGCGGGCATCTAACCCCTGCTCTGTGAGGCGTTCTCCGAGTTCATCCAGCGCACTTTGCTCGTTATCCACTGCCACAATCTCGGCTTGGGTGTGCTTTGCCAATAAACGGGTTGAAACGCCTTTGCCGCAGCCAATATCAATGATCTTGGTCGGTATTGTTGGCAGTGTGGACAAGGCTTTTAGTGTATCGGCATCAGAACCAGGCCCCCAGCGTTCTAAGCCTTGGAATACCGTCATAAAGTCGGCCATGTATTGATCGTGTTCGTTCATATCTTTTGATAACCATTTCAAATGCAGGGCTTGCTGTTCATTAAAGCCTTGCTGCTTTAACCAATCCAGATGGGCGTCTGGCGCTAATTTATCGGTCTGTTGGTGCCAAAGACGCAGCGAACCTTCACCCAGCAAGGCGGCAAGTAACGCGCGAGCTTGTTGCTTTTTAGCGATGTCTTCGTCCAACTGCTGCAAGCGCTTTTCGAGTACAGAGCGCTGCACCTTGCTGTCCAAAAAGGATTTACATTCCTTAAGTGTTAAACCGCCCGCTTGCAGTTGTTGCAACAAGTGCAACTGCTGAATATCTTTATCTGAATACAGCCGATAGCCGTTGGTTTGGCGAACACCCTGTAACAACCCCAGCTTCTCGTAGTAGAGCAAGGTTGACCGTGACAGCCCGACTTTTTCAGCTAACTCAGAAATGCGATACATAGATAAAACGTCCTTTCCGTTCTTTTTAATTATGGCGCGGCTGGCTCAAACAGACCAGAACACGGATGACGATAAACTATGAAGTTATAGACAGGTCAAATGTTGTTAGCAAAAAATATCGTTCAGTTTTGATTGGTTAAAAGCTTAAATGCCGCATTCAGGTCTACAAATTGTTAACTATGAAGTCACTTTGTGTAGACCTATAACTGCTGAATTTCCCCGTTCGGTAAAACGCATAGAAGAGTACTCCACTTGCATTTCACACTTTTACGCGCAGAAAAGTGCGGAATTTTACATTTTTATGCGCATAAAAGTGTAAACGGGTTCTGGTTGAGTATAAATCAGCCCCTTAATAGCTATCTTTCTTCTTTGAAGCTGGCTGGCATTGTTTGCCAAGTTTTAGCGATGTGGACATGAGCAAATGCTATAAGAATATGACGCCCTTATTTTTTATTTAGCAATTGGATGTCTTGCAGCTTTCTTCCCAGCTCGTCATCACGGGCGACCTTGGTTAGGTCGTCTAACAAGCCGAGGACTGCCAAAACCTTAACGTAGTGACCAAGTGAAACGGAAGGATCACCTTTTGATATTTTACGCAGTGTTGGCTTAGAAATCCCTGTCCTACTATGCATCATTTCTTGAGTAATGCCGCGTCTCTTCATCGCCAATGTTAAGTTTTCTCCCAAGATGTTTAACATCTTCCTTTGTCTAGGGAATATGACCGCAGTGCGTTTTGATTTTGGCTCGACAGTATCCATAATGAAACTATAATTTCTTAAATCTTAATTTAGTGAAATTATAGTTTCACTTTTATCGTCAAGTTGTAAAGCAATAAATTGCCAATCTCTCGAAGTAAAGTGAGCCAAGATCTGAACAGGTCCTGTCGATTAGATCGACATATCAATTTTATATGTCGATTTTTTACTGTTATTTCGACATAACTTTTTTATGTGTCGATACATTCGACATATCAACTCTTAATCCAAACGACTCACCGATACAGGGGTTTGAGTAGGGAACTTCAAAGCAGCACACTGTTCCTTGGGCATCAGGGGCAGTCTGGGCAACGCCTTAATTCACGCCACTTAGGCACACACTAACCCTGCCCACATGGCATTTATTATTTGGGGCACTATCTACAAACTGGGGCAGCTAGCTAACTATACCCTCAGAAAGCTGCACGATCTGGGCATTTATCTACCTACTGCGTCCGTTTAGTACTGTCAAACTCCTAACTGAACTTAACAGATCAGTGAGGAAGCAAACGATGAACCCAACGACACAATCATCCACCACATCAACACACCCAGCGCGTCAGCAGCGGATTTTGCGCTTGCCCGAGGTCAAGGCCAAAACCGGCTTTGGCCGCAGCACCATTTATGCCTTGATGGCCAACGGAGAATTTCCGCGATCCATTCGTATTGGTGCGCGTGCCGTGGGCTGGCTAGAAAGCGATATCGACCAGTGGATTGAATCCCGCCGTATCGGTGCTGCTTATGACTGTAGATAAACCATCCGTACCAACCCCGTTACCTGCCAGTGAGATGAATAGCAACGCGCAAACATTACCGTCTGGTTTTGCCTATAACGCGCAAAACTGGCTGGTGATGCAACCAGCAGGGCAAGATAGCCCGGTTAAAATCTGTTCTTGGCTGCAAGTGGCCGCCCGTACCCGCGATCCGCAAGGGGACAACTACGGCTATTTATTGCACTGGTTAGACGATGACAATCGCCATCGCTACTGGGCCATGCCCGCAGAACTATTGGCCGGAGACGGCAGCGAGTACCGCCGAATCCTACTCAACCGAGGAATGCGGCTTAGTAACAGTGTCAAAGCGCGGCAGTTGCTCTCGCTCTTTATTCAACAAATGGGTGAACTGGCCACGCAAAAGGCCATTAGCGTGAACTGTATTGGCTGGCATCACCACGCTTATGTGCATCCGCGCCTCACCTTTTACCCAAGCGAACACAGCAACAACCCGCGCATGGTGTTGCAAACCATGCACCCGATAGAAGGCTTTATTCAACAAGGCAGTAGCGACAGTTGGCGGCAGCACGTTGGCCGTTATTGTCTGGATAACCCGCTATTGATTGTTGGTGTCTGCGCTGCACTGGCCGCGCCATTGTTGCACTTGTGTGGGGTGGATGGTTTTGGTTTACACCTCTATGGTGCCAGCAGTACTGGTAAAACCGCGGCGCTGTATCCGGCGTTATCGGTGTGGGGCGAGCCTAATCAGCTGCGCCATAGTTGGCGTGCCACGGCCAACGGTTTAGAAGGCACAGCGTTAGCGCATAACGATGCCTTGCTGGCGCTCGATGAAATGGGCGAAGTTGATCCCAAAGAGGCGGGTGATGTCGCTTATATGCTTGCTAATGGCCAAGGTAAAACCCGAGCGGGGAAATACGGTGAAATGCGCTTACCCGCCCGTTGGCGCTTAGTGTTTTTATCCACTGGCGAAGTGACGCTCGAAAGCCACCTCGCCAGTATTGGCAAGCGCGTAAAAGCCGGCCAGCAAGTGCGCGTGATTGATCTCAGTGCCGATGCTGGAGCGCAAATGGGCGTGTTTAACCATAGCCATGGCATGAACGCCGCCGATCTAGCCGATCATCTAAAACAGCAAAGTCGCCAACACTACGGCTGCTTGGCCTTGGACTGGTTACGGTATTTAACGCAGCACAGCGCGCAGGTGCGCCCCGTTTTCCAAAATGTACGCCAACGCTTTTTAGCCAGCTTACCTCCCGAGTCAGACGGCCAAGTGTGTCGAGTTGCCGAAAAATTTGCCTTACTGGCCAGTGCAGGCCTGTTAGCCATTCAAGCCAAAGTACTTGATTGGCCAGCTAAAAGTGTCGAAGCCGCCTGTTTAAGTCAGCTTAACCAATGGATACTCGCCCGTGGTGGTGTGGCTGCCAATGAAGACCAGCAAGCCATTCGCCAAGTACGCAGCTTTATTGAGCAACATGGCGAAAGCCGCTTTACGCCCAAACAAACCGGTTGCAGCAGCCAAGTACGCCAACGTGCGGGTTGGCTTGATACTACTGGCCCACATACTCTCTATCTGTTTTACCCAACCGGCTGGCGTGAAGCCACCGAAGGTCTCAGCCCAGATCGCGCCGCCAAAGCGCTGATGGCCGCAGGCTACCTAATCCCTGATGGCTACCGACCACAGCGCAAAGTCAGCCTGCCCGACAACACCCGCCCACGCATGTATTGTGTTAAAGGCAGTATTTTGGATGATTAAAAAGGCGATGAATCCTGTGTGGGCTTGTCGCCTTGCAGTGTACCGCCAGTCAACATACGTATTTGGCGAGGTTCAAAGTCTAAAGCGGACAATATCGCTAGTGTACTGGCTGTGTACTTAGCTATTCGATACATCGTATTGACTATATTAGTGCCATTTCCAGTTTATGTTTGCGCTTCACCCAATCTGGTAGAGAGCGTTCGAGCAAACGATAAAACTCTGGACCGTGGTTGTGGTGCTCTAGGTGACACAATTCATGAATGATCACATACTCAATACATTCTTTCGGTGCTTTAATCAGATCACGGTTTAAGGTCAGCGTTCCGCTTTTTGATAGACTGCCCCAGCGTTTTTTGAGTTGCATGATTTTAATTTTTGGCTTGTCTGTATCTGAATGTTTGAACTTGTCCCAACAATCCGAAAACACCTTATTTAAATGAAAATCGGCTTTTTCTCGATACCAATCATTAAGTAGCGACTCCACATGGTCTGGTTTACCATTGGCAGACGTTACCCAAAAAAAGCCCGCTTTCAGCGCAACACCGTTGTCACTACCTACTTCAATTTTTAGCCGATACTTCTTACCGAGATACAAATGGCTTTCACCACTGACGTATTTGCGAGAAGGGGTTCTTGGGGCAAACTGGTCAAAGTAGCGAATTTGACGTTTGATCCACCGAGCGCGCTTTTTAACTTTAGCTTCAATGGCCTCACGGTCGGTGCCTTCAGGTGCTTTCACAAAAACTGATTTATCAGGGTGAACTGATATTTCCAGCGACTTGCGTTTAGAAAAAGCCAGCTGGAAGGGGATTTCTCCCCCTCCGTATACGACCGCTAGCCTTTCAGCACTTGCCGCTGGTGCCTCGGCCTGCTTGATGGTTGACGACATCAAGAATGCCTCCGGTGCTTCGCAACTTGCATGGTTTTCTCAATGATTTCGTCCATTTGCTCTAGGCTCAGCGTCACGCCGTACTGCTCTTTGACTTCGTCATAAAGAAAATCGTCAATATCATTCATCGCCGTTTTTTGAACGTCGGCATCGTCCCAAAAATCGACCTTCCAATGATCATCAATGATCTTTTGTATCGCTAACGATGTTTGTGCCGCAATGGCATCAAGTTGAGCATCATCTAACTCGTTGAGTGTTGCCACTTGCTGAAACTGCGGCTTAATCAAGCCAAAGTAGGCACACGCTTCGTCGTTTTCACGAATGCAATCAGGCATATCATCATGCTGCTTCGTGGCCACTTTGTTACGAATATCAATCACTCGGTTGAGATATTCTAAGTCTGAGATGCGCTTGGCCTTAAAGTCATCAATAGCGGCTTGGATCAGCTTCGAAAACTTCTCATAAAACGCAGGGTCTTCATCCATATTCTCCGAAATGCTGCGCTTCGTGGCGTGGGCGATGGTGTCTGCCTTCGACGCCGTAGTTTTGGTTTGATAAACCCCTTGCTCTTCTTTCACAGCGGTAAACATTTTTTCATCAAAAATATTCACTGGCTCGTTAAGCTGAGTCACTTCATTGGCCTGAATATGGGTATCCAGCAGCTTTTTGATTTTCGGCTCGTAGTCGCGATAATCAATCGCCTCGGCGTAACGCAACTTAACCGCTGCCTTTAAGTTCTGAAAACGCTTTAAATCGTTTTTATAGGTTTGCAGCTTCTTCTCATCAGAGCTCATGATGAACTGCTCAGACGATAAAGCGATGGCTAAAGATTTACTGTATGTCGATAAACATTCGTAAAACTCTTCACGCAACTCGTCATCGGCCAACAACACCTCATAGGCTTCTTCGTCTTTTGAGTTTTTAACGGCTTTAAACAAATCCCATAAGTCAGAGTAACGTTGTGGCAGTTTAAACACTTCTTCGTTGATGGAGGTGAGTGTGCCTGCTAAGTCATCTTCGTCAAACCCTTCAAAGGCTTCGTACATGGTTAGGGCTTTATCCAGCTCGCCCAATACGCTGGCATAGTCGATGATATAGCCAAACTCTTTGCCTTCGTAAAGGCGGTTAACCCGAGCGATGGCCTGTAATAGCGTGTGCTCTCGCAGGGTTCGGCATAGATACAGTACGGTGTTGCGCGGCGCATCAAAACCGGTTAATAGCTTATCCACCACAATCAATATTTCAGGGTCATCGCCGTGTTTAAACTGGTTGATGATTTGCTTGGTGTACTCTTCTTCAGAGCCAAAGCGCTTCATCATTTTATTCCAGAACTTACCCACCTCATCGGTTGGCCCTTCGTCCACTTCGTCGTGGCCTTCGCGGGTATCAGGGCCAGAAATCACTACCTCTGTGGTGACGGTGCCAATCTCTTGCAAAAACTGCTGGTACTTTAATGCCGCCGGTTTGCCTGGGGCAACCAACTGAGCCTTAAAGCCAGTGCCTTGCCAGTTCGCACGAAAATGCTCGCTGATATCAAAGGCGCGCATATATATCACTTGATCAGCTTTGTTTAGCATTTCAGCGCGGGCGTATTTCTTTTTAAGGTCGGCCTTTTGCTCTTTGCTTAAATCGGCGGTGTGGCGTTCAAACCAGAGATCGATAGCCGACTGATTCTGCTCCATCTCAATATGTCGGCCTTCGTACAGCAATGGCAATACCGCTTCGTCGGCGACCGCTTGTTTAATGGTGTAATGCGGCTCAATCAGGCCGCCAAACTTGGCAAAGTTATTCTTTTCTTTTTTCAGTAGCGGTGTACCGGTAAAGCCAAGAAAACAGGCATTAGGCAGCATTTGGCGCATTCGGGCGGCCAATGAGCCAAAGTTAGTGCGGTGACTTTCATCGACCAATACAAAAATATCGTGCGACTCATCCACAAACTTCTCGGCCACCCAGCCTTTGTCAAATTTATGAATAAGTGTGGTGATCAGGCCCACTTTGTTTTTCAGGTGCTTAACTAAGTTTCGGCCAGACGTGGCACGCTCGCGGCTTAAACCACAGGCGGCAAAGGTATTGCCCAGTTGCTTATCAAGATCATCCCGATCGGTAACCAAAATGATTCTTGGGTTGATAAGCTGCGGCTCAAGCGCCATAGCGCGGGTGRGCATCACCATGGTGAGCGACTTACCCGAGCCTTGGGTATGCCAAATAACACCCCCTTGGCGGTTTTCTTTTGCACCATTGCCTTTATTGGTCAGACGCTTAATTCGGGCGATAGTCGCTTTAATCACAAAATATTGCTGATAGCGGGCTACTTTTTTAATGCCACCATCAAACAGGGTAAAGCGATACACCAAATCTAATAAACGCTCTGGGCGGCACAGGCTGTGAATGGCATTGTCTTGTTCCGTCACCAAGCGTTTACCTTCTGCCTCTAGCGCATCAAAAAATGGCCGTGCGGCGGCAAACTCGCCACTGAATAGCTGTGCTTTAGTGTCTTCGTCTAAAGTGGTATTTATGCCTTTATCGACATCAGCGGGTTTATCTTCCTGCTCTTTCCACACGCCCCAAAACTTCTTAGGTGTGCCTGCTGTAGCGTATTGGGCGGCGTTTTTATTCACCGCCAACACTTGCTGCACATAAGTAAACAGGCGTGGAATATAGTCATCACCCTGATTACGAATGTTTTGTGATACGGCTTGCTCAACATCCACTTTTGGTGATTTACATTCAATCACGCTAAAGGGAATACCATTGACAAACAGGACGATATCGGGGCGCACGGTATCTGTGCTGCGCGCGCGCTCAACCGAGAACTCAGCGACTACATGAAAGTTGTTGTTCGACGGCGTTTTCCAGTCGATAAAGTTTAAAGTGAAACTTTTCGAGTCCCCCTCAATGGTTTGCTCCATGGCTGAGCCCAAGGTGATTAAATCGTAAATCGACTCATTGGTTTTTTGCAGGCCATCAAACTTAATATTTTTGAGCTTTTGGATCGCAGTTTGAATGTTCTCCTCGCTAAACAGATACTCGCCACCTTTATAGTTAATGCGATTAATCTTTTTTAGCTGCTGGCGAAGCACTCCTTCCAAAATCACATTGGCACTGCGCCCACCCCGTTCGGCCAAAGCCTGCTCAGGGGTAAGGTACTGATAACCCAAATTGATTAACTGTTGCAGGGCAGGAATTTGCGACAAGTACTTTTCGTTAAACTCGAAGCCCGAAGGCTCCGAGTTTGTATCGTAATTGACTGGAGGTGTGCTCATGCGACGCCCTCCCTAGAAAGCTCCTGACAAGTCTCCTCAGAGAGGTGCTGAGAACTACCAACTTGCCACTCACCTGTAAGCAGTTTTTGCATCAGACCGCGTTTTTGGCTGCGGTATTGTTCTAAGGTCTTTTTGAGTAAACTGATTTCTTGTTTACTCAGATTTAGAACATGGGCAATGTTCTTTTGCTCTTCTTTGGAGCTTGGCACGTGAATGTGACAACTGAGGAATGTGTCGATTTTGACAGCCATTCGCTCAACCAGTGTCCCTTCAACCATAGTTGCAAAAATAGCTATCTGCCTTGAACACGTAAGCGCGTAAGTCAAAAAGTCAGAGTCAATTTTATTTTCATCAACCTTAAGTACTTCATAAATTGGTGATAGAACCACTTTATGCTCAACTTCCGACCTGGCAATCGCTCCCCATCTTAGATTTGCGGGATTAAACACAATATCTTTTGGATGTACGACTTTGTATTTTTTGCCACCTTTGTCGATAACAAGAAAATCTCTGTTATAACGATCAGTTTTGGCAGTTACTCCGTTTTCTATGGTCAATGAGTAGAGAGGAGCTTCCTCTGAAGGAACTTCTCTTTCATTACGCACAGTGACAAAAGTCGCTATTTTATGCTTTTCCCAACCTGAATTAGTTGAATTTCCGGGTTTGAAATACGTTTGACACAACCACTCAAACTGCTTTTCCATAGCCGCAATTAACGCCTCTGTTTTTTCGATAGCGTTGTCCCAAAGAGCTAGCGCACTAGCGATCTTCTTCTGTTCACCTTTAGGCGGTATAAGGATTGGAACCTTATTGAGGTCCTTCTGGCCTATGTTTGCCCTTACCACACCTTGTGAACGCCGGATCATCTCTCTCCTAATACTGCTATTGTTGAAGCAGTAACCAGCAAATAAAGGATCTAGAAGCTCCTTTTTCTGTCTACCACGAATAACGAAACCGCCAAATGTTATTTTTGCTTCATCAAGATAAACGGATGAAAATGCAATTTCATCTGGTACTTCTGATGTACGGTTAAATAGAATGTCGCCGTATTCTACTGAGTACTCTGTTTTTTGTTTTTCAGTAATTTCCACCTTTCCAAGAATATTGCTCTTTTTCATGAAATTTCTTTTGAAGATGTCCATTACGTTTACGAACTCAGTACCAGAGCCGTAGGCATTTTTATCTGCATTAACACCGTTTTTAAACTCCATAAAGGTGCCAAGAGTTGTTAATTTCCAACCGTAGGGCGCCGTTTTTAATTTACTCATTTATCACCCTCCAACTTCTTCTGCGCACGCGCCAACTGGGGAATGCCTTTTTCCGGCGTTGGTAAATCCTCTGGCATGGTGCCACCCAGTTCTTCAATAGTGGCGCGCACTTTGGCACCCACTTCAAAATGGGTTTGGTTGGCTTGTTTTTTATTCGAAACCTGATCACGCTTTAGTTTTTCTTCCGTTTGCGTGGCGCGGAACAGGTTAGCGGCAAGCTCGGTACTGCCCATATGGTCGAGTATTTTCTGGCTCTTTTTTAAGCCTTTGTGCTGGTGAATGGCTTTATTGTCTAACCCACCATACAAGCCTTTGTAGCCATGGTTTTGGAAAATGGCGTAGTCCAAACCAGACTCAACTCCTGCATCACGGGCCGCCGCAGCCAGTTGCTTGTTATGATCGGCCAATTCATTGCGCAGCATTAGGCGTTTTTGGTCTTCATTTAACTGCTGAAAGCCAGTGTCATCCTGTAGTTCTTGACGACGGGTTTGAATAGCAAAATAGGTCTGGCCATTGGCGATCACTGGCTTGCTGGCATCACCGTTTTGCACAATGAGGTAACAGGCGTAACGGGAAAGCTGATAATCACGGGTAGTTCGCTTAGCCCCCGAGCCAATATCGACCATTTTTCCCACCTGGGAAAAATGGTCTTCACTCGACTGGCCGGAGCCCTCACAAGCTGTGATCGCTTTTTTGATAACACGCTCAAACTTGTCCCAAGTACTGTAGTCAAGAACAGTCTGTAACTCTCTGGCATACCAAAACTCGGCGCCTTCCGATTCATGCTTTAAGCTTTCAAAGCTAGTGTGTTCTGGTTGGGTAAGCTGCTTATCACTCATAGCGCACCTCCCACCATTTTGTTGGCGTCAACAAAATGGTTATTGTTCGTCATACTCATTCAGCCACCTCCGTTGTGTTGTTTTGCGCCTCGTTAGGCACGATATCCTTTAACAGTGCCGCCATTTTGCCGCGAACCTCGGCAAGTTCGCTTTCAAGGCTGGTGATCTCAGCCTGTACTGCGACAATATCGACCTCAACTTCTTCTTCAAAGGTGTCGACGTAGCGCGGGATGTTCAGGTTAAAGTCGTTCTCTTTGATCTCGTCAAAGGTGGCTAAATGGGCGTATTTTTCTACCTCTTCACGGGCGGTTACCGCTGCAACAATTTTGTCTAGGTGCTCATCTAGCAGGATGTTTTGGTTTTTCCCTGCTTGGTAATGGTCTTTGCCGCTGGCATCGACAAACAGCACGTCTTTGCGGTTTTCATTGGCGCCGCCTTTCTCACGCGAGCGATCAAATATCAGGATTGCCACTGGAATGCCGGTACTTGGGAACAAGTTACCGGGCAAGCCGATCACGGCATCTAATAGGTTTTCTTCAATCAGTTGTTGACGAATACGGCCTTCGGCTGCGCCTCTAAACAGCACACCATGAGGGACTACTACGGCAATGCGGCCTTCTTTTTCAACGGCGGCTTCAACCATATGGCTGATAAAGGCAAAGTCGGCCTTTGATTTAGGTGGTAGCCCGCGCCAGTAACGGTTGTATCTGTCGGATTCAACGTCTTCTGAACCCCATTTGTCGAGTGAAAACGGTGGGTTGGCGACCACGTTATCAAACTTCATCAGTCTGTCATTTTCGACCAGCGCTGGTGAGGTAAGGGTGTTACACC
Source organism: Salinivibrio sp. IB868 (assembly GCF_001995655.1). Classification (NCBI taxonomy): domain Bacteria; kingdom Pseudomonadati; phylum Pseudomonadota; class Gammaproteobacteria; order Vibrionales; family Vibrionaceae; genus Salinivibrio; species Salinivibrio sp. IB868. The sequence continues at coordinate 139,169 of NZ_MUEW01000003.1, forward strand.
ATTCGATACGGGCGGAGTCTGAGCCGTGCAAGAACATATTCATACGCGCAAGCGCCCAAGTGCTGCCGTTGACTTCCATGCCGTAGAGCGAGTAATTGCGATCGCCCACTTGGCGTGCGGCTTCAATCAGTAAACCGGCTGAACCACAGGCAGGGTCACAAATACGAGCCCCCGATTTTGGTGCAGACAGGCGCGCAACCAGCTCAGAGACTTTATGGGGGGTGTAGAATTCACCGGCTTTTTTACCTGCATCGGAGCCAAAGCGCTCAATAAGGTAGATGTAGGTATTACCAATCACATCTTCAGACACGCGCGACGGGCTCATGTCGAGAGCGGGCTTGTTGAAGTCGTCTAGCAAGGTTTTTAGGCGACGGTTACGATCTTTGGTTTTACCCAAATTGGCTTCGCTGTTGAAATCGATGTTACGGAATACGCCTTCTAACTTGGCTTTGTTCGCGGTTTCAATATGCTCTAAAACAATGTTGATCAGCTCGCCAATGTTGGGTTCGTTTTTACGCTCTAACAATGAATAGTAGTTGGCCAAGAAGGTGTCGGTAACAACGGTTTTCTTCTCTTTGGTTGCTGGGTCTTCAATTTCTTCTGTGAGTTCAACCATTGGCAGCACAAAACGCTCGCGCTCAAGCTTACGTCTGATACGGACGTCATCGTCACCGTACTGTTTTTTGTATTCGGCGTAGTGGTCATTCCATACATCGGAGATGTATTTTACGAACAGCATTACTAGGATGTAGTCTTTATATTGCGCAGGGTCTACCGCGCCTCGGAAAGTATCGCATGCAGCCCATGCTGCATTGTTGATGTCTTTTTGTTGAATCTTGTCGTTCATATCTTTAGTCATATAAATTCCTCAAATCTGGTCAGTGTCATAAAGCGGGGCAGGCTATACCGGTAGCGCCCCGCTAGCTGTAAGTTAAAAGGTTAAGAATCGAGTACGGCTGATTGAGTCCAGGTAATCGACCGCCCAAATGGAGGGTAAATCGATGTACTGTCCTTTATGGTGTACCGTGCAATGACTTCACCTTGCTCGTTTAGCTCTTCACATTCATAGGTATCAGTGTCTTGGCCTTTTCGTTGCGACCACTGACTACTTACGATGTTGAGGATATGCGATTCAGGTACACCTATTTTCTTTTTGTATTCATCACTCATAAGGGCTCCTATCCTTTAATGTCTTTTGGGTCGTTACCGTGGCTATCTTTGCGTTGTATCTGGCCGTCTTTGCCATGAATAAACAGCTCAGTGCCTTCACGCTTGCTTTGTTCGCGCGCCGCAGCTTCGGCCTCTTTTTTGGTGCTGTGCACGCTTGAAGCGCGTTCTGCACCGCCTTTTTTGTTTGCCCATCCGTCAGGATGTGGTACGACATGTCGGGTATTGCCCTTGCTTGATGATGTATTCTTTGCCATAATTTCGGCTCCTGTTTTTTCAAATTAAACGTGGATTAAAGTTTTGCTAAAAGTGCTGTCACACTTTTGGCTCGTCTAAACCCAGTAACTGTCATTACTGGGTATTCATTGCTAAATTCATTAATATTGCGTCAGTTAACACCTCCTTTTTCTTGGCTAATGCATTCATTAGCTTCTGCTCGTTGATGGATAGTTGGTAGATCTCAATGATCTTTTTCTGCACATCGAGACTGGGGATTACTATCTCCAGATCCTCAAGTGCAGGTTTGCCAATCATTCTTACCGATGTTCCTGTTGCCTTACTTTGTAATGCTGCTTGTGAAGTCAGTTGATTAATAAACCAGCATAAATACGCTGGCATAACCGAATCACTTTCAACTCGAATTCGCAACAGCGGCGCAGCGATAACAGCATCACCCAACTCTTGGTCAATCAATGCTGCCGTATTGGTTTGACCTCTAGAGCGAAATGCTAAGTCGTTATGTTTAACTCTGTGATGATTCTTTAAGTCCTGCATAGCAATCTGCACTAGCTCTTGGGCATTAACTCGGTTATCTTCAGTAAGATCCTTCATCTGAATAACAGAGATATTTCCATTAGCGTCTGGCTCAAGCTTTGACCTAAAAGAGTGTCCCATCTGTACAGAGGCAATTTTTTTCAAATTAACTTTCATTGTCACCTCGAATGCGTTGTAATGGCGTTTCTGCAGCTTGTGAATAAGCTTAAGCTGAGATTCATAAGTTGTCAACTATTTAAATTGCAAAAACGCCGTTACTGTGGATTTATTTTTTTTGAATGGTGTTTGGAAATGCTTGAATTGACCGGATACCTGGCTGTATTGAGAGGGAAGAGTGGTTATTGTCTGGTACCGACATTTATGTCGGTACCAGGTATCTTTCTGATAAAAAAAGAGTTAATTATTAAGAGTCATATAACCAAGCTGGTAGAGCTGTACAAAACGCAACCATCTGGAAATTCCGAATAGTTCAAAGTGAAGCCTGAGTAAAAACCTAACAGAGAACGCTCTAGCCAAAAACATCGAGCTATTTGGTGCTTTTGATATTAAAATCGCACCAACAACACCTCTCCCGCTACCCGTTAGATCAGCGCCCTGTGAGGGGTTACTCTTTTTTCAGGCTTCTAATTTTTGGTACCGTAATGAGTTACGGCACCAAAATTCGCTTTCAACCACACATCATTCTCCGGTCCACAAAGATGGTGTAGCAGCGCTAGGTTTATCTGGTGGCTGATCACTTTGCCGTTTCGTTTTTGGCTTTCTTTTTTCAAACCTCTCAGTAATAACCCTGTACATGATTTTCCTATTTCCTCCGGCGAACTGGGCAGGCAAAAGCCGCGGTTTCGCTGTTTGGGGTGCAAGGTAGCGCGCTTTCCTGTTTTAGATAAAGGCGTAATGCACCAAAAGATACAGGCGTTGGCTGGTGTACTTGCTTGCACTGTGTTGGTTTGATTCGTGCCATCCCTATATACCGATAAAAAATGTGCTGGTAACAGAGCCAACCCGCCTTGCGCGTGCCCATCAACCTCAGGTAAAGGTAGCCAATACAGGTTTGGCCATTGTTCGGGGCTTTGCCATTTTTCTACGATCATTTGTGCGCCAATGCTATTTAGCCATTGGTGAATCGGGCAGCCTGGGTGTGCTTGTTTAATGCGTGGTAACTGAAAGGTAAGCCAGCGGGTTAAACGTTCGGCGGCATTCTCGCACTGGCTTAGTGCTGGGTAGAGGGTAAAGGCTCCTTGCCCAACCAGTAAAGCGACCACCTGCTGTATCCATTCTCTATCCCAATCGTTACCACTTGCCCATAACACGTCACTTATCACCTTGTTGGTTTTTCATGCCGTCTATTTTCAGTCGTCGGGTGCAGACGCGGTGGTGAATTAGATGAAAGAAATGGCCATCAAACTAACCAGTCAAATCAGTTTTTTATGATGACCTGTGTGCGGCTAACTGTTTGATATACATGGTCCAATACGGCGCTGTTTGGCGGCATTCGCCAAGTGCAAAAAAATCGAGACGCCAAACGGTCGTTTGCATTCTGGGTTTAAAAAATCAAACGGTTTGTACGTTGGAGTCGAGGTTGGTTTAGAGTGCAAAAAGTGCGAAACCTTTCTTTAAGCCAGTACCGGCAAGGCCTAGCAGCGTTGGATTTCAATCGAGACGCCAAACAGTAAATGGGCTAATTTCCCTGTTTGGCGTTTCGATCCAAAAGCCAAACGGATAGTGGTTTTGGCGTATGGGGGTAAAGGCATGGGGAAGTGTGTGGCGGCTGTTGAAACTCATGGATTAGCAAATGACGCCTAGGGGGATTGCATCAGCTGATCAAAGTAAGTAATTGGGTTGGTTGATTTAGCTTAAAGCTGGGTGTGGTATTTTGTAAGCGAGCTATCGATAGGAAAAGCAATGGCTGGATAGTGACAAGGCGAAATGAGAACCGACGCGTACAGAAATGCAGAGGCGTCGGCCATATTGGCTTGAAGATTATGTTTAGTGACCTATTTTTGTCAATCAAAGCCCACAATTGCCCCATTCCTTGGGGCAGTTTAATTTCCTCTTATTCACCTTCTAAAGCTCTGCATATCAAGTGTTGCCCCATTGTCCCAACTGCCCACGTTAAGTGAGCAAATGGGTGGTTTGTTAGTTTCTCCTGATAGGCTTTTTCGGCATACGGCTGCGTTTGCCATCGAAAAAGGCCAATACTCTGAACCAATAGAGTGATTCTTCATAACCTAGGCTGTACGTTGGGCGTGCAGGCGGGATGAGCCCCAGTTTGCGTCCTAGGCTGACCATCACGTAGAACGTGAGTTTTAGCGTCAGCCAAGGAGCGAGTACCACGAATACCATCAGGCAATACCGAGTAAGCGCGTAGCCTATGCCATGAGGTTGTTCGAGTAAGGCAATGCCAATACACCAACCAAGGCCTGCCAGCATGGCGATTGGAAAGGTAATGGGGGCAAGTCGCATCATAAACTGCATGTTAGCGCCCTCCTGTGTGGTGTTGTGAAGCGGGCTCAAAGTTCACCAGTGGTTCAACCACATCAGCCACGGTTTGATGGGCAATACGGCGCTCTTCAAAGTAATCGTGGCGGTCGTAGATACCCTCAACGCCTTTTAGCTTATGGTTAAGACAGCGTTCGGCCACGTTGCCTGCAATGCCTAAAGAGGCGGCAAGACTGCGAAAGGTGCGGCGTAAATCGTGTACGGTGAAGTGTTCAAGTTTGCCCATTTTATTGGGTGGCTGCTTTTTGCGCCCAGGCTCGCGACCAAAGAGTTTAGAAATTGCGCGGTTCAGTGTATCTGGCCCCATATGTGGACGGTGGCTTGCTCGTCTGGCCGGGAAAACATAAGGCGAGCCACAAGCGCGGATTTGTAGCTCGTTAAACCAAGCAATGGCTTGGCGCGGTAAGGGGATGCTGATTGGCACGCCTGTTTTACTGCGTTCCTTGGGTAGGTCCCATACGCCCGTGGTTAAATCCATTTCACGCCACATGGCTTCGCACAATTCGCTTTTGCGCACACCCAACACCAAAAACAGGCAGCAAGCGAGGTAGTTGTCGCGGCCAAAGCTATTGATATGGGTATGAAACACGCTAAAGGCGTAGTGAATTTCCTCTTTGCTGAGCATCCTGTCTTTACTGGACTCCACGCCACCGGCATCGTCCACGGTAAATGCTGCGGCGGGGTTATTCAGCGTTAAGTCGAGCTTTATCGCATGTCGAAACAGCTGCTTCATGTACATCAAGGTATCGTTGGCGATGGTAGGGCGGTTACTTTCTCGAATGCGTTCTAATACTTCACGTACATGTGTTGGCCGCACTGCTTGGATAGGGAGTTGACCAATCACGGGGGCAATCTCTTTGGTAAAAACACGTTTGGGTATATTTGGGTGTTTTAACCGGCGACTTAAGTCTTTGGAATACCAGTCTTGAAACAGCTGGCTGACATTTTGGATCTCTGGGATGGTTTCAATAGCGCGAATTGCTAATGGATCTTCACCTTGCTGAAGTTGTAGCTGCATTTTAGACGATTCAAGTCGAGCCTCTGCTAAGGTCATGCTTGGATATTGACCGAGCGTGGCTTCTCGTCGTCCGTTTAGGCTGGTATACCTTAGCATCCAATACGGCATGCCAGATTTTCTTACGCAAAAATATAGGCCATTACCATCACTGTATTTTTTGTTTGCTGCTGCGGTGCGAGCATAAGACTGCACCTGAGTTGCGGTTAGTTTTGCCATCGTTTGTTACTCTATATTCCTAAGAAATCGTTAAAATTTGCTCACCATTGCCCACCACTGTTTGTTTATCGATTGGTTCGATAGTTGAGTGATTGAACAACCTGCAAGCAGCACGATAAGTGGAGATGGCATAAGGCGGTGGTGAGATAGATGCAAAAATCTGCTCACCAGATACCTTGACTTTTTGCTTATTGAGTCAAAAAAACAGGGCTTGCCCACCATTTTGCCCACCACTTAAACAGCAACTGGTAACGGACATCTGCAAACCGATTTGGACGGGAAAAATAAAAAAGCCCTGTATTTTCAATGCTCTTCACAAGGTAATACAGGGCTTTTAGGACATTCTTGGACGGGTAGAAAAACTATTCGATGTTTTGGATCTGCTCGCGCATTTGCTCGATAAGCACTTTGAGCTCGACGCCGGAGGCGGTGATTTCGGTGCTGATTGATTTGGAGGCGAGGGTGTTGGCTTCGCGGTTGAACTCTTGCATCATAAAGTCCAAGCGTCGGCCGCAGGCGCCGCCTTTTTTGAGGATTTTATGTGCTTCTGAAACGTGTGAGTCCAAGCGGTCAAGCTCTTCCGCAACATCCACTTTTTGCGCCAGCATCACCATTTCTTGCTCAACGCGGGCTGGATCGAGTTCCACTTGTGCTTCTTCTAAGCGCGTGGTTAAGCGTTCACGCTGCCACTCAATCACTGTGGGCATCTTTTCACGCACTTTGATCACTTCGGCGCTAATGGCATCAAGTCGTTGCTCAATCAGGACTTTCATGTTCTCGCCTTCGCTGGCACGTGCGGCGATAAAGGCATCGAGTGCGTCATCAAGACCAGCTAATAAGGCGCGGTGTAGCTCGTCGGTGTCTTGCTCCGGCGCTTCCATCACCCCTGGCCAGTTCAGGACTTGAAACGGATTGATGTTGCCTTCACCCGCGGTCTCTTTCACCCATTTGGCGGCGTGAATCACTTGCTTGGCCAAGGCTTCATTGATGGTGAGCTTATCTTGGCTGGCTTGTGAGGTATCAAAGCGCAGGTTGCATTCCACTTTGCCGCGGGCTAGGCGCTTGCGAAAACGCTCGCGTACCACAGGCTCAAGGCTACGTAGCTGCTCAGGCATGCGAATGTAGGTTTCGAGATAGCGCTGGTTAACGGAGCGGATTTCCCAAACCGCGTTGCCCCAATCGCCCTTGAGTTCTTGACGGGCGTAGGCGGTCATACTGTGGATCATGTGTACCTGCTCTTGTGTGCTGAAGGTGAATGGCAAAGATTATACGCATCCGCGCCCCTGTCGTCAGCTGTCTTGGTCTGTCGGGCGGACAGGGATCGCAAGCGGGCGGAGAAACACGTATAATCGCGCCCACATTCTGTCAGTCAATAAGGTAACTTGCATGCGCCCAAGTGGAAGAGCACTCGACCAAATTCGTCCCGTTAGCTTTACCCGCGGTTTTACGGCCCACGCAGAAGGCTCTGTGTTGGTGTGCTTTGGTGATACCAAGGTGATTTGTAACGCCACGATTGAAGAGGGCGTGCCGCGCTTTTTAAAAGGCAAGGGCCAAGGTTGGGTGACTGCCGAGTATGGCATGTTGCCACGTGCAACCCACACCCGTAACCGTCGTGAAGCGTCCAGCGGTAAACAAGGTGGCCGTACCGTCGAAATTCAACGTTTGATTGGCCGCAGTTTGCGCGCCGCGGTCGATTTAAAAGCACTGGGTGAACGCACCATTACCGTTGACTGTGACGTGATTCAAGCCGACGGCGGCACGCGCACGGCGTCCATTTCGGGGGCGAGCGTGGCCCTGGCAGACGCGCTTAACGCGCTGGTGCGTGATGGCAAGCTTGCGGCTAACCCGATGCGTGGGCATGTGGCCGCTGTATCAGTGGGTATTTATCAGCAAACGCCGATTTGTGACCTTGAATACGTGGAGGACTCGGCGGCCGATACCGACATGAATGTGGTGATGCTCGAAGATGGCCGCATGATTGAGGTGCAGGGCACCGCCGAAGCGGAGCCGTTTACCCCCGATGAGCTAAACGCGATGCTCGCGTTGGCCAGTAAGGGCATTGATGACATTGTCGTCGCGCAAAAATCGGCACTCGCCGACGCATAACAGATTGAATAGCTCCCACATCGGGGGCTATTTTTTTATCTATCCGACCCCGGGTGACATGTGGCGTGTCACCAAGACAACCAAGAGAGGAACGAATGAAAGCCTATCAGCGCCAGTTTATTGAGTTTGCCCTTGAGCGAGAGGTATTAAAGTTTGGCGAGTTTACGCTTAAATCAGGGCGGAAAAGTCCGTACTTTTTTAACGCCGGCTTGTTTAACACCGGGCGTGACTTGGCAAAACTGGGTGAATTTTATGCGGCCGCGTTGATGGATGCAGGGATTGATTACGATGTTTTGTTTGGTCCTGCGTACAAAGGGATCCCGATTGCGACCACCACCGCGGTAGCACTTGCTGCGCACCATAATGTGGATACGCCTTATTGCTTCAACCGTAAAGAAGCCAAAGACCATGGTGAGGGCGGCAACTTGGTCGGCAGCGCGCTGAGTGGCCGTGTGATGTTGGTGGATGATGTGATCACTGCAGGTACCGCTATCCGTGAGTCAATGACACTGATTCAGGCGCAAGGGGCGCAGCTTGCTGGGGTGTTGGTGGCGATTGACCGCCAAGAGCGTGGTCAAGGTGAGCTGTCGGCGATTCAAGAAGTGGAGCGTGACTTCGATTGCCAGGTGGTTTCTATCATTAGCTTGTCGGACTTGGTCGCCTATTTGGAGCAAAGCCAAGCGGATCCGGCTCATCTAGCGGCGGTGAAAGCGTACCAGGCGAGCTACGGGATTTAAGTTACAGGTGTGCAGCTGGCTGACTTGAGTGCGCCAGCTGCACTACGCTCGTTGCACTGCTATTCACTGCAGTTGATTGGTGAGCAGTTGCCAGTATTGCTCGAAATTGGCGGTCGGCAGCTGTTTAAATGACGAGCGCACGTAGCGACAAAAGCCGCCTTCTACTTGGCTAATCAATTGGCTGGCAAGCACCGCCTCATCCAATGGAAACCCCTTCCCTTCACGTAAACGACGCTCGCGCAGTACTTGCTTAAGCTGTGCCTCGACGCGCTCAAACAGCTGGTTGATACGCGCTTGCAACCTATCTTGCTCAAACATCAATGCATGACCTGTCATAATGCGCGTGAGCCCCGGGTTGCGCTCACCAAAGGCCAGCAATAATTGCAAGATCAGTTTGAGGCGCACCAAGGTATCCTTTTCTTCCTCAATGATCAGGTTGATGCGGGATAACAGTGAATCTTCAATAAATTCGATTAATCCCTCAAACATCCGCGCTTTACTGGGGAAGTGGCGATAGAGTGCCGCCTCTGACACCCCGACTTGTTCGGCGAGTTTGGCCGTGGTGATGCGTTGGCTGCCTTGGGTTGACTCCAGCATCTGCGCGAGCGCTTGGAGGATCTCTTCGCGGCGATTACTTTTTTTTGGGGCTGCCATGGGTGCGATTCCTTTGTCTTTTTATCTATCACACTGGCGACCAGTAAAGGAGGCATCATGGAGAGGTGCCGCCCAGTGTGAGTCTTTCCTCCTATCTTAGCGACGAGGTCTCTGTATTAAAAGCAAAAAGCGTGGCCATGGCGCACGCTTTTGAACTTGTATTTTGGCTCAATATAAGCTGTTTGTGTTGTGTGGTTCAGGGTTGCTTCTGACAGGTTTGTTGTAAATAGCACGCGTGAATGTGTGCCATGACATTGCGCGCTAATAAGCGTTTTTCCTCGACGGGCAGCGCCTGATCGCCACCGGGCCAGAACAGATGTAAGGCATTGCGATCGCTGTTAAAGCCTTGATCGGATTGGGACACATCGTTAGCACAAATCATATCAAGCTTTTTGCGCGCCAGCTTGTCACGCGCGTAGGTCGCGACATCTTGGGTTTCGGCGGCAAAGCCGACCGTAAATGGACGATGTGACGTTAAGCCCGCTACCGAAGCAATAATATCGGGATTTTTTACCATGGTGACGGTCATCGCGTCTTTATCCACTTGCTTTTTCATCTTCTGTTCGGCGATGTGTTGTGGACGGTAGTCCGCGACCGCGGCACAGCCGATAAAAATATCTTGGTCGGTGATGCGCTCATGCACCGCATCATGCATTTGCTGGGCGCTGGTGACATCAATACGCGTGATTCCTGCCGGCGCTGACAGCGCAACCGGGCCAGAAACTAAGGTGACGTCGGCCCCTAAACTGGCTGCCGCCTCGGCGAGGGCATAGCCCATTTTCCCTGAACTATGGTTAGAGAGATAACGAACAGGGTCCAAGGCTTCGCGGGTAGGGCCGGCGGTAATCATCACGCGCTTGCCTGAAAGCGGTTTGGGGCCGGCCCAGCGTTCGCATTCAGCCACTAAAGCCAGCGGCTCGAGCATGCGCCCAAGGCCCACATCGCCGCAAGCTTGCGCGCCACTGTCGGGGCCCCATATCAAGCATCCGCGTGCACGCAGTCCACGTAAGTTCGCCTGAGTGGCTTGGGCGCGGTACATTTGCTGGTTCATTGCTGGCGCAATCGCCAGAGGCGCATCGGTGGCCAAGCACAAGGTGGTGAGCAAATCATTGCCCATGCCTGCGTGTATCCGGGCAATCAAATCGGCAGTTGCCGGGGCAATCAGCACGAGATCCGCCCATTTAGCCAGTTCAATGTGTCCCATTGAGGCCTCGGCAGCCGGGTCGAGCAAGCTATCAGACACGGGATGCCCAGAAACGGCTTGCATGGTCAATGGCGTAATAAACTCTTTTGCGGCATAGGTCATCACCACCTTGACGGTGGCTCCACGCTCGATGAGGCGGCGGGTGAGATCGGCACACTTATATGCGGCAATCCCGCCACCCATGCCAAGCAGAATACGTTTACCGGCCAGCGTCTGGGCTGGCTGCTGTGAACTATTGGCCATAATGCTCTGTGTGTTTGAACGACAATGACGAAACCATACCATAATCCTTAGCGCAAAAAGCTTGTTTGAGCGCATGAATCCGTATTGGGTGTGACGTGCGTTGGATGTGATATGGCTAGCGCGTGGCTGAAAGCATTGACGGTGGCACATGATAAAACCACGAGCGCGCCGCAGTTACATGGAAAAGCTATTGCGGCGTGAAAGAGGCTTACTTTAACTGGCGGCAACGTTGAAGAGGGATCACCATGAGCCTAAAAACCTTGCCGCAAGACTGTCGCCCCAGAGAGCGTTTATTAGCGCGAGGGGCGGAAAGCTTATCGGACGCCGAGCTGTTGGCGATTTTTCTACGCACCGGCGTCACAGGGATGAGTGCGGTAGCGCTGGCTGACCACCTGTTGCAGGATTTTGGCTCGCTCCGGGCGCTGATGGGCGCCGACCAAGGGGCGTTTTGTCAGCGAAAAGGACTGGGTAGCGCCAAATATGCCCAACTTCAAGCTGTGCTTGAGCTGAGCCGGCGCTATTTAAAAGAAACCTTAAGCAAAACTGACGCACTGACCAGCCCGGACCATACTCGCCGTTATCTCTCGACGTTACTGCGCGACCGGCCTCGCGAGGCGTTTTACGTTTTATTTCTCGATAATCAGCATCGCGTGATAGCCGATGAGCAACTTTTTGAAGGCACGCACAATGCGGCGAGTGTTTACCCACGAGAAATTGTTCGCCGCGCGCTCGAATTGCATGCCGCTGCACTGATTTTGGCCCATAACCACCCATCGGGCGTGGCAGAGCCGAGCCAGGCAGACCGACATATTACCGATAGAATTGCCAATGCCTTGTCATTAGTGGATGTTCGCGTGCTTGATCACCTAGTGATTGGGGACGGAGATGTGGTATCGTTCGCCGAGCGAGGTTGGTTGTTATCCCCTTAAGGATCGCCATTGGCGAAAAAAACGATCAAAAAGCGCATAAAAGGATCTGCTCGGGACTTGAGCAATGTGAATTCAGTTAGTATAATGCGCCACCTTTGATAGCCTTGACCTTCGACCTGACCTTAACGATGCAGGACTGGCGGACAAGGTTGATATCGAGCCGAAACGATTTTGGAGAGACTTTCATGTCACGAGTATGCCAAGTAACTGGCAAGCGTCCTGTAGTTGGTAACAACCGCTCTCACGCTAATAACGCCACCAAGCGTCGTTTTCTGCCGAACCTGCAAACTCATCGTTTCTGGGTAGAAAGCGAAAAACGCTTCGTTAAACTGCGTCTATCTACTAAAGGTATGCGCATCATCGACAAAAAAGGCATTGATTCTGTACTTACAGAAATGCGTGCCCGCGGTGAGAACGTATAAGAGGAATTAGAGAATGGCTAAAAACGGCGTTCGTGAGAAGATTCGTCTAGTATCCTCTGCAGGTACTGGTCACTTCTACACCACAGACAAGAACAAACGTAACATGCCTAGCAAATTCGAGATCAAAAAATTTGATCCTGTAGTTCGCAAGCACGTTATGTATAAAGAAGCCAAAATCAAGTAAATTGATCGACGCTTTGAGAAAAACCCAGCTTCGGCTGGGTTTTTTTATAACTAAAATCTGGCCGCATTTGCGGTTATACTGCGGAGGACACGCGTAACGTCCTCAGGTGAACCGACATGAAGCTAAAGCGGCAGACATGGAATAACATCCTGATTTTCTCAGTGGTGGTTTTTTTTGGCTTAATGCTGCTGCCAGATTATTTGCGCCATCAACGCCAAGCACGGGCGACGCCTGAGGGGGTAATCGCGCTGGTTGAATCGCGCAGTGAAGTGCTGTCGTTGCGGTTCTCCCATTTAACCCTGACGCGTACGTTAGAGGGGTGGCAATCGGATAAACCCCTGGTAATTAGTCCGACAGAGCTCGCTCAGCGCTGGTTGGGGCTGACTGGGACACAAATCGATGACACCACCTTGCAGTCGTTGCGACCCCAATTAACGTCTCCCCGTACGTTGGAGCTTACTCGCAGCCCCGACCAAGAGCCCATTCGCATTACCTATTATCAACAACCCCAGTTTTGGTTGATGCAAAACGAACACGGCCAATGGTTAGCTGTGTCAGTGGATAGTCGGTATCTTTTCCCGCTATCAAAGTCGTAAATATTAAGAGCTGTGTTATGCCCGAGTTACCTGAAGTAGAAGTAAGCCGTTTAGGTATCATGCCGTATGTCGAAGGGCAAACGGTCACCGAGATTACCATTCGTCAGCCCAAGCTACGCTGGCCCATTCCCGAAACGTTACAACAGTTGAAAGGCCAGGTGATACGTCGCGTCACGCGTCGCGCCAAGTATCTTTTATTGGAGACGGATGTCGGTACTGCGATTGTGCATTTGGGGATGTCAGGCAGTTTGCGGGTGCTGCCCACGTCACTGGCACCGGAAAAGCATGATCATGTTGATGTGACACTCAGCAATGGTCGCTTAATTCGTTACCACGATCCGAGGCGTTTTGGCGCCTGGTTGTGGCAGGAGGGAGATTTGCCGCATCCCGTGTTGGGAAAGCTCGGCCCTGAACCACTCACCGATGCGTTCAATTCAGATTATTTGCTGGCCAAGGCGGCAGGCAAAAAAATGGCGATGAAAAGCTTTATTATGGACAATGCAGTCGTGGTGGGCGTGGGGAATATTTACGCCAACGAATCGCTGTTTTGTGCTGGAATCCACCCTAAACGTCCTGCCGGTAGCCTGACGCAAACAGAAGCGACGGCGCTGGTGGATGAGATAAAAACGGTGTTGGCCGCGGCGATCACACAAGGCGGTACGACGCTAAAAGACTTTACGCAGGTAGACGGGAAGGCCGGTTACTTTGCTCAAGCGCTACGCGTTTACGGAAAGTCGGGTGAGCCGTGTCCAGCCTGTGACACGACCCTTGAGCGCATAGTCATCGGCCAGCGGGCAACTGTCTTTTGCCCACAATGCCAGCCCTTATGACGACGTCTTGCTTTGCAGCTTTTCTTGTAAGGCCGTTAGCACGCTAGGCGCGACAAACTCACTGGTATCACCGCCGTGCAACGCGACCTCTTTGACCAAGGTAGAAGAAATAAACGAATGCTCCTCTGACGGAGTCAGAAAGACGCTTTCCAGTGCGGGCATCAGTCGACGATTCATATTGGCGAGTTGGAATTCATACTCAAAGTCGGAGACCGCACGCAAACCGCGCACCAGAATATTGGCTTGGTACTGTTTGGCAAAATTGACCAGCAACCCTGAAAACCCAACCACAGAGACATTGGGAAGGTGCGCGGTGACCGCTTGCGTGAGTGCCACTCGCTCATCCAGATCGAACAATGGTTTTTTGCTTGGGCTAGCCGCAATCCCCACAATCACATCATCAAACATCCTTGCTGCCCGCTCAATCAGGTCCAAATGACCATTCGTGATGGGATCAAATGTGCCTGGGTAAATCACGCGTGTATGCTGTTTGTGTGTCACGAGCTTTTCCTTAAAAACGTTGATCTGGAAAGAGGTTATCAAATCCTTGTCCATCACGCATTGTTCTTACGGTCCCGTGAGGTATCGCCTGTGAATCCATTGACGAGCAAGGTACACTAATGTGCGCTAGCGTGAGTGCGCAAACAGGAAAAACCGTGAGTATAGAAGTAGAGCAACGCGAAAACGAGTGTATTTGGTACGATCCGGCTTTAGTGGAGGGCGACCCTCGCCAGTATTTTGATATTCATTTTTGGCACCAGCAAGCCGCTGTCACCGGTTCAGCCAAAGGGCGCGGTACCACGTTCTTTATCCGAGGGCCGAAAATGGAGATGGCGTTACGTCATTACTATCGCGGTGGTTTGTTTGGTAAATTCGTGAAGGATCAGTATTGGTTTCAAGGGTGGGAGGCGACCCGTTGTGGCGCTGAGCTCAACTTACTGGCCTATCTTCGCGAGAAGAAAATGCCTGTGCCTCGCCCTGTCGCTGCACGCGCGGTAAAAAACGGCCGTACCTATCGTGCTGATATCTTGGTGGAGAAAATTCCAGGTGCACGCGATCTGGTCGCTATCTTGAGTGAAAATAGCTTACTTGCCCATGATTATCGTGCCATTGGTCGTTTGGTTCGCCGCCTACATGACGCTGGCGTGTGCCATACCGATCTGAATATCCACAACATTTTGCGTGATAGAAAAGGAAAGCTGTGGCTGATTGACTTCGATAAGTGCCAACAGCGCGATGGCGAACAGTGGAAAGAGGATAACCTTGCCCGCCTTCATCGCTCGTTTAAAAAAGAAAAAGAGAAGCGTCAGATCCGTTGGCAACCCGAGGATTGGGCTGCCGTATTAAAAGGCTACAACCATATCCGCAAGTAGCACTAGCGTGGGTGATTAAGCCAGGGCGCGATCGCCTGCAAAGTGCGCTCGACCGCGCCGCGATTTTGCTCTACCACAGAGAGCCCAGCGTTGCCGGCTTGTGCGGCAAGGGCGGGTGCACTGAAAAAAGCCCCGATTTTGGCAGCGAGATCTTGGCTGTCGTTACACACCTGTAGGGCGCCAGCGTCAATCAGAGCATCACCAATCACTTGGAAATTATAATAGCTTGGGCCTGTTAAAAGGGGCTTGCCTAACGCCGCGGGTTCAAGCAGGTTATGCCCACCCACTTTGGTACCCAGAAAACTGCCCGCCATCACTACCACATCTGCGCCAGCAAGGTAGGTCATCATCTCTCCCATGGTGTCGCCAAGATAAACTTGAGTACTGAGTGCCAGCGGCTCACCCTCGGTGCGTCGTTGCACACTGAGGCCTTGGCTAGCCACTAGCTGGGCAACATCATCAAAACGTTCAGGGTGGCGAGGGACCAGTATCAGTAGCGCGTCTGGGTAATCGCGCAGTAATACACTGTGAGCGGCGAGCAAGGTGGCGTCTTCTCCCGCGTGAGTACTGGCACCTATCCAGCAAGGGCGATCACCGCGCGCTTGGCGAAGTGTGGCACCCAACGCCGGATCCACGGCTTTAATATCAAATTTCACCGAGCCAGCCACTGCAAGCTTGTCGTTAGCGACACCGAGGCTTGCAAAGCGCGCTTGGTCGTTTTGATGCTGACAAACGATTAAGTCGATATGTTTACTCATGGCTTGAAAGAGCGGTGCGATTTTCTGATAGCGTTGGCAAGCTTTTTGAGAAAGCCGGGCGTTGATAACCGTAATGGGAATGCCCGCTCGACCCACATGATGCAAGGTATTTGGCCAAAGCTCAGTTTCCATGATCACGCACACCCGTGGTGACACCGCGCGGAGAAAACGTTTTACCGAAAAAGGAAAATCAACCGGCATATAGCGGTGTATGATCCCATTAAGACGCCTGGCCTGCTCTGCGCCGGTGGCGGTGGTGGTGGTGACCAGGATCGGCACGTCTGGATAGGCTTGTTGCAGCGCGCTGATCACCGGCTTTGCCGCGAGAACTTCCCCCACCGACACCGCATGGAGCCAAATAGGCTGACCGTCTACGTTGGGCGTACCGCCAAAGTGCTCACGCCATCGCTCGCCAACAGCAGGCTTACCAGGCCGTTTACGGTACAGCCCAATAAGCAAAAAAGGGGCGGCAAGCGTGAGTAAGAGTGTATATATCCAGCGCACAAGTTAGCTCCTATTGATGGCTCCTCGCCATGATAGCGTCTTGATGAGTATTTGTTGATGTTTGATTGTCGGTAATAGCTCACGCCTTGGATGTTGTGAGCGCTAAGCGATGATGAAACTGTGCTAAAGTTGGCGCCATTTAGCGGAGAACAACAGCGATAACATGGGAATGCTTAAAAAAATAAAGAAAAGTATTAGAGAGCGGAAGCAGCGGCATCGGAACCAACGGGATATTGAAAGCATTTTTGCCACGCGTCTTCGTCAAGAGCAACTTCACCAACAGATGCTTTCTCATTCAGCCTCACTGGTGACATCTAAAGCCTATTTTGATGCACCCTTGGTGGTGAGTTTAACCTCGTTCGCCGAGAAGGTGCACGAAGTGTACTTGGTTATCGAATCCTTGGCGCAGCAGACGTGCCCACCAAACCGCATCATTCTTTGGCTGGATGAGAAGGAATACAGTGACGTTAACCTGCCTCATTCTCTAAAAAGACAATGTGAACGTGGGCTGGAGGTGAGGTATTGCGACAATATCAAGTCGTATAAAAAGATCATTCCCACACTGACACTAGCACCAGAGGCCTATATTTTAACCGTCGATGACGACGTTATGTATCCGCACAGCATGATTGAAGGGTTAATTCGCACTTGCCGCTATCATCCGGGGCATATTTATGGGCATAGAGGACACAAAATCACCACCCGTGGTGGCGAAGTGCGACCCTACAAACGCTGGCAATACTGCGCTAGCTTCTCTGCACCCAGTCATCATCTGATGCTCACTGGCTGCGAGGGGATATTATATCCGCCGCAATCGCTTCATCCTGATGTGCTCGATCAGTCATTATTCATGCAGCTTGCGCCGAACGCCGATGACTTGTGGCTAAAAATCATGGCAATCCGCCAAGGCAGTCTGTGCATGAAAGTGCCATATAGCGATCCATCGCTTGCTTTAAAACGGCACCGTGCGATTGGTCTAGCGCAGGCGAACATTCGCCAAGGTGGCAATGATAAGCAACTTAACATGCTGCTTGACCATTATCCTGAGGTCAAACAGGCATTATTGGCTGATGCTAGCGCGTGATCACTTGTTGGTAGAGATCTTGATAGGTGATGGCGGTTTGGGAGATATCACACGCAGCCGCTTGCTGGTGGCTGCCTTTAATAAGGTGAGCTCGCAGCGCGTCTTGTTGAGCAATGTCCGCGATATGTTGTGCTAACTGATTGGCGTTGCCTGGCTCAATGAGATGTCCGGTGACCCCATGTTCAATGATATCAGGTATCCCGCCGGCTCGAGCGCCTATCACGGGTAGCCCTGCTGCCATCGCTTCTAAAATAACCGAGCCTAAGCCCTCTGTGTAGGAAGGATGGACAAGCAAATCGGCCGCTGCGAACCAATCTCCCATATTGGTTTGTTTACCCATAAAATGCACATTCGTGAGCCCCTGAGCTTGCGCCTCGAGTGACGCGCGCTCTTTGCCATCACCCAGTAAACAAAACTGGATGTTGGTGTCTTGTTTCGCAAGTTTGCGAGCCGATTCGATAGTGACGTCAAAACCTTTGTGGGCATACATGTTCGCCGCATGAATCACCAAAAACTGCCCCGGGAATCGTGATTTAATCTCCTCAACCCGAGAGGGTGAAACCGGGTAGCTAACTGGTGAGCTTGGGATCTTAACCCGTTGAGCGGCTGGATGATGTTTTTCAAGCTGACAGAGAATCTCCGAGCTCAAGCCGACCAGCGCACTGGCTTTGCGGTACGCAAATTGATTTAACCACTTTTTCTTTAAAGGGTTATCAATACGGCGTGTCACTATGTAGGGAACACGATGCAATAGGTGTTGAAGCAACGCCCAATAAATGGCGCGGCCTTCGTGGACATGGACCAGATCGCA
Organism: Salinivibrio sp. IB868; assembly: GCF_001995655.1. Classification (NCBI taxonomy): domain Bacteria; kingdom Pseudomonadati; phylum Pseudomonadota; class Gammaproteobacteria; order Vibrionales; family Vibrionaceae; genus Salinivibrio; species Salinivibrio sp. IB868. The sequence goes on from NZ_MUEW01000003.1 coordinate 157,278, forward strand.
TGTTGCGGTGATTGAGCGCCCGTGTCGCCGAGTATAGTGCGGACAAAGCACGATCTGGCATTGAGGTATCGCACGGAGTTCGTTGACCAGCGGGCTTTTGGGGTTCACCACTGCGGTGAGCTGATAGCCCATTTGGGCTTGTTGCTGGATCAAGGTGAGGGTTTGACGTTCACCACCGCTAAAACCTGATGCGAGATTGACGTGACAAATGTGCATATTGTCACCACACCTTATTGAAGTCTTCGTTTTCTAATACTGTCGGATCGCGTTGAAACTCCAAGAGCTTGGCATATTTAAGGTAGCTATTAACGGCTGAGCTCAGTGCGACTGTCATACCGTCAACACCCCCTAAAAAGCCCCGTTGAAACAGATATTTGCGAATAAAGGCATTGAGTCCGTGTATAAACGGTGAGAATGCGTTGGCGCGCTTGCCCTTTTGATACATTATTTTCGCGGCACGGCCGCTAAAGTTACGCCCAGGTTTGGCAAAGAGCTGTCCGATGTTCTCAAAGGAGTAGTGGATAAGATCGCAATCAAGCTGTTTAGGATTTTTAGCCTGTACTGCCGCGTGTTGCTTAACCTCGGCAAAACGGGTTTTTGACTTGTTATACAAGCGAATGCAGTAATCTGGATACCAACCGCACTGTTTCACCCAGCGGCTACCAATATGGTTACGACGGCGAAAGGCAAAGGCGTCATGCTCAGTATTAGCCAAATCTAGCGCTTGGATTTGCTCCACTGCCTCTTCGGTAAGACGTTCGTCAGCATCAATACTGAGGATCCATTGATTGTCAGTGTGCGCCAAGCCAACGTTTTTTTGCAGGCCATCACCGAGGTAAGGCTGCGTGATAACAGTCGCATCAAGCTGCTCAGCAATGGCAATAGTGCGATCTGAGCTTTGCGAGTCAACCACCACAATGTCAGAACACACCTGCTGGAGCGACTCGATACAAGCTTTGATGTTTTTTTCTTCGTTGAGCGTAATGACGACGCCTGTGATCATGATGACCTCTAATAATTAATACTGGGAACGAGCCACGCGTGACGTGAACCAATGCAACAGTTTTAGGACTTTGAGTTTGAGTTTGAACATATAAGAGTCTTCTACACCATACATGGCCTTAATATGTCTTTTATACAAGTCTGAAGGCGCTCCTTTCCTTTTCAGGTGTTGTATATACTTAAAGCAAGACTTTTGAAACGGGTAATAGAGGCACCGCTTGCCAGAGTAAATATTATATATAGAGTCGACAATTGTTATATAGTTAAGCTGATGCTCTGCGTCATACGAAAGTTGATTGGTAATAGAGTGACTTCTTACTCGATAATAAATAATGCTGTTATCTACTATCTGTATCCTAGGTTCAAGAGAGAATACTTGCCAGTAGAACTCTTCATCCTCGTGGATGATACCTTCTTTAAAGGTGAGCCCTTTAATAAAATCATGTCGATAGAGTTTGTTCCAGACGACAAGCTCGAGTTGAAAAAAATTCCTCTTTAAATCTACCTCTTTATGCCTTTTTTTCTTATAAGGCGTGTAGTGATTGGTGCTCTCGTGATAGACAGTCGCACTTCCAGCAACAACGTCAGCCTTTGCTGAATTAGAGACCAAAATGGATATTGCGTCTTGAGCTAGCCAGTCGTCAGCATCGATGAAAAAGATGAATTCGCCAGTTGCAAGAGCAAGCCCAGTATTACGTGCCGCTGAGACTCCTTGATTCTCTCTGTCTACAATATGTAGCCTTCTATCTTTCTTCGCAAAGGATTTACATACATGAAGGCTACTATCAGTAGAGCCATCATTGATGCAAATAATCTCAAGGTTGTCATATGTCTGGTTAATCACTGACTCTAAACACTGAGCAATAAAAGCTTCAACATTATAGACAGGAATAATGATACTCACTTTTGGGTTATGCATGAGAGGCCTTTTTATACTCAGACACAATTTTTCCACAGCTGAACTGGGCCAACTTTTCATTAACGTAGGTTTGCTCTGCGTCCGACCATGACGAAGTGAGCGACTTGTGCATTTTATCGGCGAGCGGCTCAGGCTCTTGGGCGCTGAGGTACTTTTCGAGTTCACCACCCATTATTTGGTGCACTCCGCCGGGGGAGTCCGTGCAGACGATGCGCGTGCCACAGGCCAGTGCTTCAAGTAATACCATGCCGAGCCCTTCAAATCTTGAGCTCAGTACAAAAAGATCGGCGTGTTGAAACCATGGGAATGGGTTTTTCCGTGCACCTTTGAAAAACACGCGATGTTCAATATTGAGTGCTTTTACTGACGCCTCGATATTGTCTCTATCTTTACCTTCACCCACGATAACCAGATCGTGATGGATATCATATGTCTTAACAAGGTGCGCGTATGCTTCGACCAGTAATGTAAAGTTCTTTACTTGGGTGAGTCGCCCAAGGCCAAGAATAAAAGGTCGAGGGTGCATATCGGGCTCTACCTTGTCCGCCTGCTCACGGATATACACCTCGTTATTAGGGTTGCTAATCACTCTAGCTTGAGACGGCGTGATGGCATGTGTTTGAGTCAGGGATTGGAACGTGTTGTAGGCACCATCTGAGACGCAGACGATATGTTTCTTATCGAACAATGCTCGGTAAATAACGCCGGAGAAAATACCATATTGCTGTGGCTTGATAATGTTTTCGCAGACATAAACAAAGCGGTCATCATGCAACGGCCAGAGCTGTTCAAAGGTGCCTTGGCCACGAAAAATGACCAAATCAAACGGTCCTTTTTCTGCTTCGAGCCGCCGGAGTTTTCGCTTGAAGAAAAAAGCACTGGGATAAGCAAATAGCAGCGGGAAGGTCTTGCTGATGAACGCATTAAATAGTTTGCAAATCAGATAGTAAAATGCACCTATGCCCGTTTTCAATACTGATTGTTTAAGATCAAAAAGGCGGACGTCAACATCCGACGTTGGCTTTATATCTTGAGGTCGATTTTTGAGATAGATTAACGTGGCATCGTCACCATTGGCGGCGAATGCATCGGATAAATTAACCGCAACTCTCTCCATACCACCGAGTTTCAGACAATTGACGACAATCGCGACACGCATATCAGCGCTCATCCTGTGTGTTGTTTTTTATGTTTGCCAGTGAGTAAAAACAGCCTGACACAATCACAAAGGCAAATACGCCAAGGCTTCGGCTGTTAAAGGTTTCAAAGGCATTGACCGTTAGCCAGTAGATAAAAAAGGCGATAGAGAAGAATGCGACTATCTTACCGCTCTTCGACGTATCGCGAGCGACAAAGCAACGCGTAGCAAGCTGGAAATAGGTAAATAAAATCAGTGCAAAACCTGCCAATCCATAGGCGACCAGTGTTTCTACGTGGTTGCTATGTAAATGCGATAGGTTGCTATACATAGGCACTGTTTTTTTTAGCTCTGAGAGCTTGTCGGAAGAAGAGATAACATACCCAATTCCATTTTCACCCAGACCCACAAAGGCGGTATTTTGAAATACATCCCAAGCCGCTAACCAAGAATTCAGTCTTACGCCAACACTGGTCATCGGAATATTGTCTAGGTTGCCCTGGATAACACTAGAGATGACAGCACTCTCTTTTAGTGCTCGGTTTTGAATATAGTCAGATTGACTGACTGCAAACAGGGTGATGACGACAAACGCGTAGCCTAAGAGCAACTTCTTCTTTCCCTCAATGACGCCCACAAAGAACAGCAGTATCGGCGTTAATGCGATGACGATCGCGAGGGCAAGCCACACTTGTCGCGACTGGCTGACCAGTGTCAATACGAGGCCTAGGATGGCTGAAAGTGCAAAGAACGCGCGAAGCGTCCAGCGACTTTTGTCGACGAGATAAAAGCTAAACGCCGAAATAATCGCAATCACACCGCCCAGCATCGAGGTGTACTGCGCATTCTTTAAACCAAAGTCGACGCGGTGCGTGTGGAGCAGTTGCTGAATTTGGTTTGAGAAGTCGCTTTGTGTATAGCAAGCAATGAACACGCCCAGAACAAAGCAGGCGGCGAGCCCGATCACGGTGTCTTTTCGCCCTTGCAACGCGAGGCCGATGGGGACGAGCAAAAATAGTTTTGCCAACCGGTCGACATGTGGGTAGGCATTGGCAATGTCAGGAATATGCATCAAGCTGTTTGCCCAGCTCAGGCACTGGACGATAATTACTCCAAAAAACGCCCAGACAATGGGATCTTTTTTAAGCTGGGGCCAGTGGATATAAAGCAAAGGCAGACTCAATAGCAAAAAGCCGGCACGGAAGACTTCACCCACGTCAGGAAATGCGATCGCACACAAGGCATAACCGAATAGGAAAAAGCGGGTGATTTGGTAATACAACTGATGACTCAGGTAACGAGAACTGGATGATGCCATGCTGATACTGCTCACGGTAGAATCCTTTTTACAACTCGGCTCGGGGCGAGATCGTTTAAACATTTTAAGTGCCCTAGGGGACATTCGCGCTGGAAGCAAGGACGGCACTCGATATCCGTGTGCACAATATCGACCTTACTGGTCAGCGGCGGGGTATAATCGGGGGATGTTGAGCCGTAGATGGCTATCACTTGGCAGTTGACTGCCGCGGCGATGTGCATCAACCCCGAGTCATTGCTGACCACGGTTTGACACGCGCCTAAAAGGTCGACGGCTTCGATTAAGTTGGTTTTGCCTGCCAATACATGAATATTAGGCGCATGCTCTGCGAGAGCGGCAATTTTTTCACAGGTTTCAACATCTTTCGCCGAGCCAAAAAGCCAAATTTGGTAGCCTTGTTGATGCGCTTGGCGTGCGACCTCAGCATAGTGCTGTTCTGGCCACTTTTTGGCAGGCCCGAACTCGGCACCCGGGCATAAACCAATCACAGGTTTGTCTTGGTTTAATCCTAGTTTGGCGATGACGGCCGCTTGGGCGTCTGGGTCGATGTCTAGCGCCGGCTTAGGGAGGTTGTCGAGCCCACCCAGCGAGGCAGAGCTTTGCATCTCGGTGCGCGGGTGAGCGAGGGCAACATAACGCTCAACCATGTATTGAAACGCTTTCTTGTTGGGACGCAGGTCGTTGAGCAAGCCATAACGCATTTCACCTTTCCAACCCGTACGCGTCGGGATCCCTGCAAACCACGGGATCAGTGCGGATTTAGCAGAATTAGGCAACACGTAGGCGCGATCATAACCGTACTTTGCTAAGCGTTTCCCCAGTTGGTAGCGCTTACCAAGTGCCAATTCGCCATGGCCGAGTGGCATTTCAATGCTGCGATTAACCTCAGGCATGCGCGCGAGAATCGGCGCGCACCAAGCGGGCGCCATCACATCAATCTTGGCATCCGGGTGCTGTTGCTTGAGGGTTTTATACAAAGACTGCGACATCACCATATCGCCGACCCATGATGGGCCAATGATTAATACGCTGGTCATGATGCCCGTTTCCTCTTTGCTTCTTGGTAGATATTACGGCCGTCCTCGCGGGTACGAAGTAGCTGCAAGATCCACATGTATTGATCCAGCTGACCGTCGAGCATGGTTTCTATTTGTTGGTTCATCATGCGTGCGTCGGTGCGACTGTCTCCCGTTGGGAAGTCGTTAAACGCAGGGTGAACCTCGATGACGAACCGACCCGTCTGGGCATCAAAGCCTGACAGCACAGGGACAATATGCGAGCGGGTGACTTTGCTTAATTTGCCTAGACTCGGCAAGGTCGCTTTGGTGGTGGCAAAAAACGGCACGAACTCGCTGCTCTCATCTCGCATATCTTCGTCGGGCAAGTAATATCCCAAAAATCCGCGCTTAACTGCACGGATAAAGGGCTTAATCCCTGCTTCGCGCTCATAACAGTTACCGCCATATTGTACGCGTTGGCGATGCATCAGCCAGTCTAGTAGCGGGTTTTTTTGTCGTTTTGAGAATGCCGCCACGGGGAGCCCTTGCGAGGCAAATAAAATCGCGGCTGCATCGATGGCCCAAGTATGGGGCACAAAGAGGATCACCGCTTCGTCGTTATCAGTGTGCCGAGTGATATGTTCCATGCCAGTCACATCACAGTGGTGTTGAAACCACTGGCGACTGCGCAAGGTGATCAGCGGAAAGCTCAGCAAAAAAGCCCCTGCGGTGGTCAAGGTGTCGACTAATATGGCTTCGCGTGCTTGCGCGGATTTCTCGGGAAAGCAGGCTTCCAAATTAAGCCAGGCGTTAAGGATCGTGCCTTTTTTCTTTTTAACCAGTTTGCGCGCCACCCATTGTGCGAAGCGATGCTTACCGCGCGCCGGCACCAGAAGGCTGAAAGGCATTGCGATGAGTAGCATCAGCCACGTGCCCCAGTATTTAGGCGCTAAGTAAGCACGCGAGAACTCTGGGTTATACGCGTGCGCGTCGTAGTCGTGTCGCTGTTTTGTCATTGCTCTTTCTCGCGTCCCACTATCAAGGGGGACGAATTGCTTTTATTAGCGGTTGATTTCGGCTAGGTAAGCGGCGACACCTTCAGCCACGGTCTTAAAGGAGGCGGTGTATCCCGCTTCACGTACCTTGGTCAGATCGGCTTGTGTGTACGCTTGGTAGCGACCTTTTAGGTGGTCGGGGAAGGGGATCTCTTCAATCTCTCCTTGACCGTGGAAATCAATCACCGCACTGGCAACCGCACTAAAAGGCTCGGCGCGGCCGGTACCACAGTTGTAGATCCCGCTGATCTGTTGCTGCCAGAACCAAATATTCATTGCGCAGACATCACCGACATAGACAAAGTCACGCTTGAAGGTATCACTGCCCTCAAAAAGTTTGGGGTTCTCGCCTTTTAGAATTTGTTGATTGAGGTGATAAGCCACTGACGCCATGCTGCCTTTGTGCTGTTCGCGCGGACCATACACATTAAAATAACGGAAGCCAGTAATCGGTGGCAGAGTCTCGCCATGGGCCTTGGCATCTTCTTGCACACGACGGACATAGTTGTCGAACTGCTGCTTGGAATACCCATAGACATTCAGCGCGCCTTCATACTCTGGCGCTTCAATGAAGTTACTGTCGCGGCCGCCATAGGTGGCTGCTGACGAGGCGTAGAGAAAGGGGATATCGCGGTCAATACAATAATGCAACAGTTCTTTCGAGTACTCGTAGTTGTTGAGCATCATGTATTTGCCGTCCCACTCTGTGGTCGCTGAGCAAGCGCCTTGGTGGAAAATGGCTTCGATCGGGCCGAAGTTCTCTCCGGCCATGATTTGGGTAAGAAAATCTTCCTTATCCATATAGTCCGCGATGTCGAGGTCAACCAGGTTAACGAATTTGGTGCCGTCTTTGAGGTTATCGACCACCACGATGTCACGGTAGCCTTGCTCGTTCAGTGCTTTTACTAAGTTGCTGCCAATCATGCCAGCACCACCAGTCACAAAAATCATATCGTTACCTAATTCATCTCTATCTGACGACAGACCCCGTCGCCATCACTGTTGACTGTGATAGTATGGTCAAGCATCAACCGGGCAGAGGACTGAACCATACATGAAAACCCGAGACCGAATTATCCATGCTGCACTGGCTTTATTCAATCAACATGGTGAACCGAATATCACCACCAACCATATCGCAGCAGAACTCGGGATTAGCCCGGGCAACCTTTACTATCACTTCCGTAATAAAGAAGCGATTATACACAGTATATTCGACCAATACGCGCAAGATCTTGCCCTTGCCTTTGATCCTAGTCAGCCTCGTGATGATACCCAAGCCTTGCTGCAGCATTACTTGGACGCGACCTTTAGCTTGATGTGGCGTTATCGGTTTTTTTACGCCAATTTGCCGGACATTTTGCGTCGTGACGAAGCATTGCAACAAAAATATCTTGGGGCGCAGCAACAGCTACAAACCAACTTGATGACCATTTTGCATCATTACCGTCAAGCCGGTTGGCTGAGTCTCAATGACAGTGCTTTGTCTGCGGTCGGAGAAACGCTTAAGCAAGTGGCGTCGAGCTGGATTTTTTATCAAAGTGCACAAGCTCCCCAAACGCAAATTCATGCAGGGGTGATCTACAAAGGTATTTTGCAGATGCTGGCATTGTTACATCCTCTGACATCGGCACAGGGACAAATGGCTATCACTGCGTTGATAGACCACTACGAGCAGCAGTTAGTTCGCCAAGACTCACGCTCGCTGGACACATTGAACTGAGCTATCTCTCTAGGCGGTGGTGGCATTGCGCGATATTCGCCCAGCTTGTCAGTGATTACACGATATGAATCACTGTCTCGCGCCCCTTATTGGCACAAAACGCGCGAACGTGCCATGATAGCAAGCATTCATTCGTCGTACACAATGTGTGCGGCGGCCTTCCCAAAGTAATCATCACAGCACGGAGATTGCGATGACGGCTGCCTTCTACCAGCAAATCCGTCATCAGCTTGAGCAAGTTAAAGCTGATGGCTTGTACAAAAGTGAACGCCTTATTACCTCACCACAAGCGGCCAGTGTGGCCGTCAATCATGAACAGCAGGTATTGAACTTTTGCGCCAATAACTATTTGGGGCTCGCTAACCATCCTGAGTTGGTGGACGCTGCCAAAGCAGGCATGGATGAGCACGGCTTTGGTATGGCGTCGGTACGGTTTATTTGTGGGACGCAAGATGCGCACAAAACTCTGGAAGCCAAGTTATCTGACTTTCTCGGGATGGAAGATACCATCCTGTATTCCTCATGCTTTGACGCCAATGCGGGATTATTCGAAACCATTCTCGGCCCAGACGATGCCATTATTTCTGATGCGCTAAACCATGCGTCAATCATTGATGGCGTGCGCTTATGTAAAGCCAAGCGTTTCCGTTATGCCAATAACGATATGGACGAGTTGGAAGCCCAGCTAAAAGCGGCGAAAGCGGCCGGTGTGGCGAATATCTTGATTGTGACTGATGGTGTCTTCTCGATGGACGGCGTGGTCGCGAATTTGCCGGCTGTGTGCGATCTGGCGGAGCAATATGGTGCGTTGGTGATGGTGGATGACTCTCACGCGGTCGGCTTTATGGGCCAGAACGGTCGAGGCACCCACGAATATCATCAAGTGATGGATCGTGTCGACATCATCACTGGTACCTTGGGCAAAGCCATGGGCGGCGCGTCAGGAGGCTACACCTCAGGGAAAAAAGAGGTGATTGATTGGTTGCGTCAACGTTCGCGCCCTTACCTTTTCTCCAACTCGCTGGCACCGGCGATTGTATCTGCCTCTATTCGCGTACTGGATATGCTGGCCGAAAGTGATCACTTGCGTGAGCAGCTTTGGGACAACAGCCAACACTTCCGTGCACGCATGACGGAAGCTGGCTTTACCTTAGCGGGCGCTGATCATGCCATTATTCCTGTGATGCTCGGTGATGCCAAAGTGGCCAGTGAGTTTGCCGAGCGGATGATGGAAGAGGGTGTCTATGTGGTGGGCTTCTCCTACCCAGTGGTGCCCAAAGGGCAAGCACGTATTCGTACCCAGATGTCAGCCGCGCATACGCGTGAGCAACTGGACCGTGCCATTGATGCCTTCATCAAAGTGGGCAAAGAGATGAAATTGATTGGGTAATGTCATGACACAAACAACCATGAAAGCCTTGGCCAAACTCAAGGCGGAGCCCGGCATTTGGATGACGGAAGCCGAGCTTCCTGAGCTGGGGCATAACGATCTGCTGATCAAAATTCGTAAAACGGCCATCTGTGGCACCGATGTGCATATTTATAAGTGGGACGAGTGGTCACAAAATACCATCCCTGTTCCTATGGTGGTCGGCCATGAATATGTCGGTGAAGTCGTCGGCATTGGTCAAGAAGTGCGTGGCTTTTCACTGGGCGACCGTGTTTCTGGTGAGGGCCATATCACCTGTGGGCACTGCCGGAACTGCCGTGGCGGTCGTACCCACCTATGTCGTAATACCGTCGGGGTGGGGGTTAATCGCGAAGGGGCGTTTGCCGAGTATTTGGTGATCCCTGCGTATAATGCGTTCAAAATCCCCGATGAGATTTCGGATGACTTAGCCTCGATTTTTGACCCGTTTGGCAACGCCGTCCACACCGCGCTCTCGTTTGATTTGGTGGGCGAGGATGTGCTGATCACCGGTGCAGGTCCGATTGGGATCATGGCCGCTGCGGTGGCGCGCCATGTCGGTGCGCGTCATGTGGTGATCACCGATGTGAACGAGTATCGCCTCGAGCTTGCCCGCAAAATGGGGGTGACCCGTGCGGTCAATGTCGCCAATACCTCGCTGGAATCAGTGATGGAAGAGCTGGGGATGAGTGAAGGCTTTGATGTTGGCCTCGAAATGTCTGGTGTGCCGGCGGCGTTTAATAGCATGCTGACGGCCATGAATCACGGTGGCAACATAGCACTTCTTGGCATCCCACCCAGTGATATGGGGATTGATTGGAACCAAGTGATTTTTAAAGGCTTGGTGATCAAAGGTATCTATGGCCGTGAGATGTTCGAAACCTGGTACAAGATGGCGTCGTTAATCCAATCAGGGTTGGATTTAACCCCGATCATCACCCATCACTACAGCGTGGATGACTTTCAACAAGGCTTTGATGTGATGTGCTCAGGCCAATCAGGCAAGGTGATCCTCGATTGGCAGAACTAAATGCCACGATTGCCGCGTCCATGTTGAACCATGGCGATGGGCTCTGTTAGATGACAAACGCGCCCGCCGATGAGGTGGGCGTGTTTAATCCAGCCAAGGCACGGGGTTGGTGGTGTTGCCTTTACGGCGAATTTCGAAATACAGAGAAGGGGTGGATTGTCCACCACTGTCGCCGACCAAGGCGATAGCTTCCCCGGCAGTGACTGTATCGCCTACGTCTTTTAGCAAAGCTTGGTTGTAGCCATACAAGGTCATGTCCCCTTTGCCATGGTCAACGGCAATCAATAACCCATAGCCGCGTAGCCAGCTAGAAAGCACGACTTTACCAGCATGCGCCGCTTTGACCTCGGTACCGCGTTTGGCCCCAATTACGATACCATTCCACGAGACTTCACCTGACTGACGCTCACCAAAACGGTGGAGCAGCTTCCCTTGGGTGGGCCAGTGAAGTTTGCCTTTGGCTTTTCCAATGCCCGCCATTTTTACTTGTGCACGGCGCGCGGCCGCGGCAATTTGCTCTTGCAGCCGTTGCTTGTTTGTCTTGAGCTCAGCTAAATAAGCATTGTCGCTGGCAATTTTGGCCCGGATTTTTTTCGCGGTCTGGCTTTGCGAGGCTTGCTCCCGCTCCAGTGCTTGTTTTTTCTCGGTTAACTCTGCCACCAAGCTAGCCTGCTTATCACGTTGTTGTTTGAGCTGGTGGGCCGTGAGTTGATAATCGGTGCGGGTCGCAGCTAATGATTCGATCGCCTCCTGCATGGTGCTTGCTAGCACTTCAGCATACTTCGTGAGTCGGTCGAGCTTGGTAGGTGACTCTTGGCTAAGTAGACGTTTGAGCTGATCATGCTCGCCTTGGCGATATTGGGCGTCGATCAATTCGGCTAACTGTGCCTGCTGGGCAATCATCTCTTGTTTGAGTCGCGCTTGCTTTTTGCTTAGGCGCGTGATTTGAGCATCAGTCTGCTGCAGCGTTTGCTGGGCTTGGCGCGTTTTCTTAGACAGGGTATCAATGCGTTTCGACTGTGCTTTTAGATCGCTTTGTAACGCATTGAGCTTTTTATTGTGCGCCGCCAATTGCGATTGCTGGCGGGCAATTTCATCGCTCACTCCCTCTAGCTCAGAGTTGGCATTGGCTGAGCCAATCAACAGGCAGAGAAAAACGCCAGTGCATAATGCACTGGCGCGGAGGGTTTGGCTTAAGCGTGTTCGTTTCTCCCGCATAGGGGGATTATTTCAGATCGAACAGTGGCTTGCCAGTCATCTCTTCAGGAATCTCCATACCGGTTAATGCCAGCATAGTCGGTGCCAGGTCAGAGAGCTTACCGCCTTCTTTCAAGCTTACCGGCTGACTCCCCACATACATCAGCGGGACAGGCAGGTTGGTGTGTGCCGTATACGCACCGCCGGTCTCTTCGTTGACCATCATCTCAGCGTTACCATGGTCGGCCGTGATCAGCATCTGACCATCGACTTCTTTGATGGCTTCCAAGACACGGCCGATGCAGTGATCGACGGCTTCGCAGGCCTGTACTGCAGCGTCATACACCCCAGTGTGGCCAACCATGTCGCCGTTTGGATAGTTACAGATGATCATATCGAACTTACCAGACTTAATCGCATCAACGAGCTTGTCGGTCAGCTCTTCTGAACTCATTTCTGGTTGCAGATCATAGGTAGCTACTTTCGGTGAGGCGACCAAGGCACGCTCTTCGCCTTCAAACACGGTCTCGATACCGCCGTTGAAGAAGAAAGTCACGTGTGCGTACTTCTCGGTTTCAGAGATACGCAGCTGAGTTTTACCATTTTTTGATAGCCACTCGCCAAGCGTGTTGGAGAGGCTTTCAGGTGGGAAGGCCACCGTGGTATCGATGTCGGCTGCATATTCTGTCAGCATCACAAAGTCAGACAGTTCCGCGTATTTTTTACGCGCAAAGCCATCGAAATCCGGCATAAAGGCGCGCGTCATTTGACGAGCACGGTCGGCACGGAAATTCATGAAAACAACCGCATCGCCATCGTTAATGGTCGCTTTGTTGTCACCGTCACGGTAAATTTCTGTTGGGGCGACAAATTCATCATTTTCTTCACGTGCGTAAGCCGCTTCCAAGCCTTCTACAGCGCTGGTCGCAGTGAATTCGCCTTGCGCTTGGGTGAGCAAATCATAAGCGCGCTCGACACGGTCCCAGTTGTTGTCACGGTCCATGGCGTAGTAGCGACCAACCAGTGATGCGGTACGGCCTTTACCCAGCTTTTCAAACAGGGCATCGAAGCGCTCTAGCGATGCTTTTGCACTGCGTGGCGGCGTATCACGGCCATCCAGGAAGCAGTGTAGATAAATCTGATCGGCACCGCGCTCTGCGGCCAGTTCAACCATGGCGGCAATATGATCTTCATGGCTGTGTACACCGCCAGGCGACATCAGACCCATAATATGCACGGCTTTGCCCTTATCAACGGCTTTATCAACGGCGGCCGTCAGTGCTGGGGTTTGGTTAAACTCACCGTCCGCAATGGATTTGCCAATGCGGGTCAAGTCTTGGTAAACCACGCGACCTGCGCCGATGTTGACATGGCCAACTTCTGAGTTACCCATTTGCCCATCAGGCAGACCCACATCGAAACCGGACGCTGAAATCAGTGTGCTGTTCTCGGCCATGAGGCTGTCGATCACAGGGGTGTTGGCGTTGGTAATCGCGTTATCGCTTTGTGGGTCGCGATAACCCCAGCCATCGAGAATCACCAGTGCAAGTGGTTTTTTCGCAGACATGTTACGTCCTCTTAATTCAAGCAAAAGACTGACATTGGATGCCAATGACATTGGATGTCATGGAGCAACCACTGAGGCATGGAGCCAGATGCATGGCTAGCTTCAGGGCTCAGTGTGTGCGTAATTTTACAACATTTTACGGGCTGATATGTAGGCTAAGATCAATTATCCCAGCTGACAAGTTAACCAGCAAGCCTTGGTTCACTTGCCTTCGACCCTTGACTCCCCTCATTATGGCGAAGATCGCCGCTGTGCGCGAATGGCTTGGCTCGATTTCTGCGATTGATGAAACCTTCTTTCTTTTCAAGTTATTGAGCGGAAGGTGAAAACGCGGGGACGTGCGTATGAGTGAGCAAACGCGCGATTTCGTCTCGGCAGGCTGTAAAACCATGGCGAGCAGGTTATACTCGACACCATTTTCACCCCTTGATGGACTCTCGCCCTCGGCGAGACAAGCAAGCAGTATAGAGCAAAGGTTATGCAGGAATATATTGATTTTGTCTCCAATAACATGATTCTCACCCTTGTCTGGGTAGGCTTGGCGGCCGCTTTACTGATGTCGCTGATTAAACAAAAAACGGCTGCCTATAAAGTGGTAGGCCCTAATGACGCGGCGATCCTTAACAACCGAGAAAATGGGGTGTTCGTCGACATTCGTGGCCATGATGATTTTCGCGCCGGCCACATCACGGGGGCGATTAATGTGTTGCCGAGTGAAATCAAATCACAGTCGTTTGGTGAGCTTGAAAAACACAAAAATGACCCCATCATTGTGGTATGCAAAACCGGTCAAACGGCGGCAGACAGTGCCAATCAACTGGCAAAAGCAGGCTTCGAGTCCGTTTATATTCTTAAAGACGGTTTGACCTCTTGGAACGATGCCAAAATGCCGCTGGTCCGTGCCAAAAGCGGTAAGGGCAAGAGCAAAAAGAAAAAGTGATCCTTCACTCAATTCTCGAGCGACCGCATGACGCGGTGGCTCGCATTTTTTAATGTGCCAGGCGCATTTGCAATTTTTTAAATAAGGACGAACCATCATGGCTGAAGCCGAAAACAACCAACAAGCCGAGCAAAATTTTGCCATTCAACGCGTTTTTCTCAAGGACGTGTCTTTTGAAGCGCCAAACTCGCCAGAAGTGTTCCAACAAGATTGGGCGCCAGACGTTAACCTTGATTTGGACACGCAAAGCCGCGAGTTGGGTGAAGGCATCTATGAAGTGATCTTGCGTTTGACCGTGACGGTGAAAAACCAAGAAAGTAATGCCTTCCTTTGTGAAGTGCAGCAAGGTGGTATTTTCTCTGTGTCAGGCATGGAATCGCCTCAATTGGCACATTGCCTGGGCGCTTTCTGTCCTAACATTCTCTTCCCTTATGCGCGTGAAACGATTTCGAGCTTGGTCGTTAAAGGGACCTTCCCGCAACTGAACCTGGCACCGGTTAACTTTGATGCCTTGTTCATGAACTACCTGCAGCAGCAGGCGGGCGAAACATCTAGCGAAGAAGACGCGCAAGCGTAAGGTGTGATGATGACAGATCTTGCTCCCACTCAAGATGCGGCCATTACGGTACTGGGCGCCGGCTCTTACGGGACGGCGCTGGCAATCTCGTTGGCCAGAAATGGTGCCAACGTGGTGTTATGGGGGCACGATCCGAGTCATATCGCACAGCTGGAAATTGATCGCGCTAACCAAGCGTTTCTTCCCGATGTGGCGTTTCCAGACTCATTAGTGCTCTGTGCGGATCTATCTGTTGCGGTCAATGCCAGTCGCGATTTGCTTGTGGTCGTCCCCAGCCATGTATTTGGTGATGTACTGAGCCAAGTGCGCCCTCACTTACGGGCCGACTCTCGTGTGTGTTGGGCGACTAAAGGCCTAGAGCCGGAAACCGGTCGTTTATTGCAAGACGTGGCACGTGAACAATTGAGCGACGATATACCGCTCGCGGTGTTATCGGGGCCTACGTTTGCTAAAGAACTTGCCGCGGGCATGCCTACCGCGATTTCGGTGGCCTCGCCTGACGCAGAGTTCGTGAGTGATTTACAAGAAACCATTCATTGCCAACATAGCTTCCGTGTGTACGGCAATCATGATTTTATCGGCATGCAACTTGGCGGCGCGGTGAAAAATGTGATTGCCATTGGCGCAGGGATTTCCGATGGCATTGGCTTTGGCGCCAACGCACGGACGGCCTTGATCACGCGGGGCTTGGCGGAAATGACCCGGCTAGGTGAAGCGCTGGGTGCGTCCCGTGATACCTTTATGGGGATGGCGGGGTTGGGAGATTTGGTGTTGACGTGCACCGATAACCAGTCGCGTAACCGTCGCTTTGGCCTGGCATTAGGCCAGGGTGAGGATGTGCAAGGTGCCCAAGACAACATCGGCCAAGTGGTCGAGGGGTATCGCAACACCAAAGAAGTATGGGCACTGGCCCAGCGCGCGGGCGTCGAGATGCCTATTGTGGAGCAGATTTATCAAGTGCTCTATCAAGGTAAATTGGCCCATCATGCCGCGCGCGATTTGCTGGCACGAGACAAGAAGTCCGAATAACAGCAAAATCGAAGAGATTAACGCGCGGGGTGAGAACCGCGCGTTTTTTTTATACACTGGCGTGAGGCGGTGTTGTCGCCTGAGTGGTAGATCATTTGGGATAAGGATGAAGGCAGTGAATCAGGCAAAAAAACAATGCCAACAAGATCGTGTCTGGCAAGCAGTGAAAAAAGAAGCGCGTGAGCATTCAGAGCGTGAGCCGATGTTGGCGAGTTTTTACCATGCCACCATTATTAAGCACGACAATTTAGCCAGTGCGCTTAGCTATATTCTCGCCAATAAGCTTTCCACGCCCTCGATGCCCTCAATGGCGGTGCGAGAGGTGATAGAAGAAGTGTATGCCAATGATGCTTGCGTGGCGGAATCAGCTGCGTGCGATATTTGTGCCACCGTTGAACGTGATCCTGCCGTTGAGTTGTATTCAACGCCACTTTTGTACCTAAAGGGCTTTCATGCATTACAAGGTTTTCGGGTTGCGAACTGGCTATGGCGTCAAGGACGAAAAGAACTCGCGACCTATCTGCAAAACCAAATCTCGGTGACCAGTCAAGTGGATGTTCATCCCGCTGCCTGTATAGGTCGTGGCATTATGTTTGATCATGCAACGGGTATCGTGATCGGTGAAACGGCCGTTATCGAGGACAATGTGTCTATTCTGCAAGATGTGACCTTGGGCGGGACAGGCAAAGAGGGCGGCGATCGCCATCCGAAGATCCGCACTGGGGTGATGATTGGTGCAGGGGCAAAAATACTGGGTAATATTGATATCGGTGAAGGCGCGAAAATTGGCTCCTGCTCTGTGGTGCTTAACCCTGTTCCACCTCACACCACGGTGGCAGGCGTGCCGGCCAAGATTGTGGGTCGACCCAGCTCGCACATGCCATCGCTGGATATGGATCAAGAATTTAATGGCTCGCACAAGACATTTATCTCGGGAGATGGGATCTAATGCGGCTTGCACAAGCGCGGCTTGCACAAGCGCGGCTTGCATAAGTGCGGCTTGCACCCAAGCTATCTCAGAATAAAAAACGGAGCCGTGGGCTCCGTTTTTAGCAATAGATAAAAGCTTCGCCGCGAGTTAGAACAGCTTTTCGGCAACTTCGTACAAGTCGTCGCGGAATGGGCGCTTCATGTTTTCAATCGCGTCAACGATGTCATGATGCACCATTTTGTCATTCTGAATACCGACACAACGGCCACCTTCACCTTGTTGCAGAAGGTCAACGGCGTAAGCGCCCATGCGCGAGGCAAGAATGCGGTCAAAGGCACCGGGTTGGCCGCCACGTTGAATATGGCCAAGAATGGTCGCGCGTGTTTCGCGGCCGGTTTCGCTCTCGATGAACTTCGCGAGTTCATTGGCGTCGGTCATCAGCTCAGTGATCGCGATGATCGCGTGCTTCTTACCTTTGTAGATGCCTTCTTTCACTTTGGCGAGAAGCTTGTCTTTATCCAACCCAATCTCTGGGGTGATGATGTATTCACAGCCACCAGCAATCGACGCCATCAGGGTCAGATCGCCGCAATGACGGCCCATGACTTCAACAATAGAGATACGCTGGTGAGAAGACGAGGTGTCGCGCAGGCGGTCAATGGCGTCAATCACCGTGTTCATCGCCGTCATATAGCCGATGGTGTAGTCCGTCCCCGCAACATCATTATCAATGGTGCCCGGCAGGCCAATACAGGGGTAACCCATTTCGGTCAGTTTCTTTGCCCCCATGAATGAGCCGTCACCACCAATGACGACCAAGGCGTCGATGCCGTGCATTTTCAGGTTCTGAATCGCTTGCTCACGCACTTTCTCGTCGGCAAATTCAGGAAAACGCGCTGAACCTAGGAAGGTGCCGCCGCGGTTAATCACGTCAGAAACGCTTGTGCGATTGAGGCGCTCAATGCGGTTTTGATGCAGGCCGAGAAAACCATCATAAATACCATATACTTCTAAGCCTTCGCTGAGCGCGCTGCGAACCACACCGCGAATCGCTGCGTTCATACCTGGCGCATCACCGCCACTGGTCAAAACACCAATTTTTCTAACCATGGTTACCCTCTAACTGTTCGTCACTTAATTCGTGCCGATTGCGGTAATGGCAACCTGCTTGCCCCAGTGAACCCGCAATGACGATCGCTTAAACTGTAATTTTCCTACTTCTGTAATAGTATTACAATTGCTATAGAAAAAAAGTTGATACATGTCAGCCCGATGAGCTTTTGTTCATGCCGCCCTTCACGCTTTTGCCTCCTTTGGCACCACGGATTTGGGGTCTTGATGGATGATCACATCTGCCCCGGGAAAGGCGACGAGCAATCTATCTTCCACTTCATCGGCAATAGTATGTGCATCCACTAAGGGTAGCTCGTCATCAAGCTCTATGTGTAATTGGATAAACTTTGTCATGCCCGCCTGACGAGTGCGCAGTTGATGAATGCCATGCACCCCTACCACTGAGCTCGAGAGCACCGCTATTTTTTCTTGCTCTTCAAGCGGTAACTGCCTATCGAGCAGTGATTGGATGGCCTCGTAAGCCATTTTAAGTGCTTGCGATAAAATAAACAGGCTGATGGCAATCGCAAACCAGGCATCGGCCTGTGTCCAGCCGTACCAACTCAGTCCAAGGGCAATAATGATCGCGACATTCATTAACAAATCAGATTGATAGTGAAGGGCATCGGCGGCGATGGCGGGACTGGCGGTTTTGCGGATCACCCATTTTTGAAACAGCACCAAGCCGAAGGTGATCACGGTAGCGCCGACGCTGACCATAATGCCAAGTTCAGGGGCGGCAATCGGTACGGGCTTGAACAAACGTTCGAGTCCACTGAGCAGCAAGAAGGAGGCGGAGCCAATAATGAAGGTGGATTGCGCCAAGGCGGCCAATGATTCCGCTTTACCATGACCAAAGCTGTGTTCACTGTCCGCGGGCTGAACCGCGTAGCGCACCACGAGTAAGTTGGTGAGCGAGGCGAGCAAATCGAGCAATGAGTCAACAAACGAGGCCAGCACACTGACCGAGCCGGTGAGCCACCACGCGATGAGTTTGGCTAATAGGAGGAGGGTCGCCACACAGGTGGCTGCCCACGCCGCGGCTTCGACCCAAAAGGCATACTTTTTTGTCATACAGAGGGCAGTCGGTTAATCAACACTGCCCTCAAGTATATATGCCATTGACGGCAAACGTATGACACGGCGCAGGTTTAGCGCCAACAGTCACCTTTTTGACCCGGTTGGCGATGCTCCCCTTTACCTCGGTGACCGTGACCGCGTTGCGCCCGCCTTTCCATCATCGCATCAAAAAAGGCGCTTTGTTGCTCAGCGGTCAGCACTTGTAACATCGCATGCTGATGGCGGGCGTGCTTAACGCGACGCTCAAGATTTGGCTGTGGTTGAGACGCCAAGAGATCGCGCACTGCCGCTTCATCGAACGTCTGTTGGGTGAGTAAAGCATGCATGTTGGCATGGAAATCGTCTCGTGCCTGTTGACGCTGGGCACGATAGTCATCACGAAGCGCTTGAATTTGCGCTTTTTGCTCATCAGTTAAATCCAGGTCGCGCCACAGACTGCGATCCATGCCAGCGCCGACATGTGGAGCCGCTAAAGTCGGAAGGGTAATGGCTGCGAGCGCTAAACCTATCGTGATACGTTTCATCATCTTTCTCCTGAATGGAATGTTTACCCTGTTAGCCTACGTGTTGGGATGTAAAGTGACGTTATTGGGTGTAAAGATGGGTAAAGTCACGCATGTGTGTGAGCCGCTATGATAAAAATACACCCTGTTCGGTGTCACAAACACGCCACCTTGGAAGTGAGTGTAAAAGCATGTATCAGGTTTTAATCATCGATGATGACACAGCGTTAACGGACCTTCTCAGCGAGCTGCTGTCCTTGGAGGGGTTTTCGGTGCGCTGCGCGGATAACGGCCAAGTGGGTTTGGAGATGGCGAATGCGTCACCGCCCGATATCATTTTGCTGGATGTGATGATGCCTGTGCTCAACGGGATGGAAACCTTGCGTCAGCTACGCGCGACCTCAAACGTGGCGATTTTGATGCTCACTGCGCGAGGTGAGGAAGTGGATCGTGTGATGGGGCTAGAATTAGGCGCGGACGACTATTTGGCTAAACCCTTTAGTGATCGTGAACTGCTTGCCCGAATGCGAGCGATTTTACGGCGGACGCAGGGAGAGGGTGTCGAGCCGACGCAATCGGACGAGGAACCTGTCCTCGCCCATCATGACGTGCGGGTCTACCCACGCCGGCTGGAAACCCTCTGTCAAGACAGACCCGTGGAGCTAACGGGGATGGAAACCGAAATGCTCGCCTGTTTACTTCATCACCCAGGCGAAGTGGTGAGCAAAGCCTTGCTTAGCGAACAAGTGCTCGGTAAACGCTTAATGCCGTTTGATCGGGCAGTCGATGTACACATTTCCAATCTGCGCAAAAAACTGCCTGAGCGCCTTGATGGCAAGCCAAGGATCAAGACCTTGAGAGGTAAGGGTTACTTATGGGTCGATTAGCGACGTGGCGACAACGAGCTGGGGCACGTTGGGCGCAGGTGCCTTTTCTCGGCAGCTTATACGGTCGGGTTTTTATTATTTTCTGGCTTACGTTGCTGGTGGTATTAGCCGCGGTGATGTGGGCGCAGCGTGGTGATCCGCGTAGCCTGCATGCGATCCCATCCCCAGAAAAGGCGCGCATACAAGCTCAGATTGAGAAATTGATGGCCGTCGCGCAAGGTCGCGATATACCGCTTTCCGTGTTGGTTGCACGGCAAAATCAACATCATGGACACCGTCGCACTCCCTACAAGCTCTACTGGGTGCCTGACAGCGCACCGCTCGACTCGCTTCCTCGCGAGTTGCGCCACTTTATGTCACGGACGTCAGACACTGCCGAGCCCATGCAACGCCTCTATCATCGTCACATGCTGGCAGGGCCATTTCCGATTGTGACTTCACGTGAAGCAGGCCGTTTTTACCACGCCAGACGCTGGCAGCCTAGGCTGCCCTTTGTCCTCAAAATATTGGAAAAACCGGAGCATCTATTGGGTGTGACCATGTTGGTGAGCACGCCTTTATTATTGTGGTTAGCGTATACTTTAACGCGCCCTGCTCGGCGCTTTCAGGCGGCAAGTCAACGGGTGGCGCACGGTGAATTGGTGACCGATCCTGATCTTGAGCGAGGTCCGCGGGAGTTTCGCGACGCAGGGCGGGGGTTTAACCAAATGGTCACCGCGCTTAATCAGATGGTGACCGGACAGCAGCAATTGGTCTCAGATATTTCCCATGAGTTACGTTCGCCACTCACCCGTCTGCAGATGGCGCGTGCCTTGGCGGTACGTGAGCTGGGGGACAGCGAGGCGTTAGCGCGGATTGAGCAAGAGGCGAGCCAACTAGAGGCGTTGATCAGCGAGTTACTGACCTTGTCACGTTTACAATCCCAAGGCCATCTCGAGCGAGAAAGAATCAGTGCCGATGCCTTGTGGCAAACAGTGATAGAGGATGCCCAATTTGAAGCAGGCCAACAAGGTAAGCAGGTCACCAGCAATGGGATCCCAGATGCCATGCTGACCGTTAATGTGCGCCTGGCGCGTAGTGCTTTAGATAACGTATTACGCAATGCCATTCACTATGCCGACCAACAAATTCGCATCACCATGGAACGAGACGAGGGACAGCTCTGCCTCTCCATTGACGATGATGGACCTGGGGTGCCAGACTGCATGTTAAAAGACATTTTTCGCCCGTTTTATCGGGTATCGGCCGCGCGTGATCGCCAAAGTGGCGGCTCAGGACTTGGGCTGGCGATTACCGCACAAGCCATTCAACAGCACGGTGGGCAGGTTAACGCGGCCAATCGCCCACAAGGTGGACTGGCGGTGTGTTTATATTGGCCATGTAGTTAATATTGCGCAATCGACAAGCGGTTGCGACAATACCGCCTTTGCTGGATTTTGCAGGTCACTGCCATGTTTGATATTGCGCTCTATGAGCCTGAAATTGCACCGAATACGGGCAATATTATTCGTCTGTGTGCTAATTGCGGCGCGCACTTACATCTGATTGAGCCTTTAGGCTTTGATCTTGACGAAAAGAAAGTCCGTCGCGCGGGGTTGGATTATCACGATCTGGCGCGTGTGACGCGTCATCAGGACTATGCGGCGTTTGCAAAAGCAATGGCTGGCCGACGGATCTTTGCGTGTACCACCAAAGCAACCCAATTTCATACTCAGGCGCAATTCCAAGCGGGTGATGTGTTGCTATTTGGCCCCGAAACCCGAGGGTTACCCGATGCGCTGATCCAAGCGTTACCCGACGCGCAGCGGTTACGCATTCCGATGCAGCCAGAGGCACGCAGCCTTAACCTTTCTAACGCCGTGGCGATTATTGGGTATGAAGCGTGGCGGCAGTTTGGTTTTAATGGCGCGCAATAAAAAACGCCCCCAGCGATGGCTGAGGGCGTGGATCTTTTTTGTCTTCGGCGCGTAATTTACGCGTTTTTCGCCTCAGCCGCGGCTTTGGCAATCGCTGCAAAGCCAGCGGCGTCAAGTGCGGCACCGCCAACTAGCGCGCCGTCGATATCCGGCATTGCAAATAGTTCAGCCGCGTTGCCTGCTTTCACAGAGCCGCCGTACTGAATCACCACTTTGCTTGCGACATCTTCACTGTAAGATGCAATGTGCTTGCGGATTGCAGCATGGATATCTTGTGCTTGCTGCGCGGTTGCCGCTTTACCCGTACCGATAGCCCAGATAGGCTCGTAAGCGATCACGGCATCGTTCAAGGCTTCAACACCTTGTGATTGGATCACTGCATCCAGTTGGCGAGCACAAACGGCCAGCGTTTCACCCGCTTCATTCTGTGCGTCTGACTCACCAATGCATAAGACAGGCGTGAGGCCATTTTCTTTCAAGAAAGCAAATTTCTTTGCCACAAACTCGTCAGACTCTTGATGGTATTCACGACGCTCTGAGTGGCCGATAATGATGTGCGTGGCACCAAAGTCTTTCAGCATGTCTGCAGAGATATCACCGGTGAATGCGCCGCTGTTATTGATGTCTACGTTTTGCGCACCGAGTTTAATGGCGCTGTCAGCCAGCAGTTGCTCGGCTTGTGCCAAATACATCACCGGTGGTGCAACGGCAACGTCGACGCCTTCAACATTTTGTAGTTCGGCGTTCAGGCCGTTAAGCAGTTCAGTGACCATGGCTTTGCTGCCATTGAGTTTCCAGTTACCCATTACCAATGGACGGCGCATAGGAATTCCTCCGCGGTTTAGTTGATTTGAAGTCAAAAGATGTAAAGAAGGTAGTCTATTGTAGCGCGGCCTTCTCTGTTTAAAATCATAGAATGGCGAGAATGCTTTCGTTTTTACCCGTTTTAGGCGTAAAAGGGAACCTTAAGGTAGTAAATTTTCATCACAATGGCGGTGAGAGACGGACGAAAGTGTGAGCCATGCGCTCGTGCAATACGCAACGTTTCGGCACTATGCAGGCTGACGATGATAATGGAGGGAGGTTTTATGCCCCATCTGGTGATGGAATACACAGACGCACTGGCAGAGCGTGTCAATATTGATCAACTGGTGGATGATCTTCATCGTGCCGCGATTGCGACGGGAAGCTTCGATCCCGAGGCCTTAAAATCACGCGCGGTGCCTTGCGGTGTGTGGCGTGTCGGGGCGCAGGCAGATCGTAGCGAGTTTGTTCATGTTGAATTTCGGTTACTCGCGGGACGCAGTGCCCAGCAAAAAGAAGCAATCAGTGACGCCCTAACAGCCCCTTTGCGTGAGCACGCCGGCCATGTCAGCAGTCTTACGGTAGAAGTCCGTGATATGGACACCAGCAGCTACCGTAAGTGGGTGGGCGACAAGCAAGCGATGTAAACCTAGCTTGGACGCTCGGGCGCATCGGCTGTCGCTTTTCTGGCGGCTTGGCCGACGCGAAAGTCCATAATGTCTGCTTGATGACTGCGCAACTCTTCCGGGGCCGTAAAGGCGGTGGCAAAGCGTGAGTACTGGCGCGTGAGTGCCTGGAACAACATCATGTTAACGTGAAGCGGGTTTTTACCATGGTCAATCATTCGATTGATGTGGCTTAACATCGCGTGGAGTTGAGGCTGGGTGGCATATGAGGCATTAGCGATAACATCTTCACTCATTGTCAGTCTCAGCGCTTCTAATGCATGCGGGTCTGACTCAGCCAGTGCCGCCAATTCGTCGAAAGAGGGTAGGGTCTTCATCGCTTACTCCTTACACGCCGCCGATCATCTGATCGTGTTACCAAAGCGTTAATCTAACTATGAGCCGGGGGCTGGAGGGGATCAAATAAGCGGTGTCTGGCTATATTGACGGCCTGAATGGAGATGCAGACGGAGGCGGGGGCAATCGACTGAATCCGAATTGGTTTTTGTGGTTAATTCTCGTCGATAAAAATGCCCTGCTTTACCGTATGCGTGTCAGCAAAGCAGGGGAGCGGCTTACCAGTAGTGCTCGGTGGTGACGTTGCCTGGCTTACGGCGCAGGTTTTTGCTGAGTCCTTTGCCTTCCAAGAGTGTTTTCACTTCTTTGACCATGGCGGGGTTGCCACACAGCATCACTTGGCTGTGTTCAGGCGTGAGGGGCAGACCAACCACCCGTTCGAGTAGTCCATCCTCAAGTGCGTGGGTCACACGCCCAGAGAGCGCACCCGCGGTCGGCTCACGACTGACAAATGGCTGCACCACTAGTTGGTCAGGGTATTGCTCTTGCAGCGCGTTAATGCGTGCTTGGTAGGTTAAATCGGCCGCGAAGCGTACCGCATGCACCAGTATCACTTTACGAAAACGTGACCACAGATCGCCTTGTTCCATCAGTGAGATGTAAGGGCCGATTGCCGTCCCAGTGGCAAACATCCAAAGGTGTTGGCCTTGTGGCACTTCATCGAGGGTAAAGTAGCCGGCCGGATCTTGCGTGATCATCACGCTGTCGCCTGGCTCGAGTGCATGGAGGCGGGGTGACATTATCCCGTCGGCGACACGCGTGGCATAGACTTCTAAGTATTTACTTTGTGGAGGATTCACGAACGAGTAGGCACGCTGGATCAACTTACCATCGATCTCCATGCCGAGTTTTGTGAATTGGCCTGCCTTAAACGGCTCGACAGGGGCGGATAACACCAGGCTGAAGAGATCCTTTGTCCAATGTTGGTTCTCCACTACCTCAGCCTTGATCCAAGTGGCCATATTACCTCCTCACGTCTTCTCTCCAATACGATATGTGCAGCGGCGCTGTCCAGAGACGATATGCTCTTCGCGTTCGACCCGGTAGGCCTCACCGAGTAGGTGGCGGAATAACTGGATTTCTGAGCGGCATAATGCCGGACAGGACTTCGCTGCATGACAGATAGGGCAGTGATGTTCAATCAGTATATAGTCGGTGCCGTCTTGATGAAGCTCGGCCATATATCCCTCGCTCTCTCTAAGATACGCCAAGGTTCGCAATTTAGCCTCTAAATTATCGCAATCTTTGAGCGCGTCTTGATATTGGGCAAAGGTGGCGGCTTCACGTTGAGCAATGACTTTTGCAACACCTTGCTCGCCAAACACGTCTTGCACGGAATCGATAAGGGTAATCGATAAATCATGGTGGCTGTCGGCAAAGCGGCGGTGACCATGGGCGGTTAGGGACCAATGACGAGAAGGTCTGCCCACTTTGGCGCGGATATCCTCAAAGTCGACCAAGCCATCGCGCTCTAAGCTTTGCAAATGTTGACGTACGCCCATGGTGGTCATGCCAAGCTCATCAGCCAAGGCTTTCGCACTTACGCTGCCTTCGCGTTTGATGGTGTGTAGAATGCGGTCAGTGGACTTCATGATTCGATTTCGATTACCCCAATCGTGTCGTCGCAAATAAATAAAGTAAACTATTTATAAAAGGGTAATCGAAATCGACGGGCTTGACCAGTCAAGGGCCGTATTCACGGCCACTGAGGTTACAGGATGTGCGGTTTGATCGCCGCATCTTTGCGGCTTAAATAATGGGTCGAGCGGATCCGACGAATGGTGCGGCACTGTCCGCGTACCACCAAGGTTTCAGTGGTGGCTAAATCCCCGTGTCGGGTAATGCCATCGAGCAGATCGCCTTTAGTGATCCCGGTCGCCGCAAATACCACATTATCACTGCTGGCCATGTCTGATAGCGTTAACACCTGATGAGCGGCAATCCCCATTTGCGTGCATCGTGTCATTTCTTGTTCACCGAGCAAGCGGTTGTCTGGGGTATCCCCTTTCACGTCGTGGCGTGGTAGCAATCGCCCTTGCATATCGCCGCCCAGCGCCCGGATCACGGCTGCGGACACCACGCCTTCTGGTGCACCGCCAATGCCAACCATCACATCCACTTCACTTTCAGGCATACAGGTCAGAATGGAGGCCGCCACATCCCCATCGGGAAACGCAAAGACGCGGATCCCTTTCGCCTGCATGGTGGCAATGATCTCATCATGGCGTGGCTTGGCCAAGGTGGCCACCACCAAGGTATCGAGTGTTTTATCCAGCGCCACCGCAATGCGCTCAAGGTTATCGATTAAAGGTTTACTGAGGTCAATCGCGCCTTTGGCGCCGGGGCCGACGACCAGTTTTTCCATGTACATATCAGGGGCTTTCAAAAAGCTGCCTTTCTCGCCGGCGGCGAGCACCGCGAGCGCGTTGGCTTGCCCCATAGCCGTCATTCGTGTGCCTTCTATCGGGTCAACGGCAATATCGACCGCATCGCCACCCAGCCCGACGTGTTCGCCAATGTAGAGCATCGGGGCATCATCGATTTCACCTTCCCCTATCACGATTTCACCGTCGATATCGGTGAGGTTAAGTAAGGTGCGCATTACTTCAACAGCCGCGCCATCGGCCGCGTTCTTGTCTCCTCGTCCCAGCCATTTGTACCCAGCCAATGCTGCGCCTTCGGTCACACGCGAGAAAGCCAATGCGAGATCACGTTTCATCAGTACTCCGGAAATGTCAGCCACATTAAGACAGGCCTTAGCCCAATTTGCGCGCAAGTCTACCAGAAAGAGAAAACGTTTGCGTTGGGTCAGGTCGGGTGTTTTTGCCGAATCTGAAACGGTGATGACAAAAGGCGCTGCATTTTTGCGCACTTGTACGCGGGCAGGTAGCGAGAACAGTGGCAGTCTGGTATCACCTGAGTACAATAAAGCCGGGGTGCACGTTCAGTTGCACGGGTTGCTGCACATTAGGCAGTAACGGGATCAATCGTCAGAAATAAGGTGGCCTTGATGTCATTGGAAGTATTAGAACAACTCGAAGCTAAAGTACAAATGGCGGTGGATACCATTTCGCTGCTACAAATGGAAATCGAAGAACTCAAAGAAAAGAACGGGTCACTCGAGCAAGATGCCGTCGCGGAAAAAGAGCGCCGTGAGCAGCTTGAGCAGGAAAACGCCAAACTGCGCGACGAGCAGCAAGCATGGCAAGATCGCATCCGGAGCTTGTTAGGTAAGATTGAGAACGTCGAATAAACAAAAACAGAGCCAATTGGCTCTGTTTTGCTATTCGGTGTCAGGCGACGAGTCAGTCGTCGTCTTCCGCCTCATCGATGTCCGCGTCTGCCATGGTCAGCGCATCAGGTGAAAGGATCACGCCGGTGGTGTCGGCATAAACATGATCATCAGGCAAGAAGGTAACGCCGCCAAAGTTCACTGGCACGTCCGTTTCACCGACACCTTGCTCGTCAGCCCCCACTGGAATTGAAGCCAGTGCTTGAATGCCGATATCGATTTCATCAATGGTATCGACATCACGGACACACCCATAAACAATCATGCCAGCCCAGTCGTTGTCAGCGGCAAGCTGCGCAATCTCGCCGTCAATAAGGGCGCGACGTAACGAACCGCCGCCATCAATCAGCATAATTCGCTGCTCGCCGTCTTGTTCGGCCATTTCACGAATTAACCCATTGTCCTCAAAGCATTTTACTGTGGTAATTTGGCCACCAAACGAGCTGCGGCCCCCATAAGAGCTAAACATTGGCTCCACGACATCCACGTGTTCGGGGTACATGTCGCATAGTTCCGAGGTATTATATTCCATAGTCTAACTTCTTGTTGAGGCAGAAAAAGGCTGGCAAGCTAGTGTTGCCAACATGGCAAGTCCAAGTATAACGAGCCCATAAGGGTTTGCAATGTTAAAGCGGACAATCTGTGGCCTGATTAGACTAACAGCATACCGGTCATAAACAGGCCATTGGTGATCAGTGCACAACGCACCATGGTTCCCATCATGGGACGCAGGGCGTTGGCATTGGTGGCTTGGTAAACGTCACGCCCATGGCGCACCAGTAAGGGCACACTGGCAAGGAACAACCAACCCAACCAGGCTTGCAAGGTGAGGGCGGCAAATAAGGAATAACACGCAACCGCCCCGGCCAGTAAAATCACATGATACTGACGTCCGCGCTCCGGGCCTAAACGCACCACTAAGGTATGCTTACCACACGCGCGATCGTTATCAATATCTCGTAAGTTATTGATATTGAGAACGCCGACCGCTAATAAGCCACAAGCCGTCGCGGGTAAAATGACCAAGGAATCAATGTGGCCGACCTGCAAATAATAAGTGCCTGCCACCCCGAGCCAACCAAAGAAGATCAGCACCGACACATCTCCTAAACCGCGATAGCCATACGGCTTGTTGCCCACGGTGTAGGTAATGGCCGCGACAATCGCCATCACACCGAGCAGCAAGAAACTAATAATGTCAGTCGGCTGTTGGCAGGCAATCGCAATCAGTGACCCACCACTGAGTAGGGTTAAACCAATATTAAGTATGAGCGCGCGGCGCATGGTGGTCAGGCTGACGTGGCCGGATTGGATCGCGCGCATGGGACCGATACGCGTCGCGTTATCCGTGCCTTTTATCGCATCACCATAGTCGTTCGCGAGGTTAGACAGGATCTGCAGCAATAAGGCAGTGACTAGCGCCATCAAGCTGATTGACCATGACAGGCTCCCTTGCGAGGCAGCGACCGCACTGCCGGACAAAATCGAGGTAACGGCCAGCGGTAGCGTTTTAGGTCGCGCCGCATCCAGCCATATCGCGAGAGTAGAAGGCCGCATAGCGATCCTCAAGACGAAAAAACGATGTCACCATTATTGCGCAAGCCAGGGGAGGAGTAACCCATTGTCGGCTGAAATCCGACTTGCTGTTGCGCTAGCTCAAATTTTGATGCAAAAAAGGGCAGCGTTTGCTGCCCTAGTATTGCGGTCTCGAGCTCGTTTAGAGGATGAAGCGACTCAAGTCTTCGTCATCAACCAACTCTTCGAGGTGGCGGCGGACATAATCCGCATCAACGGTGACACTTTGACCGGCGCGTTCGCTGGCGTCGTATGAGACCTCTTCAATCAAGCGTTCCATCAAGGTATGCAGGCGACGGGCGCCGATGTTTTCGGTTTTCTCGTTCACCCGCCACGCGGCAGAGGCCAGCTCATCAATACCACTTTCCTCAAACGCCAGATCAATCTCTTCGGTTTTTAGCAGTGCGGTATATTGCTGAGTGAGCGACGCATTTGGCTCGGTGAGGATCCGCTTAAAGTCATCGGTGGATAGCGCTTCAAGCTCAACACGGATGGGCAAGCGCCCTTGCAATTCCGGGATCAGATCAGACGGACGTGATACTTGGAAAGCGCCTGAGGCGATAAACAGAATATGATCGGTTTTGATCATACCGTGTTTGGTAGACACTGTGCTGCCTTCGACCAATGGCAAGAGATCGCGTTGCACCCCTTCGCGAGACACCTCGCCACCACTGGTGTTGCCTGACTTACAGATCTTATCGATTTCATCCACAAACACGATGCCGTTGTTCTCCACCATGTGGATGGCTTGCTCTTTAATTTCTTCTTGGTTAACCAGCTTGGCGGCTTCTTCCTCGGTCAGCGCTTTCATGGCGTCTTTGATTTTCATCTTACGCTTTTTGGTGCTGTTGCCACCGAGGTTTTGGAACATGCTTTGAAGCTGGTTGGTCATCTCTTCCATGCCTGGCGGCGACATGATTTCCACCCCCATTTGTGGGGCGGCGACATCGACTTCCACTTCTTTATCATCAAGCTGGCCTTCGCGTAATTTTTTACGGAAGCTTTGCCGTGTTGAAGAATCCTCTTGGCTGGCCTCATTTTGGCCCCATGCGTCGCGTGCGGGTGGCAGCAAGATATCGAGGATACGATCTTCAGCTTGTTCTTCAGCGCGGAATTTTACCTTTTCCATCGCTTGCTGCTGGGTCATATTCATCGCCACATCCGCCAGATCGCGAATAATGGTTTCCACCTCTTTCCCGACATAACCCACTTCGGTGAACTTGGTAGCTTCCACCTTGATAAAAGGCGCGTTGGCAAGGCGTGCTAACCGGCGAGCGATCTCCGTTTTACCCACACCGGTTGGACCAATCATCAAGATGTTTTTCGGGGTGACTTCCGCACGCAGCTCTTCGGCAAGCTGCATTCGGCGCCAGCGGTTTCGCAGTGCGATCGCCACCGCACGTTTGGCATTGTCTTGACCGATAATGTGACGGTCAAGCTCATGCACGATTTCGCGTGGAGTCATTTCAGACATCACTAATCCTGTTTCTTACTCTCGAGTTCTTCAACGGTGTGCTGCTGGTTAGTAAACACACATATATCACCGGCGATGGTTAGCGCTTTCTCTGCGATCTCGCGGGCATCTAACGCCGTGTTTTCAAGCATAGCAACGGCGGCGGCTTGGGCATAGTTGCCGCCAGAGCCAATGGCGATCAAGTCGCGCTCTGGTTCAACCACATCGCCGTTACCGGTAATGATCAATGAGGCGGTTTCATCAGCGACCGCCAGTAGGGCCTCTAATCGACGTAGCGCGCGATCAGTACGCCATTCTTTAGCCAGTTCAACGGCCGCTTTGGTTAGGTGCCCTTGGTGTAATTCAAGCTTGCGCTCGAAGCGCTCAAATAAGGTGAAGGCATCAGCAGTGCCGCCAGCAAATCCGGCGAGAACTTGGCCGTTATACAAACGACGGACTTTTCGGGCATTGCCTTTCATCACGGTATTGCCGAGTGACACTTGGCCATCGCCAGCAATAACCACTTTACCTTCGCGACGAACGGAAACGATTGTAGTCACGGGAACCTCTTTCTTTGTGTCTGGTACACCAGGTGGGTGATTAATGTAAGAGGTTGGGCTTTGCCGCTCACTTTTCAAGGGGAGAAGGAAGGATTTCAATCAAGGCTGGGCAAGGAATAGACTTGACCCAGCCGATAAAATGCGGCGCTGTTATTCCCAGTACCAAATAGCACAAGGCTCAACCCCGGCGCGGCGGAGCATATTACGGTCACGCTCTGCTTGACGCTTGCGTGGGTAAGGACCCAATACCACCCGGTACCAGGTGCCTTTYTCTCCTTGGCTTATCTTGATTTGGCTTTCTAGCCCTTGAAAAGCGATGATCGCTTTACGTTCATTTGCCTGCTCTTGACTGCGGTACGCACCGCATTGCATCAGGTAAGGACGCGTGGATTGCGGCAATGCTTTGGCCTTCACTTCCACCTCTTTACTCTCCAGCTCTTCGATGTAACTCCATTTTTCTTCAGGCTTTTTAGGCAGATGTGCCTTCTTGCTCTGCGTGGAAGGCTGAGGCTGTGTGTCTGTTGCCGGTTTAGGCGCGGGCGCGTCGGTATTACTTAATAGGTACAGGCCATAACCAAACGCGCCAACCAAGCAGACGGCAAGCAACGCCCATTTTAATGGGAAACGAGCACGCGCTTTGGGTGGTTGGCGGCGGGTATTTTTTTTACGTGGTGCTTTACCACGTTTTACGTAGTCACGAGTTGCCACAGCAAATATTCAATTTCAAAAAGCCAGTAAAGCGCTCATGTTACTGGCTTCGACTCGTGCTGACCAGTCTTACTACCGAGACGGTGGGGCAACGCTCTCACGGATCACTAATTTGGCATCTAAAAGTCGTGATCCTGCATTCACTTCACGCCCTTGCAAGGTGTTGAGCAGCATTAACATCGCCTGACGACCAATGTCGTAGCGAGGTTGGGAGACAGTGGTCAGGGGAGGATCGCAATATTCGGCGAATTGGATGTCATCAAACCCTACAATCGAAATATCTTGCGGCACGCGCATGCCTAGGCGCTTTGCTTGTTGCATGGCACCGACGGCCATCACATCACAATGACAGAATACCGCGGTGGGAGGCTCAGGGAGGGACAATAGATTGGTCATGGCCCGCGCCCCAGAGGCAAAACTGAAATCTCCCACCACGCTGTAGGCTGGGTTGACTGTAATCCCCGCGCGTTGCAGGGCCTGCTGATAGCCTTGTGAGCGGAATTGCGTCAGTGCGGTTTCCGGCACCCCAGTAATATTGGCAATACGGGTGTGGCCGACTTGGGTGAGGTAATTGACCGCCTCAAAAGCGGCAGTCAGGTTGTCGATATGTACCGTCGGCAATTCAAGATCCGGGGCATACTCACACGCCATCACAAGTGGAGGGAGGTTTTTCTGCTCGGGCTTACTGACATCAAAGGGGACATCGGAGCCCAGTAGGAGCATGCCATCTGCCTGTTTGGTAAAAACCAAGTTGACGAATGAGTTTTCGCGGTGGTGTTGTTGGGCACTATCTCCGAGCAAAACCAGGTAACCGTGCTCCATCGCCGCTTCTTCGATCCCGCGGATGATCTCACTAAAGTAAGGATCGCAGATGTCTGGGACAATCGCGACGATGGTTTTGGACTCGTTGCGGCGTAGGTTACGTGCAAGTGAGTTAGGGGAATAGCCAGCTTCTACGACCGCTTGCTCAACCTTTTTACGGGTTGTGGCCGAGACCTTTTCAGGGTTCATCAGCGCGCGAGAGACGGTTGCTGTGGATACACCGGCAATGTGGGCAACGTCCTTCATTGTCGCCATAATGACAGTCCTCTTGTTATCTGTATTGTGAGATCAGACAGTTATTAGCTCGTCTGACCTGTTCTCTTAGCCAATTGCGGCCTTATTCTACCTAGCCTTGTCCGATTTAAACACGGACAAGCTAACACTTATTGCAATGAAAGTGTGATTGCTGTCGCTTTACTGCAAGGGAATGTTAAGAAAGGTCTTGCGGCTCGACATCTAATGACCACCTCACTTTACGCGACAGAGGGAGCTGTTGGATGGCCGGGAGCGCCACTTGGAGCCATTGCTGCATGATTTTTCGGCTGGGCGCTTGAATGAGGAGTTGCCACCGATAGCGACCCGCGCGTTTCGCCATGGCGGCGGGCATAGGCCCCATAATATGGCATTCATCCTGTTGAATCGGTGAGGTAGCCAGAGTTTGACGCACCTGTTGTAAAAACTGCTGGACACTGTTTTCTTCATGCCCGTCGGCGCGAAAGAGACTAAGAAACGTGTAAGGCGGCAGCCACGCCTGACGCCGTTCATTTAACGCAGACTCGGCAAAGGCTTGATAACCTTTATGCACTAAAGATTGGATCAGGGTGTGCTCCGGATGGTGGGTTTGTAATAACACGGTACCCGGCTTACTGGCGCGGCCCGCTCGCCCGGCGACTTGTACCATCAATTGGGCCAAACGCTCAGGGGCACGAAAGTCATTACTGAATAGAGCCCCGTCAACATCGACTAAGGCGACCAGGGTGACGTTAGGAAAGTGATGGCCTTTGGCGAGCATTTGTGTGCCCAATAGAATTTGATACTCACCCTTTTCAATGTCGGCCAAGTAACCTTCAAGGCTCC
This sequence comes from Salinivibrio sp. IB868, assembly GCF_001995655.1. Classification (NCBI taxonomy): domain Bacteria; kingdom Pseudomonadati; phylum Pseudomonadota; class Gammaproteobacteria; order Vibrionales; family Vibrionaceae; genus Salinivibrio; species Salinivibrio sp. IB868. The sequence continues at coordinate 190,922 of NZ_MUEW01000003.1, forward strand.
CTTTTCGCCGGGTATTATCGCGATCAATGCGAACGGTATTGTATTCGGGAAACAAGGTGCCAAGCTGGGATTCGAGTTGCTCGGTACCGACACCGACGCTAATAAGCTGGGTAGAACCACAGTCGCCACACTGGGGAGGCACACGTTTTTGGTGGCCACAGTGATGACAACGCAACTCTTGGTGTTGTTGATGAAGGGTATAGTAGGCATCACAGCGTTGGCAGTTCGCTAGCCAGCCGCATTCGTGACACATCATCGCGGGCGCATAACCGCGGCGATTTAAAAACAGCATCACCTGGTTACCTTGTTGCAGGTGCTGACGCATTTCAGCAATCAGCGGCGCCGACAAGCCAGCTTCGAGGTGATGGCCTTTGATATCGAGTATCCCTTGCCGGGCGGTGACCGCGTTACCAGGGCGTTGCGTGAGCTTAAGGTACTGGTATTTGCCGGTTTTTGCGTTGTGTAAGCTCTCCAGTGATGGCGTTGCCGAGCCCAAGATCACCGGCACTTGTTCTTCATGCCCCCGCATGACAGCCAGATCGCGGGCGTGATAGCGAAAGCTATCTTGCTGCTTATAGGAAGGGTCGTGTTCCTCATCGATAATGATGATGCCAAGCTTTGCCATGGGGGTAAAAAGCGCTGAGCGTGTGCCAATCACTATCGCGGCTTGATTCTCCCGTGCGGCCAGCCAGGCGTTGAGACGGTCGGTATCGCTGAGCCCTGAATGCATCACGGTCACAGGAACAGCAAAGCGGCGCTCAAAACGGCGAATGGTTTGTGGTGTCAGGCCAATTTCTGGCACCAAGATGAGCGCTTGCTGGCCACGTGCGAGCACCGGCTCAAGCACATTGAGATACACCTCGGTTTTGCCTGAGCCAGTGATCCCCTCTAATAGCGCGCAGGCAAAACCATCGCCAGCATTGAGGGTGGCAACCGCCATCGCTTGCTCGTGGTTTAACGTCGGTTTTTCTTCGGTCACCGCAAAGTTTTTTACCCAAGCATTGGCCTGAGAAGGGGGAGAGTAGGGCGCGATCCAGCCTTTTTCTGCCACCGTTTTTAGCACCGGCGTGCCGATGTCTTGTTCGATTAAGTCGGCTTGAGTGGTTGGACCGTGCGTGAGAAGCTGCAACACTCGGGCTTGTTTGGGGGCGCGGCTCAGACCTGATAGAGGTTGGTTTTGTCCTGACTCGGTGATTTGCCACCATTTTTGTTGCTGCAATGTCGCAGGGCGTCCTTTACGCAGCGAGGTTGGCATCACCGCCCCCATCGCATCTCCTAGCGGATGATGGTAAAAACGACTCGCCCATTGCAGGAGATTGTATACCGCGGGGGTCCAAACCGGCTGCGTGTCGAGTACGGTATCAATCGCTTTGAGTTGGCTGGCTTCCACACTGGCCGTTGGCGACAAGCCGGTAACGATGCCAACTTTATGCTGGCGTCCAAACGGCACCTTGACGCGCCCTCCGATGATCGGATGCTGATCGTCAGCAATACGGTAATCAAAGGTTTTCGGCAAAGGGACAGGCAAAGCCACCTGAGCAAACTGTTCCATCACAACATCTTATTGGCCAGAAGGAATGTCAGTGTAACGGTTAGCCACACGTTGGCAAAGCCTTGTTGCACCGTAAGAGACACGCGGATTGCACAAAAAAGTTGCGAAAAAGAGGGCGCTTGATTAGAATTGCGCGCCTTAGAAAATGTTTGTTAACGACGTGTGGTGCCCGGCTTAGGATCGGGAGAGCGACACGGCCTTTAAGATGAGGTTATCCCTATGAAAGCTGGTATCCATCCAGAGTACAAAGCCGTCACAGCAAAATGCTCTTGCGGTAACGAATTCGCGTTCAGCACAACCCTAGGTAAAGACATTTACCTAGACGTGTGTGACAAGTGTCACCCATTCTACACTGGTAAGCAGCGTATCCTTGATACCGGTGGCCGTGTTGACCGCTTTAAGAAGCGTTTCGGTGCCCTTAGCAGCAAAAAATAAGCCGCTATTGACCGAATACAGAGAAGGGACGCATCAGCGTCCCTTTTTTGATCGTATCGTCCCTGTCATCGGACAACAGGTCCGAGCATCATCGCGAATGCGCTGTTAGTACTGGTGGACGTTTGCTCCCTGCGTTACCATCTTTTTTATTATACAAACCTTCCCTGTGTGGTTTGTAGAGTGTCTGACTAATATCGGTGACGCTTCCCTGTCGATATTAGTTTCCCCTTCACGATAATAATTAGGAACACTAGATGTCGGACGATAAACGCCAGCAAGCGCTGGATTATCATGCATACCCTACTCCCGGAAAAATTTCTGTTGAATTGAGCAAACCTGCTGACTCGGCCGCGGATCTCGCGTTGGCGTATAGTCCTGGCGTTGCTGAGCCTGTGCGTGAGATAGCGCAAGATGCGGATGCGGTTTACCGCTATACGGGTAAAGGCAACATGGTGGCGGTGGTCTCAAACGGCACCGCGATTTTGGGGCTAGGAAATTTAGGCCCCATGGCTTCTAAGCCTGTCATGGAAGGTAAAGCTTTATTGTTCAAGCGTTTTGCTGGCTTGGACTCGATCGACATTGAAGTCAAACACCGTACTATCGATGAATTCGTGGATACCGTGGCGAACATCGCGGATACCTTTGGCGGTATCAATCTCGAAGATATCAAAGCCCCAGACTGTTTTGAGATTGAAAAACAATTGATTGCACGTTGCGAAGTGCCTGTATTTCATGATGATCAACACGGCACTGCCATCGTCACCGCTGCCGGCATGCTTAACGCGCTTGAGCTGCAAGGCAAAGATATCCGCGAGGCGACGGTGGTGTGCATGGGCGCAGGCGCGGCGGCTGTTGCCTGTATGGAGCTATTAATAAAATGTGGCGCTCAGCGGGAAAAAATCTATATGTTGGATCGTAAAGGCGTGATCCATACGCGTCGTGACGACATCAACAAATACAAGCAGCTGTTTGCCAATAACACGGATAAGCGTACCCTCGAAGATGTGATTGAGGGCGCGGATATGTTCGTTGGCGTCTCCGGTCCAGACTTGCTTTCACCCGACGCCTTGAAGCTGATGGCAGATAAACCCGTGGTATTTGCCTGCTCGAACCCAGATCCTGAAATTCATCCGGATGTGGCGCATCAAGTGCGCGATGATCTGATCATGGGAACCGGGCGTTCGGATTACCCGAATCAGGTCAATAACGTGCTCTGCTTCCCGTTTATTTTCCGTGGCGCATTGGATGTACGTGCCAGTGAAATTAACGATGCGATGAAGTTGGCAGCGGTAGAAGCCATTCGCAGCCTAGCCAAAGAGCCTGTCCCACAAACGGTATTAGACGCCGCCGGTTTGTCTTCGCTAAGCTTTGGCCCAGATTACATTATTCCCAAGCCAATGGACGCGCGTTTATTACCTAAGGTCGCCCGCGCGGTAGCGCTGGCCGCCGTGGAAACCGGCGTGGCTCGTATCGAGATGCCAGAAAACTATATGCTCGATAAGGCGTAATGCTTGAGCGTGAGGAAAGCGCGGTGGAATAGAGCCCGAAAAGGCTGTGCTGAGCACCTATCATTACAGAAAACCCGCCAATCGGCGGGTTTTTTTAGTATTCGCTATCGTCGAACTCGATACCAAGCTCTTCCATGATCCGACGTGCTTCAGCGGGAATGCTGTCGGGTTTATCCTTACGGATATCGTCATCGGTTGGTAGTGGTTGGCCGGTGTAGGCATGAAGAAATGCCTCACACAACAACTCACTGTTGGTCGCATGACGGAGGTTTTGCACCTGACGACGAGTACGCTCGTCGGTAAGAATTTTTAGTACTTTTAATGGGATAGAGACGGTGATCTTCTTTACCTGCTCTTTCTTTTTACCATGTTCGGCATACGGATTAATGTAGTCGCCGTTCCACTGCGCCATGTCTCACCTATCTTGATTATGGAATACCCAGAATGATGCTGCGGAGATTTTAGCTATATTAACCGCCACATGCAAAGGAGTATAGACGTCTAGAAGTGTTGACGTCCCAAAAAGCGCAGGGTAAGGTGGCAGTATGAAACCTGGATCACGCCCACCATGCGCAAACCAGACTAGCAAGGATAGATCATGACTGAGAAAAAAACCGACACTATCGCCGTTCGGACCGGGATTGGGACTGACACCCAGCACCATGCGGTGGTGCCTCCCCTGTACTTATCGACCAATTACCGTTTCCCGGCACTGGGTGATGTGCCTACTTACGACTACGCGCGAGGCGGCAACCCAACGCGTGCGCAGCTCGAACAAGCGCTGACTGACTTAGAAGGGGGCGCAGGTGCGGTGGTGACCAACTGCGGGATGTCGGCGATAAACTTGGTGCTATCTCTGTTGGAGGCTGGCGAGCATATTGTCGCCCCACATGATTGTTATGGCGGCACCTATCGCTTGCTCGAATCACGTGCCAAACAAGGGATCTGGCAGGTAAGTTTTGTCGATCAATCGGACCATGATGCGTTGGACCAAGCATTGGCTAAACAGCCCAAGCTCGTGCTGGTGGAAACCCCATCCAATCCACTCTTACGCGTGGTCGATATCGCAGAAATATGCCAAAAAGCCCATCAAGTGGGGGCTTGGGTGGTGGTCGACAACACGTTTTTATCGCCAGCTTTGCAAACGCCTTTTGCGCTGGGCGCGGATATGGTGGTGCATTCGACCACCAAATTTATTAATGGCCACTCTGATATTGTCGGTGGCGCGGTGATCGCCGCGACCAGTGAACTTGCCGAGACATTGGCTTGGTGGGGAAATTGCTTAGGGGCGACGGGCAATGCATTTGACAGTTATATGACACTGCGAGGGTTGCGCACATTGGGTGCACGCGTTAAACAACACCAACACAACACTGAAGCGGTACTCAGCTACCTGCAAACGGTGTCGGCAGTGCGGAAAATCTACTACCCCGGGTTGGCCTCTCACCCTGGCCACCAAATTGCTGCGCGCCAGCAAGCGGGGTTTGGTAGCATGCTGAGCTTAGAATTGGATACAGACCAAGCCGGTGTGGCGCGATTTATTGATGGCCTCACGTTATTTGCCCTCGCCGAGTCTCTCGGGGGGGTAGAAAGCTTGGTGACGCATCCTGGTTCGATGACACACAGAGCCATGAGTGACGCCGCGCAAGCGGAGGCGGGCATCGCACCGACCTTGTTGCGTTTTTCCATTGGATTAGAAGATGCGCAAGATTTGGTTGCCGATTTGGCGAACGCCTTTGCCCGTTTAGAGGGTGACACCCCATAGAGGCTGCGCTTCAGTGCGCGCCGCTTTACCGAGATTGATAGACATTAAGAGAGACCTTGCCATGCATGCGCAACCGACGGAAACGTCCCCCGAGTCACCACGCCAATTGCACAAGTTTGGTGGCAGTAGCCTTGCGAGCCCTGATTGCTATCGTCGCGTGGTCGATGTATTGACCGCGCATGCGAGCCAGCAAGACTTAATCGTGGTGTCCGCGGCAGGAAAAACCACTAACCAGCTGATCATGTGGTTAGCACAGTTAGACAAGGATGGGCGAGTGGCGCATGAGACCTTGCAAGCGGTGCGCGCCTTTCAGCAAGACTTGATTGAGAACTTGATTGATGGTGAACCCAAGCAGCAGCTGGTGGATGCGCTTTATGCCGATATCGCAACCATTGCGTCGTTGGGCGATCAGGGCGTGAACGAGAGCGACAAAGCGTACGTGCAAGGTTTTGGAGAGGTCTGGTCGGCGCGTCTGTTGGCCCAGTTATTGAAACAGCATCGACGTGCCGCGGTGATGTTAGACTCACGCCAATGTTTGCGCGCCGAGCGCGCCGCTCAGCCGGAAGTGGATCGCGGGGCGTCTTGGCCTTTATTGCAAAATCAGCTTTCACAGCATGGCGATACGCATGTGGTGATCACCGGCTTTATGGCACAAAATCAAGCGGGAGAAACAGTGCTGTTAGGGCGCAATGGCTCCGATTACTCGGCCACTGTCTTGGGGGCGCTTGCAGGCGTGAGCCGTGTGACCATTTGGAGTGATGTCGCGGGGGTCTATAGCGCGGACCCACGCCATGTTGATAATGCCTGTTTGCTGCCTTTGATTCGATTGGATGAGGCGGCTGAGCTGGCGCGACTCGCGGCTCCCGTGCTGCATAGCCGAACCTTACAGCCGGTGGCGCAAAGTGCGACCGACCTGACGTTGCGCTGCACCCAAGCGCCGGATAGCGGATCAACACGTATTGAACGCGTGTTAGCCACCGGGCGCGGGGCAAAAATCATTACGGCGTTGGATGAGGTGAGCTTGCTCCAGTTTGATGTCGCGCGAGGACAAGATTTTCAAGCGATAAAACAAGAGCTCAGCCGGATTTTGTCACAGCTAAAAGTACAGCCATTAGCAACGGATTACCAAGACGACCAGTACCGTATTTTGTTAGCGTTTACCACGGAAGTCGTGGCATTGGTAATGGCGCAAATTCAAGACGCCGGCCTCCCAGCTGAACTCAAACTGCGTGAAGGCTTTACCATGGTGGCGGCGGTAGGGGCGGGCGTGGTGAACAACCCTGTACACTGCCATGGCTTCTATCAGCAACTCAAATCACAGCCGGTGGAATTTATCAGTGAGTCGGCCTCTGGGCTGAGCCTGGTTGCTATCCTACGCCACGTCCACACTCAGGCACTGGTTGCCAGTTTGCATGATGCCTTGTTTCAAGCTCAGCGCCGTATCGGCTTGGTGTTGGTGGGCAAAGGCAATATTGGTACCCGTTGGCTAAGCCTTTTTGCCGAGCAAAAAGCACACTTGGAAAAGCGTCATGGTAAGGAAGTCTCACTGATTTCAGTGGTGGACAGTCGCAACCAATGGCTTGATTTTGCCGGTATTGACGCCACGCATGTGTTGGATGGGTTTGACGAGCGTTGCGAGCCTTATTTTGATGATGAGTGGCTCACCCGTCTACTGAATCACCCGTATGACGATGTGATTGTGTTGGATGTCACCGCCAGTGAGTCATTAGCGTACTTGTATCCGCGACTTGCCGAGCATGGCTTTCACTTAATCTCCGCCAACAAAGAGGCGGGCGCCGCACCCGCCGAGCAGTACCACGCGATTCAGCAGGCGTTTAGCAAAACCGGGCGCCATTGGCTCTACAATGCGACCGTGGGCGCCGGGTTACCGATTAACTACGCGGTGCAAGATCTGCGTGAAAGTGGTGACACGATTGTTGCACTGTCTGGGATCTTTTCTGGCACCTTGTCATGGCTGTTTTTGCAATTCAGTGGTGAGGTCCCCTTTAGCGTCCTGCTTGAGCAGGCTTGGCAGCAAGGCCTAACCGAGCCTGACCCACGGGATGATCTTTCTGGGGCTGACGTGGTGCGTAAATTGGTGATTTTGGCACGTGAAGCGGGCATGTCCCTCGAGCCTGAGCAGGTAAAGGTTGAGTCTTTGGTGCCTAAGTCACTGGCTGATCTGTCTTTGGATGCCTTTCTTGATAATGCACACCAAATGGATGAACCGCTACAAGAGCGATTAGACAAAGCGCATAAAAATCGGTCAGTGCTACGTTATGTGGCGCGCTTGGAGGTTAACGGCCACGCCCATGTGAGCCTAGAAACCTTACCCAGCGAGCATCCACTTGCGCATCTATTACCGTGTGACAATGTGTTTGCGATTGAAAGCCAATGGTATCGCGAGAATCCTTTGGTCATTCGTGGGCCAGGGGCGGGACGTGATGTCACCGCAGGCGCCATTCAATCCGATCTAAATCGCTTGATAAGTCGCCTTCACTAACCCGCTAATGGATAACCGTGATCAAGCTGTCTGCGCGCTGCGTAGGCAGCTTTTTTTGTGCCGTTACCCGCGTTGTGAGGTGTGCATTGATGGCTGTGTCGTCTATCTTCATAACACCATGAGTTTTTTTCATGGCTTGCATCGTTGACATTTTAGCCGAATCACGACAATCTTTAGACATATGGACGTCTAAACGTATAAATCAAAAGCAGAGCAGAAACAGGCAGACTGAACAGCGTCGTTCGGTGTCAGGGAGAGGATATGAGCTACACACACGCAGGCCACATTGATGCACTCAATCAGAACATTGCTGACTTAGATGGCGATATTAACGTCTCATTTGAGTTTTTTCCTCCCAGCACCCCAAGTATGGAAGAAACCCTCTGGAACTCAGTACATCGCTTAAAAGCACTCAAACCTAAGTTTATGTCGGTAACCTATGGCGCCAACTCCGGTGAGCGTGATCGCACCCATGACATCGTGAAAAGCATTCATGACCAGACTGGTATCGCGGCAGCACCCCATCTAACCTGCATTGATGCCACTGAAGATGAGCTCCGTCATATTGCCCGTGATTATTGGCAAAATGGCATCCGTGACATTGTGGCGTTGCGTGGCGACTTGCCATCGCCGGAGAAGAAGCCGGATATGTACGCGGTCGATTTAGTCCGTTTGCTCAAAGAAGAGCATGACTTTGATATCTCGGTTGCCGCTTACCCTGAGGTGCATCCAGAAGCGAAAAGCGCGCAGGCGGATTTGATTAACCTCAAGCGCAAAGTGGATGCTGGTGCTAGCCGGGCGATTACGCAGTTTTTCTTCGATGTCGAAAGTTATCTACGTTTTCGTGATCGCTGTGTTGCCGCCGGGATTGACGTGGAAATTGTCCCAGGGATTTTGCCCGTCTCTAACTTTAAGCAGGCGTCGCGCTTTGCCAAGATGACCAATGTGCGTGTGCCGCAGTGGATGCACAAACAGTATCAAGGGCTGGAGGATGATCCTGTCACGCGTCAGATGGTGGGCGCCTCTATTGCGCTTGATATGGTGCGAGTGCTAAGCCGTGAAGGCGTGAAAGATTTTCACTTTTATACCCTCAACCGTGCGGAATTGACGTATGCCCTGTGCCATACCTTAGGGGTTCGCCCGCTTGCGGTCACGCCTTAAAAAAGATACGCCCCGGTTATGTCGGGGCGTATTAGGTTGCGTGTTGTGTTTGTTGTAGTGATTAAGCACTGGCGGCGAGCATAGTGAGCTCGTCGCGCACTTCCTGCGCCCATGCCATCCATGCACGACGTTGATGGATGCTGCGTCGCAGTGCGAGGCGCATTAAACGTTGTTGTGACGTGAGCAGAGTGACTTGGCCATATTCACGCTGTTCCAGTAGCGTATAGTGATTAAGCAGCTGCTGAGACTCGGCAATCAAGTTATTCACATGATCCAGCATGGGAGCTGGGTCGAGTACATCACAACTGAGTAGTCTGGCGACATACTCGTCACGTGGTGGGGCTAACTTGGGTGTTTGAATAAACCACGCCTCAAGCATCTCAGTGCCGACAGGTGTGATGGCGTAGACCTTCCTATCGGGTTTACCGACTTGCGGCTCCAGGCGGTAGGTGACAGCACCTCGATCGGCGAGCTTATTGAGTTCACGATATACCTGTTGATGGCTGGCTTTCCACACATTGCTGATGGTGGTGGAAAACGCCTTGGTAATATCATAACCCGTGGCCTCGCAGTTGCTTAGCACTGTCAGTATTACATGGGGGAGTGACATCTCTTATATCCACAGTTTTGTTTGTACAACGATTGTTTCCTGGCGGCGGCTAGCCTTCTTTGGGCTATTTCACCGTCGCCAAGGCTTGTTCCAAGTCGGCAATGATGTCATCGATATGCTCAATGCCGACACAAAGACGGATCATCTCTGGCGTTACCCCGGCTTTGGCTTGTTCTTGCTCATTCAGTTGGCGGTGGGTCGTCGAGGCGGGGTGACAAGCCAGCGATTTAGCATCACCGATATTCACTAAACGTTTGAACAGATTAAGCGCATCATAAAATTTCACCCCTTCATCAAAGCCACCCTTTAAGCCGAATGACAGCAATGACGCGGGCAGCCCACCGCGTATCAGTGACTGGGCGCGGGTATAATGTGGGTGAGCGGATTGACCCGCATAGTTCACCCACGCGACGGCGGGGTGTTGGGCAAGGTAATCGGCCACGGCTTTGGCGTTTTCGCAGTGGCGCTCCATCCGCAGACTTAAGGTTTCTAAGCCTTGCATCAACATAAAAGCATTCATCGGCGAGAGGGCTGCGCCACTGTTACGCAGCGGTACCGTACGTGCGCGGGCAATAAATGCGGCTGGGCCAAAGGTCTCACTGTAAACCACGCCGTGATAGGCCGGCTCCGGTTGTGAGAATTGCGGGAAGCGGGCTTGATGGGCCACCCAGTCAAAGGTACCGCCATCGACAATCATGCCGCCAAGGGTGGTGCCATGGCCGCCAATGTATTTAGTCAGCGAGTGCACCACGATATCGGCGCCATGCTCAATGGGTTTACACAAAACGGGCGTAGCCACGGTATTGTCGACCACCAAAGGGACACCATGCGCGTGTGCGATTTTGGCAAAACCCGGTATATCCGCGATATTGCCAGCAGGGTTGCCAATCGACTCGCAATAGACCGCTTTGGTGTTGTCATCGATCAGCGCCTCAATCGCACTGGCGTCGTCACTCGCGGCAAAACGCACCTCGATGCCTTGCTCGGGAAGCATGTGGGCAAACAAGGTATAGGTGCCACCATAAAGCTGTGGCGTGGCGACGATGTTATCACCGGCCTTGGCAAGTGTTTGAATCGCATAGGTGATGGCGGCTGCACCGGCACTGACGCAAAGCCCTGCGATCCCCCCCTCTAATGCCGCCACCCGTTGTTCCAACACGTCGTTGGTCGGGTTCATGATCCGTGAGTAGATATTGCCTGGCACATCGAGGTTAAATAGATCAGCGCCGTGTTGGGCATTATCAAACTCGTAAGCGACGGTTTGATAGATAGGTGTCGCCACCGATTTGGTAGTGGGGTCGGTCTGGTAGCCTTGATGAATCGAGAGGGTTTCGTCTTTCATGGCAATTCCTTTGCGTTGTTGGGTCGCGTCAGTGCGACCTTCAATAGTAATAATATTATCAATGCAACAGCAAGCATTCGCTGACGCTTTAGCTAAAAAAAACGAGCAGCGGTTGCCGTGACACGACAAATCGATACGGAAACAAAAAAGCCGTACCCTGAGGTACGGCTTGGTGCTCGGTGATTTAACCGGTATTACGTAGGCCGGCGGCAATCCCCGCGATGGAAATCATCAAGGCATCGTCGAGTGATTGGTCCGGATCCTCTTGCTGACGCGTGCGGTATAACAGTTCGGCTTGTAGCATGTTGAGCGGCTCGACATAAATATTACGTAAGCGAATCGCTTCAGCCCCCCACGGGTTTTGCTCCATCAGGTTATCGCTGTTTTCCACCGCCAGCACCACTTGGATATCTTGGCGTAATTGCTCACGCAAGGATTCACCTAGCGGCCAGAGGCTTTCATCGACCAAGCGCTGATCATAGTACTTGGCAATGTCTAGGTTGGTTTTGGTAAACACCATTTCCAGCATCCCGAGACGGGTGGAGAAAAACGGCCATTCGCGGCACATTTCTTCCAGCTGGGCTTTGTGGCCCTTTGCAATGGCGTGATCGATTGCTTGTCCAGCCCCCAGCCAAGCCGGTAGCAATAAACGGTTTTGACTCCAGGCGAAAATCCAAGGAATCGCGCGCAAGCTTTCCACACCGCCGTTGGGGTTGCGTTTAGAAGGGCGCGACCCCAGTGGTAGTTTGCCTAATTCAAGCTCAGGGGTGGTGGAGCGGAAGTAAGGGACAAACTGCTCATGCCCCCGCACTACATCACGGTAGGCTTGGCAGGAGATGTCACTCAAGGTGTCCATCAGCTGTCGCCATTCCTGCTTAGGCTCCGGCGGTGGCAGCAAGTTCGCTTCCAAAATCGCGCTGGTATACAGGTTTAAGCTGTTAACGGCGACACCAGGAAGCCCCAATTTAAAGCGGATCATCTCGCCTTGTTCGGTCACCCGCAAACCGCCTTTTAAGCTGCGAGGTGGCTGTGAGAGCAAGGCGGCGTGGGCAGGGGCACCGCCCCGGCCAACCGTCCCGCCACGGCCATGGAAAAGGGTGAGATTAACCCCTTGTTCATCACACAAATTGACCAAGGCTTCCATGGCGCGATATTGCGCCCAACCCGCGGACATGACTCCAGCATCTTTGGCGGAGTCCGAGTAACCGATCATCACCATTTGAACGTTCTGGGTGAAGCCACGGTACCAATCAATGGCCAGCAGCTCACCAATCACCGCCTCGGCATTGTTCAGATCGTCCAGGGTTTCGAATAATGGACACACATCCATGCGGAATGGACAGCCGGCTTCTTTTAGCAATAAATGCACAGCCAGTACGTCGGAAGCGGTGCGAGCCATCGAAATGACATAGGCGCCCAAGGCTTCACGCGGCTGTTCGGCGATCACTCGGCAAGTGTCGATCACTTCTTGTACCTCAGGCGAGGGTGACCAATCACGTGGCAACAACGGACGCTTAGACGCCAGCTCGCGAGTCAGGAAGGCTTGCTTGTCTTGCTCGCTCCATTGGGCGTAATCGCCCATCCCCAAATAACGGGTTACTTCTGAGAGCACATCGGCATGGCGGGTACTTTCTTGGCGAATATCGAGCTTGATCAGGTGCACGCCAAAGCATTGCACGCAGCGAAGTAGGTCAAGCAACTTGCCGTCGGCAATAATGCCCATGCCACATTGATGGAGAGACTGGTAACACGCCAGTAATGGTTGCCACAATTGCTGGGTGTCGGTCAGGATCCCTTGTGATGAGGCGCGTTCGCCTTTCAGTTTGGCATCCAAGTAGTTCAAGGTGTGGGTCAGCTGACTGCGCATGGTTTTGAGGATGGCGCGATACGGTTCGTGCGCCTCGCCGGCCATTTCACGCACTGTGTCATCACACTGTGTCATTGACAGTTCGCTGATCAAATCCTGCACATCGCGCAAGTACAAATCCGCCGCTTTCCAGCGTGACAACAGCATCACTTCACGGGTAACCTCGCTGGTGACATAGGGGTTACCGTCACGGTCGCCGCCCATCCAAGAGGAAATTTGTACCGGTTTGGCATCAATGGGTAAGTTGATGTCGAGGTGGCTTTCAAGCTGCTGATCAAATTGGCGTAAAAACGCCGGTACTGCTTGCCACAATGAATTTTCAATTACCGCGAAGCCCCATTTGGCTTCATCAAGCGGGGTAGGGCGCTCTTGGCGAATGACATCGGTGTGCCACGCTTGTGCAATCAACTGCTCAAGACGTTTCTCAGTTTTGGCACGCTCTGCCGCCCCCAAATGTTCACTGAGCTCTAATTTCGATAAACATTTATTTATTTGCACCAAGTTATGAATGGTGGTGCGGCGTGCGATTTCGGTCGGGTGAGCGGTCAGGACTAACTCAATTTTTAAATCGGCGATCGCTTGTTGCGCGTCATTGGCATCAATCTCACCTTGGCTGACACGGCGGAGTAAATCGTCGATAGCGTCCGGGCTGCACTCCAACGCGTCGCATTGACGCGAGACGGTGTGATATTGCTCGGCGATATTAGTCAGATTCAAAAATTGGCTAAAGGCGCGGGCGACCGGAAGCAGTTGGTCAGCCGGCAAGTTTTGCAGCACGGTTTTCAGCTTAGCATGATCGTCCTGATTGCCAGCGGCAGCCGATTTTGAGAGCTGACGAATTTCCTCAACTTTTTCTAAGAGTGCTGGACCATGGGCATCTTGGATGGTGTTACCCAGCAGACGGCCAAGCATACTGACATTGCTTTTTAAGGCAGAGTACTTTTCGTTCATAGCGTATCCATTCTGTAACAAAGTTACATCCTACTGTGACTGTAAAGAACCAATCTAGCGAATATTGCGCGATCGGGTCAACTTAACCGCAAATTAGCGCGAAAACTGGCCACCGGATTTGATGCTTATCATAGAGCTACCCCAAAAGCTGAAAAAAAGTTTCAGCTTTCAGGTTTGCCATCCTCCCGAGGGCTTCTCCGCGCCCGCTATATCGCGACTTTCTCGTGAATCGCGATAGGGTGATTTGCATGATTAGATAGAATTATTGCTCCATTATGAATGAATAGACATAAAAAGTGACTTTTTACGCTTTTTGGGGTTGACGGCTAAACGGGAATACGATAAAAAATAACCATTCACTATTTATGAATAAAAATATTTTTGAGAGTTGACCCATGATGCCACTCGCCACCAAATACAACGCCCTTTCTGCTCGACGACGCTAGCCTGCCTTGCGTGGCTATTGGCTACGCCCTCGATACTCTGCTGCCCCGCAGCACACCGTAAACACCCATAAAGAGAGACACTCATGACACTTAACACCATTATTGTCGGTGCCAGTGGCTACACAGGAGCCGAGCTTGTCGCCCTTGTCCATCGCCATCCGCAACTGCACTTGGCCGGTTTATATGTCTCGACAGGCAGTGAAGACGCCAACCGCCCCGTGAGCGCGTTGCACGGCCAATTGCGTGGTGTAGTGGATATGCCACTGATGCCTTTGACCTCGCCACAGGATGTGGCCAAGCAAGCCGATGTGGTGTTTTTAGCCACTGCGCATGCGGTTAGTCATGAATTGGCGCCGATTTTTCTGGCTCAAGGTTGCGTGGTGTTTGATTTGTCGGGGGCGTATCGGGTCAATCAAGCGGATTTTTATCCTACCCATTACGGCTTTTCGCACCAGTCACCGGCATGGCTGGCGCAAGCCGTGTATGGCTTGGCGGAGTGGCAACAGGAAGCATTATCGGCAGCGCAGCTGGTAGCCGTGCCGGGATGTTACCCGACCGCCAGCCAATTAGCGCTCAAACCTGTGCTGGATGCAGACTTGTTGGACAAACAAATGTGGCCGGTGATCAATGCCACCAGTGGCGTAACGGGCGCGGGGCGCAAAGCGAGCCTGACCAATAGTTTTTGTGAAGTGAGCCTGAATGCCTACGGGGTGTTTTCTCATCGTCATCAGCCAGAGATTGCCGTACACCTAGATACGCCGGTGATTTTCACCCCACACCTTGGCAGTTACAAACGCGGCATTCTTGCCACCATTACCGCCAAATTAGCGCCAGGTGCTAGTGAGGCCGAGGTGGGGCAGGTACTGAACCAAGCTTATCAAGATGCGCCGCTGGTACGGGTACTTCCTGCCGGTGAGGTGGCCAAGCTGCAAGCGGTGCAACATACCGGCTTTTGCGATATTGGCTATCAGGCCGCGCATGGGCATCTGATCCTTACCAGTGCGATCGATAACTTACTTAAAGGCGCGGCCAGCCAAGCCGTGCAGTGTTTAAACCTTAAGTTTGGCTTTGCCGAAACCACAGCGATTGTCTAGGAGAAACGGATGAAAACGCCATTAGTGATTAAATTAGGCGGCGCAGCACTGAGCTGCAGCGAGACCCTCGCCAAGGTTTTCGGCGCGATGAACACCTATCGCAGTGAGGCTGAGCGCCCGCTAGTGCTGGTGCACGGTGGCGGCTATTTGGTCGATGATCTACTTAAAAAGCTCAGTCTCACCAGTGTAAAAAAACAAGGCTTACGGGTCACGCCAGTCGACCAGATTGATTATGTCACCGGCGCTTTAGCTGGCACGGCCAATAAGCTGCTGTTAGCTGAGGCGCGTAAGGCGAAGATTAAAAGCTGCGGCTTGAGCTTGGCCGATGGTGGCTTGTGTCAGGTCAGCCAGCTGGACCCTGAACTGGGGGCAGTGGGGGAAGCCAGCGCCGGTGATCCGAGTCTGCTGCAAGCGGTACTGGCCGCGGATTGTGTTCCTATTATTAGCTCGATTGGCATCAGTGACCAAGGTGAGCTGATGAACGTCAATGCCGACCAAGCGGCGGTAGCGGTGGCAACCACTCTTGGCGCGGAGCTGGTATTGCTGTCGGATGTCAGCGGCGTATTAGACGGCAAAGGACACTTGCTGCCTTGCCTCACCGAGTTAGATGCGCAGCACTTAATGGAAAAAGGGGTGATCACCGATGGCATGGTGGTCAAGGTCAACGCGGCGTTTGCCGCTGCCCGTGAACTGGGTAAACCGGTTGAGATTGCCACCTGGCGTTACCCAGAAAAACTCACGCAATTATTCGATGGCCAGCAAATCGGCACCCGGTTTAGCGCCAGTTAATTAGACGTATAACGACGCGACGAAACCGTCGATTTAGGATTTAAGGAGAGCAAGATGAGTAAGGTAAATAAAGTCGTACTGGCCTATTCGGGTGGATTGGATACTTCGGCCATCATTCCATGGCTAAAAGAAAACTATGACTGTGAAGTGGTGGCCTTTGTCGCTGACGTGGGTCAAGGCGAACAAGAGCTCGAAGGCATTGAGCAAAAAGCACTTGCCTCGGGGGCATCACAGTGTTTTATCGCCGATCTGAAACACGAAATGGTGGCGGATTATATTTACCCCAGCCTGAAAACCGGGGCGGTGTATGAAGGCAAGTATCTACTGGGCACCTCGATGGCACGTCCTATCATTGCCAAAGCGCAGGTCGAGTGCGCCCTTGAGGTTGGGGCGGATGCACTGTGCCACGGCTGTACCGGCAAGGGGAACGATCAAGTCCGTTTTGAGAGCACCTTCTCCGCGTTGGCGCCGCAACTGAAAGTGATTGCGCCTTGGCGGGAGTGGGATCTTACCAGTCGTGAAGCCTTGCTCGATTACTTGGCCGCCCGTGATATTCCTTGTACGGCGAGCCTTGAGAAAATTTATTCACGTGATGCCAATGCTTGGCACGTTTCGACCGAAGGCGGTGTACTGGAAGATACTTGGACCGCGGCCAATCAAGATTGCTGGGTATGGACAGTGGCACCGGAAGAGGCGCCCAATACGCCCGAGTTTGTCACCTTGGGAGTACAAAGCGGGGAAGTGGTCTCGGTCGATGGTGAGTCCATGTCGCCTTATGACGTGCTGACGCTGCTGAACGACAAAGGCGCCCAACATGGCGTGGGACGGATTGATATTGTTGAGAACCGTTTGGTGGGGATGAAATCCCGCGGCTGCTATGAAACCCCGGGTGGCACCATCATCATGGAAGCGCTGCGTGGCGTTGAACAACTGGTGCTGGATAAAGAGAGTTATCAGTTCCGTGAGGAGCTCGGTTTAAAAGCGTCTCACCTGATTTATGATGGGCGTTGGTTTACGCCGCTTTGCCAGTCGATTGTTGCCGCGGCTAATTCCCTTGCCGCACCGGTAACGGGCGAGGTGGTGATCAAACTCTATAAAGGGCAAGCGACTGTGGTACAAAAACGCTCGACCAATAGCCTGTACTCGGAAGACTTTGCCACCTTTGGTGATGATGATGTCTACGATCACAGCCATGCCGAAGGCTTTATCCGTTTGTATTCGCTGTCGAGCCGGATTCGGACGCTGAACAAACAAAAACAATCCTAATTAAAAAAGCATCGTGAGCAGTAAGGAGAGACAGCATGGCATTATGGGGCGGACGCTTTAGTCAGGCAGCAGACAAACGGTTTCAAGCGTTTAACGATTCACTGCGCTTTGACTATCGCTTAGCAGAGCAAGACATTGTGGGCTCCATTGCTTGGTCCAAAGCCTTGCGTTCGGTGGGCGTGCTGAGTGATGACGAGCAACAGCAATTGGAGCTCGCGCTCAATGAGCTCAAGCTGTCGGTGATGGAAAACCCGAAGCAAATCTTACGCTCAGAGGCCGAAGACATTCACAGCTGGGTCGAGCAGCAACTGATCGACAAAGTCGGGGATTTGGGCAAAAAGCTGCACACCGGGCGCTCGCGCAACGATCAGGTCGCTACGGATCTCAAGCTCTGGTGTCGCCAACAAGGCCAGCAAATCTTGCTGTCTCTCGACAAGCTTCAGCAGCAGCTGGTGGATGTGGCCAGCCAACACCATGATACCGTGTTGCCCGGCTACACCCACTTGCAGCGTGCGCAGCCAGTGACCTTTGCCCATTGGTGTTTGGCCTATCTGGAGATGTTTGAGCGCGACACCACCCGCTTACAAGATGCGCTTAATCGTCTTGATACCTGTCCGTTAGGATCTGGGGCGCTGGCAGGCACGGCGTATCCGATTGATCGCGATGCCTTGGCACAACAACTGGGCTTTGAACGGGCCACCCGTAACAGCCTTGACTCAGTCTCGGATCGAGATCATGTGATGGAAATGCTGTCTGCGGCGTCGATATCAATGCTGCATTTATCACGGATGGCCGAAGATATGATCTTCTATAACTCGGGCGAATCCGGGTTTATCGAGCTGGCCGATACGGTGACATCAGGCTCATCGTTGATGCCACAAAAGAAAAACCCTGATGCGTTAGAGCTTATCCGCGGCAAAACCGGCCGTGTCTATGGCACCTTGTCGGCGATGATGATGACGGTGAAAGCCTTGCCACTGGCCTATAACAAGGATATGCAAGAAGACAAGGAAGGGCTCTTCGATGCCATGGACACTTGGCATGATTGCTTGGATATGGCCGCCTTGTGTTTTGAAGGTATCACCATTCACAACGACAAAACCTTGCAGGCGGCGCAGCAAGGTCATGCCAACGCCACCGAGCTCGCGGATTATTTGGTGAGCAAAGGGATCCCGTTCCGTGAAGCGCACCACATAGTGGGCGTGGCGGTGGTGTCTGCCATTGAGCAAGGTTGTGGACTGGAAGATTTACCGCTTGCCACCTTGCAGCAATTCTCACCGGTGATTGAAGACGATGTGTATGCCATGCTCACGATCGAATCTTGCTTGGCCCAACGTCGGGCGCTGGGTGGGGTAGCGCCTGAACAGGTCAGCTTTGCCATTCAAGAGGCGCAAAAGCGTTTAGATAAGCGCTTTACCCCCAAAGTCACGGTGCGCTCGGCAAGGCTCACCGACCTCGATACCATCGAAGGCATGGTGGTGTATTGGGCGAAATTGGGGGAGAACTTACCTCGTGATCGCCATGAATTGGTGCGTAATATCGGCCTATTTGCAGTATCCGAGCACCAAGGGGATCTCACCGGCTGCGGCTCGCTCTATATTTACGACTCAGGGCTGGCAGAAATTCGCTCCTTAGGGGTTGAAGCAGGCTGGCAGCGCCAAGGTCACGGTACGGCGCTGATGATGCACTTGATTAAAAAAGCCAAGCAAATGGCGATTGAGCAAGTCTTTGTCCTCACCCGGGTGCCCGAGTTTTTCACTCAATTGGGTTTTACCCCGGTGTCGAAATCGCAACTGCCTGAGAAAGTGATGAAAGATTGTGAAATCTGTCCGCGCTTCCACGCCTGTGACGAAGTGGCACTGACCTATAACATTGCCGGGCCAGCCACGATCTCGACCTTCTCTACGCTGGAGTAGGGTGACATCGTCTATTGCCTGACGATATCAGCGTCGTCGTTATCCCTTCTTAAGGCTGCGTGCTGACTAAGTCGCAGCTTTTTTTGTGTCCTCGTCATAAAAAATTCATCAAAATTAGCTGCTTACAAATTGTTACATTGTACGGTTTGTCACAGAAGCGTCACGCGCAATGACCATCATGCCCGCGTTTTCTCGTTAATAATGGAGATTTTGTGGTGAAGACAATCCTTACGGCCGCGGTGGCCTCAGCCTTATTAGCGGCAACTGCACACGCGGCAGTGCCTCAGCAAAACGATGTCTGGTATCAAGACGCGCAAGCGGCATTGGCGGCCGCTAAAGCTAACCCACCTATCACGGGCAAAGCCAAAAATGTGATCCTCTTTGTCGGCGACGGCATGAGCGTGGGGACAATCACCGCGGCGCGGATTTATCAGGGGCAGCAGCAAGGACAAACCGGTGAGGAAAACCGCCTTGGCATGGAAAGCCTGCCGCATGTTGCGCTAGCCAAAACCTATAACACTGACATGCAAACCCCTGACTCTGCCGGCACCGCGACGGCGATGGTCACTGGGGTGAAAACCAAAGCCGGGATCATCAGTGTTGACGATAACGTTCAGCGTGGTTTTTGCAGCACCGCCAAAGGTAACGAAGCGAAAACCTTATTTGAAATGGCGGGCGAGAAGGGCAAAGCATTAGGGTTAATCTCAACCGCCCGTTTAACCCACGCCACCCCGGCCACTACCTACGCGCACAGTGCGGATCGCAATTGGGAGAACGATAGCAAGTTACCCAACATTGCCAAAAACCAAGGCTGTACCGATATCGCCAGCCAATTTGTCGACTTTGATGCTGGGGAGGGTTTTCAGGTGGCGTTCGGCGGTGGACGGCGTGAATTTATTCCTGCCGATAGCGTCGATCCTGAGGGCAAAAAGGGCAAGCGTAAAGATGGACGCAACCTGATTGAGGCATGGCAAACCCGTCACCCTGATGGTCAATACATTTTCGATAAATCCGGTTTTGATTCCATCGATCCGGCGACCACATCACGCGTGTTTGGTTTGTTTGAAAGTAGCCACATGAAATATGAAGCGGATCGCCGTGAAAGCCAAGATGAGCCGTCATTGGCGGAAATGACCAGCAAGGCGATTGATATGCTCAGCCGCAACCAGGACGGCTATGTGATGATGGTGGAAGCCGGACGTATCGACCATGCTCACCATGCGGGTAACGCTGCGCGAGCGTTAGAAGATACGCTGGCTTACGACGATGCCATCAAAGTGGCCTTAGAGAAAACCAACTCAGAAGACACCCTGATTATTGTCACCGCCGATCATGCCCACACCATGGTGATGAACGGTTATGCGGAGCGGGGCAATCCTATTCTCGGCTTGTCACGTCAAAAAGGGCGCTTGAATCAGGATGATTTTGGTAAAACCTATACCACGATTACTTATGGCAACGGCCCGGGTGCGGTGAAAGGTGAGCGTGAAAACTTGCAAGAAGGGCAGGTGCGTAAGCTGGATTACAAACAGCAATCCTTGATTAAGCTCGGTTCGGAAACCCACTCCGGTGAAGATGTGGCCATCATGGCGCGTGGTCCAATGGCGTGGTTGTTCCAAGGGGCCGTGGAGCAAAACTACATTTTCCACGTGATTAACGAAGCCACGGATCTGGCTGATTAATCGTCTGGTGTGTCTGATGACCCGCGCTCCGGCGCGGGTTTTTTATTGCGCCGAAACGGATAAATCACCACATGCAGGGTGAGTAGCACACTGGCACTGCCGGCGGCGAATAACAATGCAATTGACTCCACTTGCCGTGGCGTGTCGGCATAGCCCCACCACCAGAGTGGCCAAAGTAGCGCGCACATGGCGGCCAGTTGTTTCATACAACGGGTACAGCGTCCCAGTTTTTGTTGCCAAATCGCGGACTGACAGTATTTGCAAGCCATGCGGTGTCTCTTGGTCGGTAATGGCGATAGCTTATTGTGGCGCAGTGGGCCGCCGGATACAAAAAAGCCCTCCAACGAGGAGGGCAAAAGGTAAGCAAGTGCTTGGGGAAGCAACAGGCAGCGCCTGTAAAGCGCCGAGTGTCGGCGAAAAGGGCAGTGGATTAGCAGCCTGGGCCGCAGTCCATGCAGTGTTTGATCATTTCAGGACCGAGTTTGAGCTTGGCATTCACATCCCGCAATGCGGTACGTACCCCCTCCTCAATCACTGGGTGATAGAAGGGCATATCTAGCATTTGCGAAATGGTCATTTGGTTTTGATGTGCCCATGCCAACAAGTGGGCCAAGTGTTCGGCGTTCGGTCCTATCATTTCGGCGCCAAGGAAACGGCCTGTGCCTTGTTCGGCATAAACGTGTAACAAGCCTTTGTTACGCAGCATTACTCGTGAGCGGCCTTGGTTTTCAAACGACACCACGCCGGTTTCGAAGCAGCCACAGGGGCCGAGACGGTCGGTAATCGCTTTGTAGCTTTCGCCCACCATTGCGATTTGTGGGTCGGAGAAAACTGCAGAGAGCTTGCTACGGCGCAATCCGGCACGGATATCTTTGCCGCGTCCGGCGTTGTCACCGGCGATACGCGCTTGGTCAGCCGCTTCGTGCAGCAACGGAATTTGGTTACTGGCGTCACCGGCAATAAAAATGTGTGGTGCCGTGGTTTGCAGGGTGTAACTATCGGCAACTGGCACGCCGCGGGCATCCACTTTGATGCTGGTCGCATCGAGGTTTAGCTTGTCGACATTGGGGCGACGACCGGTGGCGGCAACTACATAGTCGACCCAGCGCAGTTGGCTTTCGCCCTCTTTATCACGATAACGGATTTGTACCTTATCGCCTTCACGCACCATCTCTTCCACCTTGGCATCGGCGTCGAGATAAAACTCCTCGCTAAAGGTTTTATCCGCATATGCCATGATCTCTGGGTCGGTCAGCGGGCCCACTTGGCCGCCGACGCCAAACATGGTCATCTCGACCCCGAGGCGATGCAGCGCTTGTCCGAGCTCTAGGCCAATTACACCCGGGCCAAATACCGCAACTGAGTCAGGTAGATCGTCCCATTCAAAAATATCATCATTGACCACTAAACGATCGCCAAGGTGATCCCAAGCAGACGGCCAGCTTGGGCGCGAACCTGTCGCGATCACGATGCGATCAGCATGGATGGTGGTGTGATCGTCGACCATTAAGGTGTGATCATCCACAAAACGCGCATAGCCGTCGATTTTGTCTTGAGCGGGAATGTCATCGACACTTTCCAGTACAAAGCCGACAAAACGGTCACGCTCGCGTTTCACCCGATCCATCACCTCACGGCCATTAATTTCCGTGGTGCCGCCGGGGTACACACCGAAGCCGGGCGCTTTGTCGATATGATGCGCCGCTTCAGCCGCCGCAATTAACAGTTTGGAAGGCATGCAGCCAACTCGCGCACACGTGGTGCCATAGGGACCGCCTTCAATCATCACCACGTTATCCGTATGTGCTTTGGCTGCGCGATAAGCACCGAGTCCGGCAGTTCCGCCACCAATCACAGCCACATCAACCGTTAATGTTTTCATTGCTTTCTCCTGGGAAAATAACGGGCGGCGAAGAGGCCGCCCAAACAGCGGATTACTGATTTAGATAGGTGTCGAGCTCTTCACTGCCACCGATATGACGGCCACCGATAAATACTTGTGGCACGGTGGCGCGACCGCTCACCGCACGCAAAGAAACCGTGGTGGCGTCTTTACCGAGGATGATTTCTTCAAACTGAAGGCCTTCATCGATCAGGGCTTGTTTGGCCTTGGCACAGAATGGGCAGCCTGGCTTACTAAACACGGTGATCGAGTCTTGCAGTTTGTGCTCAGGGGCGATGTAGCCCAGCATGGTGTCGGCATCAGAGACCTTGAACGGGTCGCCTGGTTCGTTGGGTTCGATAAACATTTTCTCGACCACGCCGTTTTTCACCAGCATGCTGTAGCGCCATGAGCGTTTGCCAAAGCCAAGATCGTTTTTGTCGACCAGCATCCCCATGCCATCAGTGAACTCACCGTTGCCGTCAGGCAGGACATGAATGTTGTCAGCGTCTTGGTCGGCTTTCCATGCATTCATCACAAAGGTATCGTTGACGGATACACAGACAATGTCATCGACGCCGTACTGTTGGAACACCGGATACAGCTCGTTATAGCGTGGCAGGTGCGAGGATGAACAGGTTGGGGTAAATGCACCTGGCAAGCTGAATACAATCACGGTTTTGTTGGCAAAAATGTCATCGGTCGTGACGTCTTTCCATTGATCGCCTTCGCGAGTACGGAAAGTAACTTGTGGTACTGGCTGACCTTCTTTTGTTGCTGTCATGGTGATGTCCTTTTTATTCAAGTATTGATTCAAGTGAATGGGCGAGTGCTTCGCCGCGTTTTGATGGGATCAGTATTACCGATTGCAATTGATAGCTCTAATCGCTTAATGCTATGGTTTTGATAGTTATCCTCTATAGAAGAGACAAAGATGAACATTCGTGACTTGGAGTACTTGGTCGCCTTGGCCGAACATCGACATTTTCGTAAAGCGGCCGAAGCCTGCTTTGTTAGCCAGCCGACCTTAAGCGGGCAAATTCGCAAGTTGGAAGATGAGCTGGGTGTGAGTTTGTTAGAGCGAACCAGCCGTCGTGTGTTGTTCACCGATGCCGGTATGAGGTTAGTACAACAGGCACGTAACGTCTTGCGGGAAGTCACAATTTTGACCGAATTGGCCAGTGAGCAAGGGGAAAGTATGACCGGCCCTTTGCATATCGGTCTGATCCCTACGGTCGGGCCTTACCTGCTGCCTAAAATTATCCCGCTACTGCGTGATCGTTTCCCTGAGCTGGAGCTGTTTATTCACGAAGGACAGACGCAGCAGTTAGTGCAGCAACTGGAAGAGGGCAAACTCGATTGCATCATTTTGGCCTCTGTAGAAGAAACCCAGCATTTAAAAGAGCTCCCACTTTACAGTGAGCCGATGTTGCTCGCGGTCAATGAAAAGCATCGCCTCGCCGATTGTGCCGAGGTGGCGTTAGATGTATTGCAAGGCGAAACCTTGTTAATGCTCGGCGATGGCCATTGCTTACGTGACCAAGCGATGGGTTTTTGCTTTAAAGTGGGCGCGCGCGAAGATCAGCGCTTTCGTGCCACTAGCTTAGAGACCTTGCGCAACATGGTTGCGGCGGGGAGTGGGATCACCTTGTTGCCTCAATTGTCCGTGCCTGCTGATAAGCGAGATGGTGTGGTGTATATTCCGACGACCTCGCCGACGCCGTCGCGACAAATCACCCTCGACTACCGTCCTGGCTCGCCATTACGTGGCCGTTATGAGCAGTTGGCTGACGCCATCCATGAACAAATGACGGCCGTGATGAATGATCGAACTCGTCACTAGAGCGGCGCGTGACGCGTAGATAAAAAGACGCCCGCATCGTGAATGCGGGCGTCTTGATTTTATGCGGCTATTGACGATGTAACAGAGTTAAAACAGCGACTCTGTGCCTGACTCATAAATGTTGCCATCTGATTGCGATGACACATACTCGGTTGGCTCGGTGCCTTTTATAAAGTACTCGAACATCGATGTATGATCGGTTTTTCTGGTTAACAGCCCTGTTTCGCGGTCAATGCGCACTTTGACGATCCCCGGTGGCACGGTTTTATTCTGCTCAGGTACGTCCGCGAGTGCATGCTGCATAAAATCAATCCATGCTGGCTCCGCCGTTTTGGCCCCCGACTCCGCGCCGCGGATAGGCTGACGCTCGTCGCCTAAGTTTGCATTACGGGTCGTGCGACCCAGTTTACGGGAGTGATCATCAAAGCCCACCCACACAGTGGTCACAATCCCTGGGCCATAGCCGGTGTACCAGGTATCTTTGGAGTCATTGGTGGTCCCCGTTTTTCCGCCGATATCGCGTCGCTTGAGCGCTTGTGCGCGCCAGCCCGTGCCATTCCAGCCTGTCCCGTAGCGCCAATCACCGCCACCCCAGATGTTGCTTTGCATCATTTCACGTACCAAAAATGCATTTTGCTCATCAATGACTTGTTTAGCATGACGCTGTGTGGTGGTGTCGTCGTTCTCTAGCAAATTCTGCTCATTAAACGGATCGGCCTGTTCTGCTTTTTGTTCGCAGTTATCACAAATGATGGGTGGATTGGCGCGATATATTTCCTCGCCAAAGGGGGTTTCGACCCGATCAATGATAAAGGGCTCCATAAAATAGCCACCATTGGCAAACACGCTAAAGCCCTGTGCCATTTCAACCGGCGTCAAGCTTCCCGCACCAAGCGCAATGGCTTCTGCACGCGGTAAATCATCTCGTTTAAAGCCAAAGCGGGTGAGGTAATCGAGAGCGTCATCCAATCCCACCCGACGCAGGACACGTACGGCCATGACGTTTTTCGACTGTGCCAGACCAAGTCTCGCCCGCAGTGGCCCTTCATAACGTGGTGGCGAGTTTTTCGGCCGCCATGCCACGCCTTGACTGCGATCCCAGCGATTAATGGGGGCGTCGTTAATCAGGGTGGCGAGTGTCATGCCCTCATTCACTGCCGCGGAATAAATAAACGGCTTGATGCTCGAGCCCACCTGACGTACTGACTGTGTGGCACGGTTAAATTTGCTATGGACAAAATTAAATCCGCCCACCAGTGCTTTGATTGCTCCGGTTGAGGGGGACATGGAAACCAGTGCGGTATTGGTCGTCGGGACTTGGGCTAAATGCCAGCTGTTATCCACTTGGCGAATAAACACTTGTTGGCCACTGGCAAGGAATTCATCAGCGCGTTGAGGGGCCGGACCTTGACGGCTATCGGTGATATAAGGGCGCGCCCAGTCAAGTCCCTCCCAAGGCAGTTCGATTTCACGGCCATTGGGTCCGACAACCTGCGCCGATTTAGCTTGGACATCAATCACGACGGCGGGCTCTAGCGGGCCGTAGCTGGGTTGCTTGGCCAAGTGATCAACGATGCGCTGGTGTTGCCAACGTTGGCTAGGGGCTTGCCATAGCGTGGCAACTGGCCCACGGAACCCATGGCGACGGTCGTAGGCGAGAACGTTTTCTACTGCCGCCTCATTTGCGGCGCGTTGCATATCGGCATCGACGCTGGTGAAAATACGCACCCCCGAGGTATAAGCGTCTTCGCCAAACTGCTCAACGGCCCATGCGCGTGCCATTTCTGCTACATAGGGTGCGGACAGTTCAATTTCAGCCCCATGATAGCGGGCTACGATCGGCTCGTTCTTCGCTTGTTGGTACTCGGCGTTGGAAATATATCCCTCTTTAAGCATGCGCCCCAGCACCACATTCCGGCGATCGGTGGCGCGCGACAGCGAATACAAAGGGTTCATGGTGGAGGGCGCTTTGGGTAATCCGACAATCACCGCCATCTCACTCAAGGTCAGTTGATCGAGGGTTTTGCCAAAGTACACCTGGGCAGCAGCGCCAACCCCGTAAGCACGATAGCCTAAGAATACTTTGTTGAAATAGAGTTCAAGGATCTCTTCTTTGTTCAACAGCTGTTCGATATGCACGGCGATAAAAATTTCTTTTATCTTGCGCATAATGCGTTTTTCGTTAGAGAGGAAGAAGTTCCTTGCCAGCTGCTGCGTGATAGTACTGGCCCCTTGCTTGGCCGTACCTGACATCGCCACCACCACCGCGGCGCGGACAATGCCGATAGGGTCAATCCCTGGGTGTTGGTAAAAGCGACTGTCTTCTGTGGCAATCAATGCATCAATCATAGGCTGAGGGATGTCCTCGAGCATGACTGGGATGCGACGCTTTTCACCGAACTGGGAGATCAACTCACCATCGGCGCTATAGACCTGCATCGGAGTCTGCAGTTCGACACTTTTTAGTGTCGCTACATCGGGGAGGTCAGGTTTTACATACAGGTAAAACCCAAAGATTGTAGTGACTCCAAGCACTGTGCAAACCAGTGCAAAGATAAGCAAACGCTTTATGAACTTCACCTGAGATTTCCCGTTCTGTTGCCGTTGAGCCGTTCAATAATCATACGTGAGTAGTATAAAGGCACCAGCATTAAAAATAACCCGTGATGAGGCCAGTTTTGTAAATACTGACTTCACGCTGACGTTGGGAGCCTAACACGAAATGATGCGAAGTTCGGCAGTTTTAGGTATCGATATCGGCCGAGATATCATTCACGCCATTGTGGTTCGTGCACATCGACAAGGTATTCAGGTGGCAGGCCATCATCGGGTACCGTATCGCGCGACTGACGATCTCTGTGTCCCGCTTACCGAGATAAAAAAACGATTACTCGCGTGTTTACCTTGGTATCAGCGTCTACACATCTCTGTGGTGGTGGGGGTCGATGAAGAGGCTGTGATCACCAAGCAAATGACGGCGCCACTGATTGACGACGAGATTGAGCAAGAAGCTTTGATCGGCCAAAAGCTGAGTGCCGCCCTCAATATGGACATGGATACATTATATTACGACTTTGCGGTTATGAGCGGCGTGACTGTTCAGCCGGGACAAGTCTGTTATCAAGTGGTGGCATGCCGGCGTCATGCGCTCACTCCGGCCCTAGACGCGCTCAAGCGGGTCGGGTTATCGCCTACGGTGGCAGACATCAACAGCCAAGCGTTAGTCGGCGTTTATCAAGCACTCCGCCCTGTTGCGCAGGCAAACCACTGGCCATTGTGGCTGCACTATCACAGCGGCTTGCTGACTGCGATTCGTCTTTATCCTGATGGGCAAGTTTATCAGCATCGCTGCCGTTTGGGGGAGGGAGAGCGCTATGAACACCGCGAGTCAGCGGCCAACGCCTTGGTGCAGCAGCACTTTGATCAGGCTTGTCATCGAGCGCGTGAGCATAATCGACTCTTGCCCCTGAGCACGGTTTGGATTAGCGGCGCTTGGCCGGCCACGCTAGCGTCTGAGCACCTTACCATCATGCGATTCAATCCAGTGGCGATGTTGGATCAAACGGCGCCGAACATCAGCGATGATGCGTCTATTGCCTTGGGGTTAGCGCTGCGGGGAGAATATTCATGCGTATAAATCTACTCCCTTGGCGAGAAAAAGCGCGCCGCGCGCAGCGTCAAACGTTTATGGTCCATAGTGGTTTGGTACTGCTGGGTGTGGTGTTAATGGTCAGTGCCGTGAACGCGGTCCAGCAGCACTGGCTGACTGAGCAGCAGGCACGTAATCAACGCTTAACCGCAGGGGTGAACGATTTTCGTGCCACCTTACAAGCTTTTAAGCGCGAAGATAAAAAGCGTGCCGCGCTGCAATCGCGCTTACAACTGGTCAACGCGTTACAGCAACAGCGCAACAATGTCACTGCATTGCTGAATTTCATTCCAACCGTGATGCCTGAAGGGGCGTATTTGAGTCGTTTGGCGCAGCAGAAGGGGCGTGTCACGGTCGAAGGCTGGGTCACATCCAATGCGGAGATGGCAAGTCTATTGGCAGCGTTAGAGCAAAGTGCGTTAGCCACCGACGTTGATATTGACACTGTGATCACCGAATCAGGATCGCAACGCGCCAACAAACGCTTCACGTTAAGCTTCCGCTTGACCGACTACGTCACACCGCAACTCCCTAAGCCCAAAGGCGTGCAGTCATGATTAGCGCCTTTGCATGGGATTGGCAAAAACTCCCCAGTGCGCCACTCGCCACCCGCGCCATTGTTTGGGCGGTGGGCGCGATCGCGCTATCGATGCTCGCAGCTTTGCTGATTTTGCAGCCCAACCAAGAGGCGCTGGAGGCAGCGACTCAGCGCGAAGCACAACTTAAAGCCGAGTATCGGTTGTTGGCCAATCGCGTCGCCGCTCTGCCCGATGTGGAGGCACAAATGCGCGCGTTAAATCAGCAATATGCCACCTTGATTGCCCAACTGCCGGAAGAAGAAGAGCTTTCGGGATTACTCGCCGGGGTTAATGAAGTTGGGATCCGTCATCAGTTAGGTTTCAACACACTGAAGTGGCAGCCAAGAAAGCATGGTAGTTGGCTCGATGCGATCCCGATGACGGTTGTCTTGACCGGGGATTATGCCTCTATTGGTGCATTTAGCGCGGATATTGCCGCCATGACTCGCTTGGTGTCGCTGCAAGATTTTGTCTTAACCCGTACTGAGGACGATGACATTCATGCGCCCCTGCAGCTGTCGGTGTCGGCGACCACATATCGCTATACCGGTGAAGGTATTGCCACTGATAAGGAGTTCGTACAGTGAAGCGTCTTTTGGTGTTGTTATTTGGGTTGAGCTTGGTGGGCTGTGATAGATACCACAGTGATATCGAACAGTTTATGCAACAAACTCAAGCCAGTGCGCAAGTCAATGCGACCCGCATCCCCCCTTCGCCGAATTACCAATCGATAGCCTTTGTCACCGATCAGCGGGATCCCTTTGTGCTACCCGCAATCAATGTTGGTGGACAGGCTTCAACGGGCGACTGTTGGCAGCCCAATTTACAACGGCCTTTAGAGCCGCTTGAGCAATTTCCACTGGCAAGCCTTGCCATGAAAGGCAGCTTAACCAAAGGCGCACAGCAACAAGCCTTAATTGCCCGTCCTGATGGCACCATCACTCAAGTCAGTGAAGGTGCGCATTTAGGCGAAAACCGTGGCCGTGTAGTGGCCGTGAATGCAAATCAGATCGCGATTGAAGAAGCCCTGCCGGATGGGTTGGGGTGTTGGCAGCTTCGCACTGTCACCTTGTCGATGGAAGCAACTTTGCCGTAGTTAGGATACCAATATGATAATACGCCCTTACCTTTCCCGCACGTTTACGCCAAGCGTTCGCTCAGTCTGGCTCATACTACTGACACTGATACTAAGCGTTGGCTCGGCGCAGGTTGCCGCAAAGAGTACGCTGACCGATATCGCGGTGAAGCGCCTCGACAATGGTGATGCTAGCGTCTCGCTGACGTTTTCTGACGCCGCGGTAGCGGCTGACTTTCGCCAACCGACGCCTCAGCAAGTCACGTTACGCCTACCGAACGTGCAGCTTAAACCGGCACTGCTGGCGGTCCTCGATACTCGCCGTCGTCAGACGCCCGTGACTGAGATTGAAACCTTTCAGGCACCTGAGCGTGCCCGCATCGTACTGCGTGCTGAGCAGGCTGTGGATTTTGATTATCAGCAGCAAGGAAAAGTATTGACCATCCGCGTGTCTGCGGCCAGAAAAGCGCCTTCCGCGACCGCCTTAGCGCAAAAAGGGGCGGCGATCTCGATTAACTTCCAAGATATTCCGGTCCGTACCGTGTTGCAGCTGATTGCTGAGCAGAATGATTTTAACCTTGTGACCTCGGACTCGGTGCAAGGCAATATCACCATGCGCATTGATGGTGTGCCTTGGCAAGATGTATTGGATGTGATTTTGCGCGTAAAGGGGCTGGATAAACGCCAACGGGGGCAAGTGATGCTCGTTGCCCCTCGCCGAGAGCTCATGGCACAAGAAAAGCAAGCGCTCGAAATGCGTCAGCAAGCGGACGCCTTACTACCACTGAGCTCAGAAGTGCTCACGGTGAACTATGCCAAAGCGAGCGATATCGCCGCACTGATTAAAGGACAAGGCGAAGGGGTCAGTTTACTGTCGCCCAGAGGGGCGGTATCGCTTGATGAGCGAACCAATGCGTTGATCATTAAAGATAATCAAAAGAATTTAGCCCGCATTCGCACCTTGGTTCGTCACTTGGATGTGCCCGTTAAGCAAGTCGAAATTGAGGCACGTATTGTGACGGTCGAGCAAGGTTCAGTGGACGAATTAGGCGTGCGTTGGGGACTGTTGAATCGAAATGGCTCAACCACGGTTGGCCCGTCTGTGGAAGGTAATTTGATGTGGGATAGCAATGTCACCGGGCAAGGACCTGAAAGCTTAAACGATGCGGCGACAGACGGCGCAAATATTGGCGACTTCCTCAGCGTGAACCTGGCCGCTGCTAACCCCTCGGCCTCAAGCATGGCCTTGCAAGTGGCGAAGCTTGGCAATGATCTTCTGCTCGACTTGGAGCTGTCTGCGCTTGAAAGCGAAAGGAAAGCAGAAGTGGTATCGAGCCCCCGACTTATCACCACCAATAAAAAAGCGGCCTATATTGAACAAGGGACTGAGCTACCTTACCTTGAGGCGTCTTCAAGTGGTGCGGTGGCGGTGTCTTTTAAAAAAGCAGTGCTGAGTTTATCGGTGACCCCACAAATCACGCCCAACAATACGCTGGTTTTGGATTTAAAATTAACCCAAGACATGCCCGAAAAAGCCGTGGTGGCCGGGAAAGGCGAAGCGATGTCGATCAGTACCAAGCGCATTAATACCCAAGTGCTGGCGGAAAATGGTGAAACCGTGGTCTTAGGGGGGATCTTTCAGCAAACCATGATCAATAAAGAGACCCAAGTGCCGCTGCTGGGGGATATTCCGTTGGTTGGCAACCTGTTCAAGCACCAATTGAAAGACCATGCAAAACGCGAACTTCTGATCTTTGTGACCCCTAAAATCGTCACAGACTAGGTTAGGTGTTGCCAAAGGGGTCACTGTCCTGAGATAATTTTTAATCTGATCACGAAATATCTGTGAGGAATTGGCGCCTCGGGCTTTTTTCATTAAGC
Source organism: Salinivibrio sp. IB868 (assembly GCF_001995655.1). Taxonomy (NCBI): domain Bacteria; kingdom Pseudomonadati; phylum Pseudomonadota; class Gammaproteobacteria; order Vibrionales; family Vibrionaceae; genus Salinivibrio; species Salinivibrio sp. IB868. Next base: position 222,717 of record NZ_MUEW01000003.1, read on the forward strand.
CTGCGGGCGGTGTTGTCTTATTTAACCGCGCGTAAAATTGCTTAAAATGGCTGAAAAACGAAACATCTTTTTGGTAGGCCCTATGGGGGCTGGTAAAAGCACAATTGGTCGTCATCTCGCTCAGCAACTTCATATGGAATTCTATGATTCTGATTCAGTGATTGAAGATCGTACTGGAGCAGACATTGCATGGGTATTTGACGTTGAGGGTGAAGAAGGTTTCCGTAAACGCGAAGAAAACGTGATAAACGACCTCACTGAAGAGCAAGGTATCGTTCTCGCGACTGGCGGTGGCTCGATCATGAGCAAAGAAAGCCGCAACCGTCTCTCTGCTCGTGGTGTTGTGGTGTATTTAGAAACCACCATCGAGAAGCAGCTGGCACGCACCCAACGCGATAAGAAACGACCATTATTACAAACTGACCAACCACGTGAAGTGCTTGAGTCGTTAGCGGAAGAGCGTAATCCTCTTTATCAAGAAATTGCTGATTATGTTGTACGTACTGACGATCAAAGTGCCAAAGTGGTGGCCAATCAAATCATGGCTCTGTTAGAGCAGCAATAACCAAACACAGGACCCGACCATGGAACGGATAGACGTTAACCTAGGGGCACGTAGCTACCCTATCTCGATCGGTGAAGGGCTGTTAGCTGATGCTAGCCTATTTGGGAGCGTCCATTCGCGTCGGGTTGCTGTCATCAGCAACGAGACAGTGATGCCGTTATACGGTGACGCACTGGTCTCAACCTTAAAACAGGCAGGCGCGGCGGATGTCGCTCGCTTGAGCCTACCCGATGGTGAGGCTTACAAGTCTTTAGAGACATTTAACACCATTAACACCTTCCTATTAGAAAACAATTACAACCGTGATGTGGTACTCGTTGCACTGGGTGGCGGTGTGATTGGTGACATCGTTGGCTTTGCCAGCGCCTGTTATCAGCGCGGGGTAGACTTTATCCAAGTGCCCACCACATTACTGGCGCAGGTGGACTCGTCGGTTGGTGGCAAAACCGCCATTAATCATCCACTGGGTAAAAACATGATTGGGGCTTTCTATCAGCCTCAAGCGGTCGTGATTGATACGCAGGTGCTTAGCTCTTTACCGCGTCGTGAATTTGCCGCGGGCATGGCCGAAGTGATTAAGTATGGCATTATTGCCGACGCGCCTTTCTTTGATTGGCTCGATAGCGAAATGGCTGCACTGACAGCGCTCTCGCCGGATGCGCTACGTTATGCGATTCGCCGCTGTTGCCAGATAAAAGCCGATGTGGTCGCACAAGATGAAACCGAGGCGGGTGTCCGTGCACTCTTAAACTTGGGTCATACGTTTGGCCATGCCATTGAGGCAGAAATGGGATACGGCAACTGGCTGCACGGTGAAGCGGTCTCAGCAGGGACGGTGTTGGCGGCTAAAACGGCACAGCAACACGGTCTGATTGAGCCAAAAACTGTGTCACGCATCACTGCCTTGCTGGAAAGTGCTGATCTTCCCATACAGGCACCCAGTGAGATGAACTACGATGCTTTTATTAAGCACATGATGCGTGATAAAAAAGTGCTTTCAGGACAGTTGCGCCTGGTTTTGCCGACAGCGATAGGCCAGGCTCAAGTGGTTGCAGATGTGCCCCATCAGTGTATTGCTGATGTGATTGATGCCGGTTAACCATTGAATGCATGACAGACACTTTTGATACCTTAACCTTGGATCTGGAAAGCCAAACCCAGCTCCTTTCTCGACTGCAATTTATTACCCGCTTTAGTGCCAACTTGATCCAAGTGACTGGGCCTGAGGGGGCGGGTAAAACCTGGCTCAGTGAGCGCTATATGGAGCAGTGGGCAGATGCCCATGTTCATGCATTATTGGCGTGCCACACCGCTCAGAGCGATGCACAGCGCCGCGCTATCTTGCTGCGGCAAATTGTTAAAGATGGGGTGTTTAACGAAGCCGACCCGCTCATTGATAGTCTCACCATGATGCTCGATGGTGGTGGGTGCGATGCCTTATTGGTGATTGATGATGCGCATCGTTTGACCCCCGGTTTGTTGTCAGAGTTGTGGGCCTTGGTACAGCACGCCCAGCACCAAGCCAATTGGCGTATCAACGTGGTGCTTTTCTCGCTACCTGGAAAGTTGAACAAGTGGCTAGGCCAGGTGTCTTACGGGCACGAGCAAAAACCCCTGGAGCTCGAAATCTCTCCCCTCAACGAGGGAGAAGCTGAGATGTTTATTGATGTGCTGGCGGTCACCCAGCGCATCGGTGGCGAGAAAAAGAAACAGTGGTTAGCCAAACTTGCCAATCAAACCGTTTACCCCGGCACCATTATGGGAAAGGACAATCAGGAGACAGGCGCTGTGAGTAAAGATAAGAAAAAGCCCGCTAAAAACAACAAACCCTTCTTAATGCTGCTCCTTGCGGTGGTATTGATGATCGTCGGCGCGGGGGTGATTTGGTGGGTATTTCCAAGCCAGCAAGGTGACGCTGCGTCAGAAGCGGTGCTTCCTGAAGGGCTCAAGAATTTAGATGATTTGCTCAGTGAACAAGAGGAGCAAGCGATCACTGATCCGCAAACCGCGACCCAAACTGGCACACAACCTAGTGCGTCTAACGCGGATGCGGGGAGCGAGACGATGACGTCGCCATCAGCCGATAATGGTGCGGTAACGGAAGATCAGGCGACCCTACCAGAGGATATTAATGGTGAAGGGCTGACTGTTGGGCGCAGTGATGAAGGGCAGCGTGTTGTGGTGCCCGATGATGTGGTCGATGCGATTATTGACGAACAAGATGCTGGAGGAGACGGCACTGACGCCGTTGATGAGCCATTAGCCAGCGAAATCAGTGAGGCGGTGCCTGCGCCTGCGGCACCACAAACCGCTGCGGATGACGTCGCGAACGCGGGTCAAACAACCGATGAGGGCGCAACGGCATCGGCTACAAATGCCGATTCAGGCAATCGCAGCCAAGACACTCTTAGCCAAAATGAGAGTGGGCGAAATGGGTTGCCTTTAGCGCCACAAGCTTTGCTCAATATCCCTGCCCAGCGTTATGCCCTGCAATTGGCCGCCCTGCAATCTCGGCAAGATGCGGTTGCCTTGATTGAGGATTATCAATTAGCTGATCGCGTGCAGGTGTACCAAACGCAGCGCAATAATGCGACTTGGTATATGGTGCTATTGGGTGACTATGCCAGTGTAACTGAGGCTCGTCGTGCTGAACTAAACTTGGCGGATAATGTCCGTGCACTGCAGCCTTTTGTGAAATCATTCAGTCAGATCCATCGCGAAATTAACCGAGCAAATGGCCAGTAAAATCCGCTGATTGATGAAGCAAAATAGGGTACAATCCGCCCCTTTTCAGACCGCAGAGATAGACTAGGGGCAATGAGAAAGCATCGCGCGTTTCTAAAGTGGGCGGGAGGTAAGTACTCACTGGTCGATGACATTCGTCGTCATCTTCCTGAGGGGAACACGCTGATAGAGCCCTTTGTTGGCGCCGGATCGGTGTTTCTCAATACCGATTATGACCACTATATCTTGGCGGACATCAATCCCGATCTGATCAACTTATACAACATTATCAAGCAAACCCCGATGCGGTTTGTGGCTGATGCGCGCGCGTTTTTTTGCCAAGAGTACAACCAAAAAGAGCGTTATTTGGATGTGCGTCGTGAGTTTAATCTCACCACGGATCCCTACTTACGCTCGTTGTTTTTCCTCTATATGAATCGTCACGGCTTCAATGGCTTGTGTCGTTACAATAAAAAGGGTGGCTTTAATGTGCCCTTTGGCTCCTACAAAAAACCTTACTTTCCGGAAAAAGAGCTCGCGGTTTTTGCCGAAAAAGCGCAACGGGCAGAGTTTGTTTGTGAAGGGTATGCGGAAAGCTTTGCCCGCGCCAAGTTAGGCGACGTGATTTACTGTGATCCGCCCTATGCGCCGCTTACCGCCACGGCGAACTTTACCACCTATGCTACCAATGGCTTTACGCTGGACGATCAAGCCTTACTGGCCGAACACGCTGAACAGGCCTCTGTCAGCCAAGGGATCCCGGTTCTTATCTCCAACCATGATACGCCTTACACGCGTCGGCTATACCGTGGCGCGTCGTTTAACGTGGTGAAAGTCAAGCGTACCATTAGCCGTAATGGACAAGGCCGGAATAAAGTGGACGAGCTACTGGCACTGTTCGACCCGCCATCGCCTACTCTGTGATGCTTCTCATCCGTCTTGGGCCATTAGGTCAACACACTGACTAACGCCAGCAAGGCAGCGACAAAGATCCCAATCATCACCACACCGGTGATGATATACGCCGCCGGCGAATCATGGCCAAAATCTCGTTCGCGATTTTGTTGCGATTGGACGCCAAACAATGCCGCGATGACGCTCTTCATAACGTCAGTGAGTCTAGGTTTGCTGTCCATGATGCCTCCTTTTTTGGCGCCTCTGTTTACTCTAGTCAAGCCACGATAACTTGTCAGTGTTAGCGAGGAGAAAACCGTGAACGGGTAAGACTTCGTGGCCAAAATCGGGTAGAATTGCGGCAACTTTTTGGTAACTGAGGCGACCGTGCTATGAAGGATTTTTTGATCGCGCCATCGATTTTATCTGCTGATTTTGCGCGACTGGGTGAAGAAGTGGACAAGGTGCTCGCCGCGGGGGCGGACGTGGTCCATTTTGATGTGATGGATAATCATTATGTCCCCAATCTCACCTTTGGTGCCCCGGTTTGTCAGGCGTTACGTGACTATGGCATTACCGCCCCCATTGATGTCCACTTGATGGTTAAACCCGTCGACAGGATTATTCCTGATTTTGCCAAAGCGGGCGCCAGCATGGTCACCTTTCATGCAGAAGCCAGTGAGCACATCGATCGTACCTTGCAGTTGATTAAAGAGCATGACATGCAAGCGGGCTTAGTCTTTAACCCGGGCACGCCGTTGCATTATCTCGATTACGTGATGGATAAGCTGGATATGATCTTGCTGATGTCGGTCAACCCAGGCTTTGGGGGGCAGTCGTTCATTCCCACCACGCTTGATAAACTCCGAGCCGTTCGACAGCGTATTGATGCCAGCGGTCGAGACATCCGTCTCGAAATCGATGGTGGCGTAAAAGCGAACAACATTGCTGAGGTTGCTGAGGCAGGCGCAGATATGTTTGTGGCGGGCTCCGCCATTTTTGGTCAGCCAGATTACAAGGCCGCCATTGATGAAATGCGTGCCGAACTGGCAAAAGTAGAAAGGTAGTTGAAGTAGTATGAGCCTGCGTTATATTGCATTTGATTTAGACGGCACCTTAGTCGATAGCGTGCCAGATTTGACCCAAGCGCTGCAGATGATGTTAGCTGATTTGGACAGACCCACAGTGAGCGTTGCGGAGGTCACCGGCTGGATTGGTAATGGTGCCGATATCATGATTCGTCGTGCATTATCGCGTGCGCATAATCACGATCCCGATTTAGACCCAGCCTTGGTGGCGCAAGCCAGAGAGCGCTTCAATTTCCATTATGAAAACAATGGGCATGAAAAGACGGTGCTGTACCCTGGGGTGAAAGACACCTTGAATCACTTACACCAGCAAGGCTATCAACTGGGGGTCGTCACCAATAAGCCCTACGCCTTTGTGCCGGCCATTTTAGCTGATTTAGGCCTGGCCGAATTATTTACCGATGTGATCGGTGGCGATAGTTTGTCGACCAGCAAGCCCGATCCTGAAGGCCTACACCTGCTGCGCGACAAGCACGGATTAACCAATGCCCAGATGTTGATGGTCGGTGATTCAAAAAATGATATTTTGGCGGCCCAGAATGCCGGATTCGCCTCCGTCGGCCTGACCTATGGCTACAACTATGGTGAGCCCATCAGTGATAGCCGACCTACCTATATCTTGGACAACTTTAGTGAGTTAGTTTCTGTGGTTGCCAACCACCCCGTATAACGCGTTTAATAAGTCAATAAGACCGCCCCCACGGGCAATATGTAAAGGAATCAAATCATCATGAGTCAACCTTCAAAACCCATTGTATTGAGTGGTGTGCAACCCTCTGGCGAGCTGAGTATTGGTAACTATCTGGGCGCGTTGCGTCAGTGGGAACAGATGCAAGATGATTATGACTGCCAATATTGTGTGGTGGATTTACATGCGATCACCGTCCACCAGGATGCTGACGCGTTACGCGAAGCCACGCTTGATGCCTTAGCGCTTTGCTTGGCGGTGGGGGTGAGCCCAGAAAAAAGTAACCTATTTGTGCAGTCACACGTGCCTGAACACGCGCAACTGAGTTGGGTACTTAACTGTTACACCCAAATGGGTGAGTTAAACCGGATGACCCAGTTCAAAGACAAGTCGCAGCGTCATGCTGAGAACATTAATGCGGGGCTGTTTGGCTATCCGGTGTTAATGGCGGCAGATATCTTGTTGTATCAAACTAACCAGGTGCCCGTTGGTCATGACCAAAAGCAACACCTGGAGTTGGCGCGCGATGTGGCGACCCGCTTTAACAACCGTTATGGCGATGTATTTGTGCTCCCAGAGCCCTACACGCCTGATGTCAATGCGCGGGTCATGAGCCTACAAGATCCGACCAAAAAAATGTCTAAATCGGACGATAATCGCAACAATGTGATTGGTTTGCTGGAAGACCCTAAAGTGATCGCGAAAAAGATTAAACGTGCGGTGACTGACTCCGAAGAGCCACCACGGGTGCGTTTCGATATTGCGCAAAAGCCAGGGGTGTCTAATCTGCTTGGACTATTGTCGGGCGCCACGGGTGAGTCGATTGACGCGCTCGAGCAAGCCTACGAGGGCAAGATGTACGGGCATTTGAAAAAGGATACGGCCGATGCGGTGGTCGCTATGCTTGAGCCGTTGCAAGCGCGTTATCACGAGTATCGTGCCGATCGCGCATTGCTTGATAGCGTGATGCAAAAAGGGGCAGCCCATGCCTCGGCGCGCGCGCAAGAGACACTGCGCAAAGTCTATGACGCGGTTGGCTTTGTTCCACGCGTGTAGCGGGTCACTAAAAGATGATAAAAGCAGCGGGTGAAAGCTCGCTGCTTTTTTTTAACATAACTGAACCAGCTTCTCACTTCTAATTACTTCATCAATAATCGCTGATTCCGGTGCGATTCATATCACGTCATATCCTGTATCTATCATGAATAATACACTCGATTTTCGAGTAAACACTCAATTACGTGAAGGAACAGGTATGAAAAAGCCAATGATGTGGTCACCGCTTGCGCTGGTAATGGCGGGGATTGCACTGCCCGCGGCGGCAAAAGCGCCACTTACCGAGAGCTACCAATGTGGGGTGACCACCCCGACCCCCATTTATGCCATTCAAGGCGATGGGGCGCGGAGCCCGCTTGTCCCGGATGGCAAATATAGCTCAGACAAAACTTATGCCGTGCAAGGGGTGGTGACGGCGGTCACTCAGGGATTGTATAAAGGGGTCTGGATTCAAGATCCGCAAGGTGATGGCAACCCTGCCACGTCTGACGGGTTGTTTGTCTATTTGCGTGACGCGCAACACTTAGCGTTGGCGCCCGGCGATACCCTTTGTGCCAGCGGTAAAATTAAAGAGTACTACGGGCATACCCAGTTAGGCGTCACGGATGGACAGGTGGCAAAAGGGCCTTACCAAGGTGATGTGCTACCCACTGCCATCCGTGTGGGGGCAGAGGAAACCCTTGATCAGGCACTGGAGCGCTATGAAGGCATGAAGGTGACCATGGACGCTGACAGTGAATTAGTGATCACCCGTAACTTTGGTTTTGACTACGATGCGTTCCGTAACAACATGGTGTTATCACATCAGGCACCTTTGTATAAACCGACACAATTGTATCCAGCATTAACACCAGGCGCTGAGGCGTTGGCAGAGAAAAATGCCCAAAACCAGCTTTATATTGAAACCGACCAGAAAGCGAAAGATGGCGAGATCCCGTACTTCCCTGGCCTTGATGCTGAGCAAGGCTATTTGCGGATTGGCGATCGCATCGAACGGTTGAGTGGTGTGCTGGGCTATAGCTACAGCCAGTATCGTCTGGTGGCGACTAACACGATCACCGCTGGGGATATTGTGCATCGCAATGACCGTCAACCGGCGCCTAAGACGGTACCAGGCACAGATATTAAGGTCGCGAGCTTTAATGTGCTTAACTACTTTACTAGCGCCAGTGCGGTCGGTGGCCCACTCAATGTGACCTGTGAAGATCAAGCCGACGCGGATGCGAGCCGTGGCTGTAACCGTGGCGCAAAAACCGCGGCTGAGTTTGAACTGCAACGCTCGAAAATCGTTAACGCATTGACGGCAATGGATGCTGATATCGTTGGGTTGATGGAGATTGAAAACAACGGCTTTGCAGCGGGTAGTGCCATTGATGATCTAGTGACTCAACTCAACGCCCAGTTTGCTGACCCCCGTGATCACTACCAATTTGTTGAACCGAGTGAGGCGGAGAAAAATCAAGGCGCTTACTTTGGCTCTGATGCCATCATGGTAGGCATGATTTATCGTCCTGCGACAGTGGCATTAGCAGGCAATGCCCAGGCTATCCCAATGCCCGAGCAGCATATCAGTGGCGAAAGCCCAGACGGAGAAACCAAGGCACTCGACAAATACCAGCGTGATAGCTTGATCCAACGCTTTATGATTAATGATCAGCCTCTTAGTGTGGTGGTGAATCACTTCAAATCAAAAGGCTCGGGCTGTTATGAAGATTGGGTTGCCGGCGAGTTTGATAGTGAAACGGCTGACCTGCAGGGCCGTTGTAATGAGTTCCGCGTCTCGGCGGCGGTGGCATTACGTGACCGATTAAACACCGTAGAGGGTGATGTCCTGATCTTAGGTGACTTGAATGCGTACGCGCAAGAAGATCCTGTTCGTGTGCTGACGGACTATCAGCGTCGCGAGGGTCAGCGTGATATTCTCACCGCTGCGGGCACGGAAATTCGTGGTGTGCCTATGCATGCGACCGGCCAACCCGTGGAAGAAGGATTGGGGTATACCAATTTGGCCACCGACTGGTTAGGGGACAAAGCCTATTCGTATTCGTTCTCTGGAGAGCTGGGTGCGTTAGATCATGCTTTGGCCAATGCCAGCTTGGCAAGCAAAGTGGTTGGCGTAGAAGAGTGGCACATTAACTCGGTAGAAAGTACGCTGTTTGAATATAGCCGCCAGTATACGGGTGATTTGGTGAAATCGAACAATGCGTTCTCATCCTCCGACCACGACCCTGTCTTGATCTCGCTTGACTACCCAGAGCCTGTGGTGCCGGTTTCTGTGACCGTGAACAATCGCAGCATTTTACCGATTGTGCCGCTGCTTAACGGACAGAAAAGCCCGGTTCATGCGTGGATGAAATGGCGCGCGACGCGCACGTTCAACCAAGCCAGCCCTTTGGTGCAATCCTTGGCGTTAAGCGCAGATGATCGTATTGCGGTTGCGGTGAAAGCCTTGGGGTTGTTCCCTGTATACTGTGGCAGTGCCCCCGCTGATACACCGATGACAGTGACATACACTGGCTTTCGCTGTCAGTTAAATCGTTAACCAATAAGCGTCGTCCCTAGCTCACGCTAGGATGACGCCCTATAAGCACTGTGTTAGCATCATGCCGGTTTTCAATCGCATGGCCGCGCACAGTGCTTCTTATCATCGATAACTACGACTCGTTTACCTACAACCTGTATCAATACTTTTGTGAATTGGGCGTATCTGTTTGCGTCAAACGCAATGATGCGATTAGCTTGGCGGAGATAGAGGCGATGGCACCCACACATATCGTGGTCTCGCCAGGCCCGTGTACCCCAGATGAGGCTGGGATCTCGCTGGCGGTGATTGAGCACTTTGCGGGAAAGATCCCCTTGTTAGGTGTCTGTCTGGGCTACCAAGCCCTAGCGCAAGTATTTGGTGCTAAGGTGATACGCGCGAGGGCAGTGATGCATGGTAAAACCTCGCCCGTTGATCACGAAGGACAAGGTGTCTTTGCGCATTTGCCAAGCCCGCTTACCGTCACGCGATATCACTCCTTAGTGGTGGATCCACACAGCTTACCTGCTTGTTTGATGGTAACAGCGACCACCACGGAGGCGGATGGACGTGAGATCATCATGGGGTTAAAACACCGAGAGCTCGCGGTGGAAGGGGTCCAATTTCATCCAGAAAGCATCCTCACCCAAGAGGGACATGCGTTACTGGCTAACTTTCTCCAGCAATAAAGCCGACAGGATAAAGGCGCGACAGTTTTAAGCGCCATTACCTCGGGGCATCCCAGTCGCGCCCGCTATTACACACTCTTGCACAAAATGGCGATCTTTATCACTAATTTTACATTTCGCGATTTTTGACTGCCTTATCAATGGCTGCAACCTTATGCAACCTGGGTGTTGTCTCCCTTCAGTCTTGCCTATTTGGCATCATAGCCTTGCTCGCTCTGCGCTTCTCTCTGCTCACAGTTTATGCATAACTATCTCTGTAAACTGCATGAGATCGGTTACCCTGCTGAAAACAAAACATAATCTGCTATTGCCGCGGTTAAAATAATGTAAATACTATGCGTCATAGATAAAACACAGAAGGATTGAGTGATGACAATGGAGCACAAAGTAGAACGTAAACTCTTCGATGAAGTCATGGTGCCATGTTACAACCCAATGCCGATGATCCCAGATCATGGTAAAGGGTCGCGCATCTGGGATCAGGAAGGTCGAGAGTATATCGATTTTGCCGGTGGTATCGCGGTGAGCTGTTTAGGCCATTGTCATCCGGTAATGGTGGATGCACTGACCGAACAAGCACAGAAGCTGTGGCACCTGAGTAATGTGATGACCAATGCCCCTGCGTTGCGCCTTGCTAAACGCCTCACCGAGCTTTCCTTTGCCGACCGCGTGTTTTACGCGAACTCAGGCGCCGAGGCGAACGAAGCCGCACTGAAACTGGCGCGTCGCTGGGCAAAAGAAGAGCACGGCGAGCACAAAAGTGAAATCATCGCGTTCACCAAAGGTTTCCACGGTCGTACCTTCTTTACCGTCACGGTAGGGGGACAGCCCGCTTATTCCGATGGCTTTGGCCCCAAGCCTGGCGATGTGACCCACCTTCCCTACAACGACATCGCCGCATTGGCTGACCATATCTCCGATCGCACCTGTGCGGTGATGATGGAGCCATTGCAAGGTGAGGGCGGCATCGTGCCACCGGAGGCAGGCTTTTTGCAGGCCGTGCGCGAGCTGTGTGATAAGCACAATGCGTTGTTGATTTTCGACGAAGTCCAAACCGGCAATGGCCGTACTGGCACCTTCTATGCCTATCAAGAATCAGGGGTCGAGCCGGACATTCTGGCGACCGCCAAATCATTAGGTGGCGGGATCCCCATTGGTGCCATGCTTACCACCGAACGTCTCGCGGCACATATGAAACCTGGCGTTCACGGCTCTACCTATGGCGGCAACCCACTGGCATGTGCCGTGGCAGAAGCGGTGGTCAATGAAGTGACCAAACCTGAAGTCTTAGACGGTGTGATTGAGCGAGAGCAATGGTTACGTGACGGTTTAGAAGCGATTAACGATAAGTACGGTATCTTCAGTGAAGTCCGTGGCAAAGGCCTGCTACTCGGTGCGGCACTGAACCAAGACTGGGAAGGCCGTGCCCGCGATATTTTGGTTGCCGCGGGTGAAGAAGGCCTGTTGGTATTAGTCGCCGGCCCAAATGTGGTGCGTTTTACCCCCTCATTGGTGATTACCAAAGCTGATATTGAAGAAGGGATGGCACGCCTAGAGCGCGCGATTGCGAAGGTCGTTGCAGGATAAGCGACCTCATACACTCGGAGGGATTTGAGATGTTAGTTATTCGGCCTATCCGTGCATCAGATTTTGATGCACTGATGTTGTGTGCGGAAGCGTCCGGCCATGGGTTTACCTCGTTGCCGGTGGATGCCGATTTGCTACAAGGGCGAATTGATAATTCGCTAGAAAGTTTTGCCAAAAAGGTAACAGAGCCTGGCCCGGAAGGGTACTTGATGGTCGCTGAAGATGTAGAAACGGGTGAGATTGCTGGGACAACAGGCATCGAGGCCGCGATTGGCCTCGACAACCCATTTTACAGTTACCATCTGACGAAGGTGGTGCACTCGTCGCGCAAACTGAATGTGCATAACATCGTGGAAGTGCTGACGTTTGGCAACAACTACACCGGCACGACAGAGATCTGCACCTTGTTTATGCGCCCTGAGTTTCGTGGCGGCCTAAACGGCAAGCTCTTGTCCAAGTGTCGGTTTTTGATGTTGGCACAATTTCCAGAGCGTTTCGCAGACGTGGTCTTTGCTGAGATGCGTGGTGTGTCTGACGACGAGGGGAACTCGCCGTTTTGGCAATGGTTGAAGGATAACTTCTTTAACATTGACTTCACGTTGGCTGACTACCTCACCGGGATTGGGGCGAAAGGCTTCATTGCTGACCTGATGCCAAAACTGCCGATTTACGTGAGCCTGCTTAGTGAGGAGGCGCGAGCGGTGATCGGGCAAGTGCACCCAAATACCCGCCCAGCGTTGCGCTTGTTGGAAAAAGAAGGCTTTTCGTGCCGTGGTTATGTCGACATCTTTGATGCCGGCCCCACGGTGGAATGCTTACGTCACAATATCGAATCCGTGCGTCATTCTTTTAACGCCTCGGCAAGCGTAAGAGAGCACAGCAGCGCGCAGGACTATTTGATATCGAACACGGACTTTGCCGGTTTCCGCGCCACGGCGGCGAAAGCGGCGGTGGATCATGAAACCAATCAGGTGGTGATCAGCCCCGCGGTAGCAGATGCATTGAATGTAAAAGAAGGCGATCAGCTGCGTTTGATTGCCATGGAGGGATAAGATGACAAAGCAATCAGCAGGCCATCTGATTAACGGTGAATGGGTGAAAGGCGAGGGCGAGGTGATGACCTCGCAAAATCCCTTTGATAGTCAGTGTATTTGGCAAGGTGAAGAAGCGACGCGCCCCCAGGTTGAACAAGCGGTTAGCGCCGCACGTGAAGCCTTTCTTCGTTGGCGTAATACTGAATTTGCCGAGCGCCAAGCGCTGGTTGAGCGCTTTGCCGAGATAGTGAAAGCGAATACGGATGATTTAGCGCGCACCATTGCGGAAGAGACGGGCAAACCATTCTGGGAAACCAAAACCGAAGTCGGTGCCATGGTCGGAAAAGTGGCGATCTCATTACGCGCTTACCACGAGAGAACGGGCTCACGCGAGAAGGACGTCAATGGCACGCAAGCGGTGTTGCGCCACCGCCCGTTAGGTGTGATGGCGGTCTTTGGTCCTTACAACTTCCCGGGTCATCTGCCCAATGGTCACATTGTTCCCGCGTTACTGGCCGGTAACAGTGTGGTATTCAAGCCGTCAGAGTTGACGCCGAAAGTGGCGGAGAAAACACTGGCGTATTGGCTAGAGGCGGGGCTGCCACATGGCCTTATCAATTTGGTGCAAGGTGGCCGTAATACCGGTGAGGCACTCGCGCAAGCGCGCGGCATCGACGGACTGCTATTTACCGGTAGCGCCAATACTGGCCATATTCTCCACCGCCAGTTTGCCGGTCAGCCTGATAAGATGCTCGCACTTGAAATGGGGGGAAATAACCCCTTGGTGGTCAGTGATCAGTTTGGTGATTTAGAGGCCACCGTGTATACCATCATTCAGTCAGCGTATCTTAGCGCCGGCCAACGCTGTACCTGTGCGCGCCGCTTGCTGTTGCCTGAGGGGGAAGTGGGTGACAAGATCTTGACTCGCCTAGCTCAATGGACAAAAACCGTGCGTGTAGGCGGTCAGTTTGATGATCCGGCTCCGTTTATGGGCGCACAGATCTCAGTGGCGGCAGCGGAAGGCATCCTGGCGACACAACAAAAGCTTGTTGATCTGGGCGCGAAGCCAGTGATTGAGTGTGAACATCAGCATGATGCGGTGATCTCGCCAGGGATCTTGGATGTCAGTGGTATCCAAGACTTACCGGATGAAGAGTATTTTGGCCCGTTGTTGCAAGTGCAGCGTTACCAGGATATGGCCGATGCGGTCACCAAAGCCAATGACACCCGTTATGGATTGTCTGCCGGGCTTATCAGTGAAGACGATGGTGAATGGCAGTATTTCCTTGACCATATTCGTGCAGGGATTGTTAACCGCAATCGTCAACTGACCGGAGCCAGTGGCGATGCGCCATTTGGTGGGCCAGGTGCTTCGGGGAACTTACGCCCTAGCGCGTATTACGCGGCAGATTATTGTGCTTATCCCATGGCATCCATGGAGGGCGAGCAGGTGATGCTTCCCGAGACGTTCGCCCCCGGTATACCGACTCAACAGGACTAAGGAGAGCAACATGGACAGTGGCCAAGCGTTATTCGACAAACTGTGGCAGGACTACATCAACCGCCTGTGCCCTTCGGCACATAAGGTGCATGCCTTATTAGAGGAAGGGCAACCTTTGATCAATGACCATATTGCCTTACGGACATTTGGTTTGCCTAAGGTTGGACTAAAGGTACTCGCGCGTCCATTTCTCGCCTTGGGGTATCAGCAAAAAGGTGACTATACCTTTGAAGCGAAAAAGCTCAAGGCTTGCCATTTTGAGCACCCCGATCCCTTGATGCCGAAAGTCTTTATCAGTGAGTTGATGGTCGAGCAATGCTCGCCCGCGCTTCAGGCGATTGTTGAGAAGCTGGTGGCACAAGTTGATGCGTCGTCACTTACAGGCAGCGATTTTCTCCATCAGGGCCGCCTATGGGATATTGATTGGGCAACCTATCAAACGCTTGCCGAAGAGAGTGAATATGCGTCTTGGGTGGCGGCACACGGTTATGGTGCGAACCATTTTACCGTGAGTGTGAATCAGCTGAATGCGCATGATGATTGCCTCTCGGTGAACAACCGATTGCGTGATAATGGCTTTGCGATTAACGAGTCAGGTGGGGAAGTCAAAGGGGATGCATCTGTGTATCTGGAGCAATCCTCCACCATGGCTGACCGCGTGCCCGTTACTTTCTCCGATTGCACGCAAACCATCCCGGGTGGCTTTTACGAGTTTGCTAAGCGGTATGTGTTGCCCAATGGTGAACTCTACCAAGGTTTTGTGGCTGCTTCGGCAGACAAAATCTTTGAAAGCACCCATTAGTGCGTCACACATTGCTTATCGACATCATGGGAAAAGGGAGCGTGTGATACGCTCCCTTTTTTATCGTCTATTGAGCCTCGATGTCGAGCCAAAACGTGTCTGGAATCGCTTGTGTTTCGTTGCTTAAATGCGGGTTGTCGACTCGGATGACAGTACGCTCACCAATGTTCGCCTTTTCAAAGGTTTCCTTAACTAAAGGCGCATTATTGAAAAACTCGATAAATGATCCGTCTTGATACGCCGCTTCAAAAGCGCCATTTAACATCTCGGCGACGTCAGCATGTTGCGGAGACACAAACAGGAACATTGGGAAGCGATAGATCAGCATCAGGTGTGGGTCAACTAACAGGTTACCGTATTGCGGCCGCTCGGCTAATTCACTAAAAGGCTCAATCAAGGCACGAGGGAAGAGATCGGCCCGGCCCGTATCAACCACTTTGAAAATGTTTTCAAAGCTCGATATTTCACGTACGCGAAATCCCGCTGAGTTAAGCACCTTGACGTCGGCCCAACCTTGTCCCTGAATCATAGTAAGAGACTGCAAGTCACTCGCGCTACTTATCTGAGCAAGTTGGGGCTCGGTGGCTTGGTTGGTAATAAACAGGCGGTGGCCGAGTAAGCCACGAAACACGGGATAGCGAACGGGGATCAATTCAGCTTCCAGTGTACGGTCGGCACCAAGCCAGTCGACGGTGAGCTTGCCTTGCTTGAGCATTTCCACCTTACGAGATTGAGAGCCAATTTGGCCGTCAAAGGCTTGTAAGGTAACAGATTCTCCCGACTTTTCGGCAAGAAACTCGATGAGCTCAATGGCATAGAGATCAAGCGCCGAGCCGGCGCGTGGCTCGGGGTGGACAATCGTCGTATTGGACGCAGCATGGACTGAAAACACAGAGAGCGCGAAGGCGGTGAGGGTAATCATGAGTTTTTTCATAAACGACACCTTGTTAATTTTATGTTAACCATGTCGTTTTGAGTGTAGAAGCAATCCGCGTGCTTGCCAGATAATGGAGATAAAAAAACCGACGCCAGGGCGTCGGTTGGTGATACAGAGAGCGGCGCGATTAGCGTGTGCCGTATACCACGATGGTTTTACCGTGTGCGGAAATGAGGTTTTGCTCTTCCAGCATTTTAAGGATACGTCCCACTGTTTCGCGTGAGCAGCCAACGATTTGGCCAATTTCCTGACGGGTGATCTTAATCTGCATACCATCAGGATGCGTCATGGCATCAGGCTGCTTCGCCAAGTTCAATAGGGTTTGCGCAATGCGCCCTGTGACGTCCAGGAAGGCAAGATCCCCCACCTTTTGGCTCGTTACCTGCAAGCGGCGCGCCATTTGTGAGGACAAGCGCATCAAGATATCAGGATTCACTTGGATAAGCTGGCGGAACTTTTTGAATGAAATTTCTGCCACTTCACACGGTGATTTGGCGCGTACCCAAGCAGTGCGCTCTTGGTCTTCTTCGAAAAGCCCGAGCTCACCGATGAAGTCACCTTGGTTAAGGTAAGACAGGATCATTTCCTTGCCTTCTTCATCTTTGATCAGTACGGCCACAGACCCTTTCACGATGTAATACAAGGTCTCCGCCTTTTCACCAGCATGGATAAGCGTGCTTTTCGACGGATACTTATGAATATGACAATGTGAAAGGAACCACTCGAGTGTAGGGTCTGTTTGAGGTTTTCCTGGAACCATATAACTTATTTCCTCTGCATGTGTTGCCCGGCAACAACGTCCTATCTTTGTCTGAGGGGTAACCCATCAGATCATTGCACAGAATACGAAGTCTGAACGCGGGCTACAAGCTCACTGTATGTTAACAAGAGTGTATCTTTTTTTGTTGGTGATTTCTTGATTTTGATCTAGGCCAACCGCCTAAAAAACTGGCAAAAACGTGGCTAAGATCACGGCTTGAGAAGTAATACATCATGAATGCGCTACGCCTCAGCCAATCTTGCCTTTTTCTATCAATTGCTGGATCAATGGACGTATGATCAATTCCATTGCAAAGCCCATTTTTCCTCCCGGCACCACTAAGGTGTTATGGCGCGACATAAACGACCCGGTGATCATTTGCAACAGATAAGGGAAGTCGACGTTTTTCATGCCACGAAAGCGGATCACCACAAAGCTTTCATCCAAAGACGGAATCCCTTTGGCATTTAATGGGTTTGAGGTATCTACCGTGGGAACGCGCTGAAAGTTGATATGGGTACGAGAAAACTGCGGGGTGATATAGTGCAGATAATCATCCATTGAGCGCACAATCGAGTCGGTCACCGCTTCACGAGAATGGCCTCTATCGCGCGTATCACGGACAAATTTTTGAATCCACTCTAAGTTGACGATGGGGACCATACCAATCAAGAGATCGACGTGCTGCGCAACGTTGACGTCACCGTCGACCACGCCGCCGTGCAACCCTTCGTAAAACAATACATTGGTATTGTCGGCCAAGTCTTGCCATGGCGTGAAGGTACCAGGCATTTGGTTATAGGGCACCGCTTCATCAAAGGTATGTAAGTAGCGGCGGTACTTCCCGGTGCCTTGGTCACCATACTCACGAAAAAACTGTTCCAGCCGAGGGAAGTCGTTGGCGGTGGGGCCAAAATAGCTGATATGTTTACCTTGCTCACGCGCTTTACGGATCTCGACGTCCATTTCGGGACGGGTAAAGCGATGAAAGCTGTCCCCTTCTAGCCAGGCCGCTTTGATGTTCATCATTTGGAACATCTTTCGGAAGGCTTCCGAGGTGGTGGTGGTGCCGGCCCCTGACGAGCCGGTGACCGCAATAATTGGATGTTTAGCCGACATGACGCGCCCTGTCATTCAGTCTGAATTTGTATCGCGATACGGCGAGTACTGCGATGCTAGGATCTGAGTGCTGCTTTACGACGAATATCCACTGTCTCGTGCAACTCAGAATACACAATCACGGCTTCTCCGGATTGCAGTTGTTGGCGAACGTCCTCCACTTTTTGTGCAAAGCTGACTTCTTGCTCACCATAATCGGTTCCTTCCCGTAACACAAAATGCTCAATTAAACCTGTGAGTGTCTCGTCGGGAATCGATTGCCATGGAACCATCATACTACATCACCTTTTATCGATCTCAGGATGGCATGCTAGGGTGCCTGATGTGAATGTTGTGAATTGGCTCGCATTTTACCCGATCATTCCGCGTAATGCAGTGGTTCTCTACGCTTTCTTGATCGTGCGCGTGTCACTCACACGATCCGAATGAGGTGATGGTACGGGTAGATAAGTGGCAAGCCAGTGGGGGACGGCGTGCTCAAGCCAAAACTGTGGCTGTCGCCAACTACCGGCGACAAAGCCAACATGGCCGCCATGTTCAGTGAGTTGGTAATCAATGTTTGCGGGTAACGGGGACGTAGGGATCACCGCGTCGGTCATAAAAGGATCGTCTTTGGCATGAATAATCGCCAGTGGGGCCTTGATGGTGTCGAGCACCGATAAACCACTGCAGGCGCGATAATAGTGGAGGGCATCGTCAAAGCCATGAAGCGGAGCGGTGACGGTTTGGTCGAACTCGAACAGAGTGTTTATCGCCGGGCGCTCCCCCGCGTGCCATCGGCCTACTTGCTGATGCCGTGTGAGCTTTTCCGCTAGGATTTGTCGCATCGAGCGCAATAAATAGGCTTGATAAATACGGGAAAAGCCTTGCTGGATACGCATCGAGCAGGCGGCAAGGTCAAGTGGCGGCGACACGGCGCAGCCACAGGCCACGATGGGATCATCGTGATAGTCCGCCAGGTAGCGCACCAGCATATTTCCCCCCAAAGAGACCCCGACTGCGCCAATTTGACTCTCTGGATAGGTTTGACGCAAATGGGTTAAGAAGGCGCGTGCGTCCTGGGTTTCTCCCGAGTGATAGGTCCGCGCGGCACGATTGAGGCGGCCACTGCAGCTGCGAAAGTGCATCACCACGCCGCACCAACCTTGGCGTTGGAAGGCCGCGAGCAAGCCGTTGGCATACGGGCTGTCAAAACTGCCTGCTAAGCCATGGAATAAAACAACAATCGGCTGTCCAGGTTGCGGCTGATGCGTCCACGCCAGATCAACAAAATCGCCATCGGGCAGGTCAAATTGCTGCCAGCGAGGGGTGAAAAGCGGGGCACGACGCAGAAAGCGAGGCAACAAGGTTTGCAGGTGCGCATTCCGCGCGCTGGGAATGGGTTTAAACGGTGTCATCATGGTTGCTTCCCTGTTCCTCGGCGGGTGTCACCTTCAGTGATGTGTATAGGTTGCGTGCTGATGGTGACAACTGACGGCAATAGTAGGCGAGAGGAGAGGCGCTGTCCGTGAGCCAGGTTTGACGATTCAGGGCATCGACTAAATCTTGCTGTTGGAATTTTTCTAAGCTGAGCTCGAAGTTAAGCATTTTTTTATATTGCCCACTCCCGACACGCGGCTTGATGTCACGCCGTAAATGACGGTAAGCAATCAGTAAGTGCTCAGAGCGGCTCAATGCGTACTTCAGTTGTGTGAGGCTCTCGGGCGCAAGACCATAGCCGTGCTGTTCAATCCAGGCGAGTAATAAGGCAAGGTTGACGTTGCCTTGATGCTCGTCTTGGAGCCTGAGGCAAGCTTGCTTCACCTCTGGCTTGCCATAATGATGTAAACAAAACTGCCATAGGTCGGCGGGGTTCGCCATCCCAGGGGTTAGTTTTGATTGAATGTCGCCTCCAGGGCTTCCAGCTCTTCTTGTCGCTCCATCCATTCTTGTTCCACCTCTTCGAGCGTCGATTTGGCATCCGCTTGACGTTGCAATTGCGCCGTGAGTTGCGCCTTATTATCAGTGTGATAAATGTCAGGGTCCGCCAACTGATTTTCTGCGTCAGTGATAATGGCAGAGAGTTGCTCTATCTGTGTGTCGAGATTGTCAATTTTTTTCCGCAAAGGCGCGGTTTGCTTGCGTAACTCGGCATCGCGGCGTTTTTGCGCTTTGCGATCCATCTGTGTTTGTTGCGGCGCTGTTTTCTCCGCGGCCGCTTGTTTTTTGGTCTCGGCGCGATCGGCGCGCTGTTGATCGGTCAGCCAGCGATGATAATCGTTCAAGTCTCCATCAAAGGGTAGCACTGCGCCATTGTCGACCAAGTACAAATCATCGGTGGTGGCGCGCAGCAAAAAGCGATCGTGACTGACAATCACCATCGCGCCCTCGTAGGACTGTAAAGCGAGTGTCAGCGCTTGGCGCATATCCAAGTCCAGATGGTTGGTTGGCTCATCAAGTAACAATAAGTTCGGCTTTTGCCAGACCAGTAAGGCGAGCACAAGGCGGGCTTTTTCTCCGCCAGAGAAGGGGCCGATAGGCTCGAGCGCCTTGTCGCCTTGAAAGCCAAACCGGCCGAGAAAATCACGCAAGGTTTGCTCAGCGGTGGTGGGAGCCAACCGGTTTAAGTGCTGAAGTGGTGTATCGTCGATGCGTAACGTATCGAGTTGGTGTTGGGCAAAATAGCCAATTTTCACCCCTTGTGAATAGGTTAATTCGCCCGCCATGGCGGGTAAGCTGCCCGCGAGGAGTTTTATCAGGGTCGACTTACCCGCACCATTGCGCCCCAGTAAGCCAATGCGCGCCCCCGGCACCAGGTTAAGGCGAATGTTTTCAATAATGGGCGTCTTATCATAACCGGCCGCCACCTTGTCCATCATTAAAATGGGAGTGGGTAAGGCATCCGGTGTGAAGAAGGTAAAACTAAACGGATTATCGTATTGCGCGGGCAATACTTTCTCCATGCGCTCGAGCGCTTTAATCCGGCTTTGCGCTTGGCGGGCTTTGGTCGCTTTGTAGCGAAAGCGGTCAATGTACGATTGCATGTGGGCAATTTGCTTTTGTTGCTTTTCGTACTGCGCCTGTTGTTGGGCCAATTTTTGCGCGCGCATCTGCTCAAAGTCAGAATAATTACCGGTGTATTCATTAAGTTGTTGATGCTCAATATGAATAATCCGGTTGACGACAGGATCCAAAAAGTCCCGGTCGTGGGAGATCAACACCAAGGTGCCTGGGTATTGTTGTAACCATTTTTCCAGCCACATCACCGCATTGAGATCCAAGTGGTTGGTAGGCTCATCCAGCAACAATAGATCAGAGCGGCATAATAGCGCTTGTGCTAAGTTCAGTCGCATTCGCCAGCCCCCTGAGAATTGGGTGAGCGACCAGTGGACTTGGGGTTGGCTAAAGCCCAAACCATCAAGCAGACTCGCGGCGCGAGCTTCAATGGTGTAGCCACCAATGGCATCCAATTTGTCGTGTAACATCGCCACCGCGTTACCATCATCACGGGCTTCGGCGTCGCGTAGGGCTTGTTGGAGCTCGCGGTATTCGCTGTCGCCATCAATGACATATTCAAGGGCGCTTTTATCAAGTGCGGGGGTCTCTTGCGCTACCCAAGCCACTTGCCATTGGCTTGGGTAATCACAACGGCCGGCATCCAGGGATAATTGGTGGCGGAGCAAGGCAAACAGGCTAGATTTGCCACAGCCATTTTTGCCCACCAAGCCGACTTTATCGCCTGGTGAGATAGTGGCTGAAGTGTGGTCAAGCAGGGGCTTACCACCACGAAGCAGTTGAATGTCGGAGAAGCGAATCATGATTACTCAGTCTGTCTCGGGTTGATGGATGCGCATTGTTGCGCGGTCGTTATACCAGCTTGATACAGGGATTGCCAAATTCTACCGCGTCATCCTACTGGTCAGACACAGACGGGGCATATTTGTGTGTTAAAGTTAAAAACACGGAATAAATGAACAGATTGCGTTCTGACCATAATCATAAGACAAGGAAGCCTATGCCCCGAGATAAGGCTGAAAGCCCCTCTCTTCCCAAGGTACTGGTGATTTTTGCTCACCCCGACCCCGATGAATCCGTTGCTAATCGTCGTTTAATTGAGGCCATTACCCCGCTGACCCATGTCACCGTGCACGATATTTACGCTGCATACCCTGATTTTGTGGTGGACGTCCATCATGAGCGCGCGTTGGTCACTGACGCCGATGTGTTGGTCTTTCAGCATCCACTGCAAATGTATTCCTGTCCGGCGCTGTTAAAAGAGTGGATAGATGTGGTGCTAGGGAAAGGGTTTGCACATGGTCAAGGTGGGGATGCGTTGGCAGGTAAAACCTGTCGCTTTGTAGTGACCACCGGGGGGGCGGCCGAAGCGTTTAGCCAACAAGGTTACAATAAATATTCGATGGCCGAACTCTTGCAACCCTTTGAATTGACCGCCTCATTATGTCGGATGTATTGGATCCCACCGTTGGTCTTGCACTGGGCGCGTCGCGTTGGCGATGCCGATCGCGAGGCTTTTGCCGAGATTTATGCCGATTGGCTCGCCGATCCGCTGGTGCAACAAGGAGGAGAGGATGGATAACAACCTCTTATCGGTGGCTTTTGTCTTTTTATTGGCGGCGGTGATTGCGGTTCCGTTGGCGCAGCGCTTGGGCATGGGCTCTGTCCTTGGCTATTTGCTGGCAGGCATAGTGATCGGGCCCTGGGGGCTGGGCCTAGTCCGTGATGTGGATGCGATTCTCCATTTTGCGGAGTTCGGCGTGGTGCTGCTGCTTTTCCTGATTGGCTTGGAGTTGAACCCGAAAAAGTTGCTCCAGATGCGACGGCCGATTATCGGGCTTGGGGGCAGTCAGGTCGTGGTCACAGCGTTGTTTATCGGTGTGATTTGCGCATTGGCAGGCTTGACACTCTCGCAAGCGTTGGTGATTGGGGTCGGCTTGGCGCTTTCTTCAACCGCGATTGCGATGAAGATTATTGAAGATCAACGCCTGATGCGCAGCGAAACCGGGCAAGCGGGGTTTGCGGTCTTACTCTTCCAAGACATTGCGGTGATCCCGATGCTCGCGATGATCCCTGCGCTTGCCGGTGGCAGCGCTGGCAGTTGGCTCGACGTATTATGGATGTTTGTTGGCATCGGTATCTTGCTGGTGGGCGGTCATTTCTTGCTGCGCCCACTGTTTCGTCTAGTGGCTATGAGCGGTGTTACCGAGCTATTTACAGTGACCTCGTTGGCCTTGGTGATAGGGATTGCCCTCTCCATGCAAGCGTTAGGGTTATCAATGGCGCTAGGTGCTTTTCTTGCTGGGGTACTGCTGGCTGAAAGTGAATACCGGCATGAATTAGAAACCGCGATTGAGCCTTTTAAAGGTTTGTTGCTCGGGCTGTTCTTTATTGCGGTGGGAATGACCGTTGACCTTGGTTTATTGCTCGACTATCCACTGGCCATTCTGGGAGCGGTTGCGGCGTTAATTTTGGTGAAGACCTTGCTGCTTTATGGCTTAGCGCGTGCCTTCGGGGTCGTACCGAAAGCGCGTAGTCAAATGGCGGTATTACTCAGCCAAGGGGGAGAATTTGCGTTTGTCATTTTCAATGCGGCGCGTAACCAGGGTTTGCTTGACCAAGAGTTAAACGCGTTTTTGTTGGTGGTGGTCAGCTTGTCGATGATGACCACGCCTTTAATGCTGACGCTTCAACAACGCTGGTTTGCCCGCACGTTCAACGAGCCAGAGGAGGCGCCGCCCCAAGGACAGTTTGAGCAAGCTGATGCGCGCGTGATCATTGCCGGTTTTGGTCGCTTTGGTCAGGTGGTGGGCCGGTTGATGTTCGCCAATAAAATTGGGGTGACCATATTAGAACGTGATCCGACGCAAATTAAGCTGCTACGTCGCTTTGGCTATGAAGTGTATTATGGCGATGCAACTCAGCTCGATTTATTACGGGCGGCAGGGGCGCATACCGCTGAAGCGATTGTGATTTGTACTGATTCGCCTGATGAGGTGATGGAAATTGTTGATCTTTGTGCGCGCCATTTCCCTAACCTTAAAGTAATGGCGCGGGCAAGGAGCCGTGTAGAGGCTTATCAATTGATGGCGCAGGGCGTGGATCAATTCTCGCGTGAAACCTTTTTGGGGGCGCTTGAGCTCGGGAGACAGACGCTAGAGTCACTGGGTATGCATCCGTACAAAGCCAAGCGAGCCGAAATTCTATTTCGTAAGTTGGATATGCGGGTATTGCAAGATCTATTGCCGCAACACAGCGAAGACTTGGCCACGGCTTCTCGAGTGAAAGAAGCGCGCAAAGAATTAGAAGAAATTTTTGACCGAGAAATGCGCGGTGATAGTGAGCGGCACCAAAGTTGGAACCGAGATGAGTAAGGTGTTGAAGTGAAAAAACGTTTCATTGCTGGGGCTGCTTGCCCAGCGTGCCAACAGCTCGATACGTTACGAGTATGGCGCGAAAATAATATTGACAAAGTAGAATGTGTCAGCTGCGATTATCATGATAGTCGGTTGCCTGATTCGGCACAACAGTCACACTCTGGTGCCGAGTCAGCAGAGAATGTCATTGGGATCTTTAAACCGGAGTAGGGGATCCGTTATCATCGGCAATCCATTTACCTTCCGGTCTCGGAGCGAGCATGAAAATTGCAAAAGATGTGGTAGTCAGCCTGGCTTACCAAGTAAAAAATGAAGATGGTGCACTTGTTGACGAATCAACAGCACAAGAGCCTCTCCAATACCTGCACGGTCATCGTAACCTGATTGTAGGTCTTGAGAACGCGCTGGAAGGCCGCGAAAAAGGTGAGAGCTTTGACGTGACTGTAGGCCCAGACGAAGCTTATGGTGACTACCAAGAAGCCATGGTACAACGCGTACCTGCTAACGTATTCCAAGGCGTAGACCAAGTAGAAGTGGGCATGCGCTTTATGGCAGAAACGGACCAAGGCCAAATCCCAGTTGAAGTGACTGAAGTTGATGGTGAAGAAGTGGTGGTTGACGCTAACCACATGCTAGCCGGTCAAACCCTGTCTTTCTCTGTGGAAGTGGTTGACGTTCGCGAAGCGACAGAAGAGGAAGTGTCTCACGGTCATATTCACCAAGACGGTGAAAGCTGTGGTCACGACCACTAAGACGGTATCCGTCTGTGGTGAATGAAAGGCGCCGAATGGCGCCTTTTTCGTATCAGTAGTGTGGTGGCGGGGTTTCTTCTGCTTGGCTGGCAATGTTTTCCGGCTCTATGTTTTTTAACTTACTGACTAAGTATTGAATTTGCACTGTCATACGCTCAATATCCCCCTGCTGCTGGGTTAACGCGCTGTTGAGCTGCTCGATGGTGTCTTCTTGAAAAGCGACCTTATATTCCAGATCGTCGATTTGCTGCTGTAACTTATCAATCTCGCTCATACTGCTCTCTCGCTATTGCGCGTCGGTTAACCAAGCTTGGGCGATACCGGCGGATGTTCCGGAAATCACTCGCCCGGTGGGGTCGATAGCCACATCATACACGACTGCGCTCGGCGGGCGAGTGTCTGGTTGTGCCAAGGCTTGCCAGCGGCCGATGTTTTCACCGCTTTGTACGTCCCATAACTCGACCCGCTGTGAAGGCGTGCCCGTCGCCAACTGACGGCCATCATCGGAAAAACGGGCACTGGCGTAAATGGCTTGGCGAGCGAAAATATCTAACTCACTCACCTTCTCGCCACTGGGTAAAGCCCAAATCACGGCGCGGTTGCCGCCATCAGAGACGAACGCGTATTGCCCGTCACGATGCAGGGCCACTTGCTTAACCCGTTGATCATAGGCGAAGTCGTTGATAATTTGTCCCGACTCGGTATCCCAAAAGTAGGCATGATGGTCATTACCGCCTGACAGGACGTAAGCACCATTGGGGGAAATCGCGACCGCATTGACTTTATCGCGATGCGCTAGGAACTCTAGGCGCCTCCCCGTGCCTAAGTCGATGAATAATGCTTTGCCGTTAGACATGGCAAGCACCAGCTTTTCACCATTGTTGCTGATCGCAGCATCGCGAATGATGCCGTCAGAAATGGACCAAAGTCCCTGAGACTGGCTCCAAGCCAGGTCCCAAACGGCAAAGTTTTGTGCCGTTGCGGTGATAGCGTAGCGTTTATTATCGGAAATATGGCTGACCACGACGGGGTTCGCATTGGGGTCTTGCGGCCCCAGCTCCGCCAACTGCTGATTGGTGACAAGGTCCCACAGCACAATATCGGTCTCGTCCGAGGCGAGTAGGGCAAATCGCCCGTCTCGACTCAGGCTAAAGCTGGTGGCGCCCTCAGGGTGGATTGACCAGCGCTGGGCTTCTTTGCCAGACTGCCAACAGCCGAACAGGGTGCTTAAAACAATAAAAATGCCAACAATGTGGCGGATTTTGGGCATCATACTTGAGTTCCAGTGTGTGCAGCCATATAACCACGAGTATATGGATAGAAACAGGCTTTCGCATGGTTGATGCGTCAGTAAATACAATACGAGGATTAATCCTTACCATCAACGGAGTACCCAATGAAATCAGTAATGAAGATGTCGCTACTCGCGGCAACCGTTGCCTTTGCCGTCGGCTGTCAGCAAGAAGACGCAAAAGTAGAGCAAACTAACCAAGCGGCTGAAAAAGCCGAAGCAGCGTTTGCGAACGAAGACGACAAAGCAGCCTACGCGATTGGCGCTTCTTTGGCACAATACCTCAACGCCAATTTGGAGCAGCAGGCCGAGATTGGTCTCGAGCTGGATAAAGAGGTGGTATTGCAAGGGGTGCAAGACGTCTTTCAAGGTGAGTCAAAGTTAACTGATGAGCAAGCACAAGCGGCACTGCAATCGCTTGATCAGCGTGTGACCAAGCTTGCGCAGCAACAAGCGAAAGAAAAGGCAGAAGCCGCCATCGCTGACGGTGAAAAATACCGCACTGAGTTCGCGCAGAAAGAAGGCGTAAAGGAAACTGACTCTGGGCTGTTGTACAAAGTCGATAGCATGGGTGATGGCGAGAAGCCATCAGCTGAAGACACCGTCGTGGTGCATTATAAAGGTACTCTGACTGACGGTACGCAATTTGATAGCTCGTACGAGCGTGGTGAACCTGCGACGTTCCCGCTTAATCGTGTGATCCCAGGTTGGACTGAAGGGGTGCAGCTGATGCCTGTAGGCTCTAAGTTCACCTTTGTTGTGCCGCCAGAGTTGGCTTATGGCGACCAAGACACCGCATCGATCCCGGCTAATTCAACCTTGGTGTTTGATGTTGAGTTACTTGAAATTAAAGACGATAGCAACAAAGAAGCGGCCAGCGAAGGCTAAATCACCCCGTCTTGTCGTATAGCATTCGCCCCGGCCTAGCCGGGGCTTTTTACATTTTTCAGCGTGAATTCTGTTAAACTGAGCGCAGAACAAAAAAGAGACATGGTCGAATAAGGATAGGCGTACGTGGTACCGACAGAGGGTTTTGGCGCGAACATTATGACGGAAAGTGAGCTCATTGAGCCCAATCCACTCAACCAACAAGACAGCATTATATTGCAGTCATATTCGGCTGTGGTTGATGGGCTAGCAGCCTTGATTGGTGAGCACTGTGAAATCGTGCTGCATGCATTAGACGATTTAAATAAGTCTGCAATAAAAATTGCCAATGGCGAGAACACCGGGCGCCAGGTAGGCTCGCCCATCACTGATTTAGCGTTGCGTATGCTACGTGATATCGAAGGGTCCGAGCGCAACTTTTCTCGCGCTTACTTTACGCGTGCGAAAAGTGGCACCTTGATGAAATCAATCACGGTGGCCATTCGCAATGGAGACAATCGCATCATTGGGCTGTTATGTATCAATATCAATTTAGATGCCCCTTTTTCTCAGGTACTGCAAGCCTTCATCCCCGACGACCAAGCTAAACAAGCGGCCTCATCGGTTAACTTTGCCAGTGATGTTGACGAGCTGGTGGATCAAACGGTCGAGCGTACCGTTGAAGAAGTGAACGCCGATAAAAGCGTGTCTAACAATACCAAAAACCGCCAGATAGTGATGGCGCTCTATGATAAAGGCATTTTTGATATCAAGGATGCCATTAATCGGGTCGCGGCTCGGCTGAATATCTCTAAACATACGGTGTACCTTTACGTCAGACAACGTAAAACCGAAGAGGCTGAGTCATGAGTTTGCAGTATGTGTTAGTGGTGACTGAGCCGGCTTATGGGTCACAGATGGCACGTACCGCGTATCAGTTTGCCTGTGCGGCGATTGAAGCAGGACATCAGGTCAGTAAGGTGTTCTTTTATCAAGACGGCGTGTTAAACGGCATGGCGACCACGGTGCCTGCCAACGATGAGTTTGATATGGTGACAGCATGGCAAACCCTCGCGCGAGATCATCAGGTGCAACTGGAAACGTGCGTGGCGGCGGCGCTGCGCCGTGGTGTGATCAGTGATCAGGAAGCGACACAACATGAGTTAGCGCAAAGCACCTTGGCCGCGGGGTTTTCACAAGCGGGGCTCGGAGCGCTAGCGGAAGCTTTATTGACCGCAGACCGCGTGATGCAGTTTTAAGGGGGATGTGATGCAAATAGGGTTTGTTTTTTCCTCGGCGCCTCACGGTCGCGCGAGTGGTCGAGAAGGGCTTGATGCGCTGCTTGCCGCGTCCGCCTTTTGTGACAACCTTGCGGTGTTTTTTATCGGCGACGGTGTCTTTCAATTACTTGAAGGGCAGCAACCGAGCCACATTTTGAGCCGCGACTATATTGCCAGTTTTAAAATGCTCCCTTTGTGTGATGTCGAAGCGATTTATGTCTGTCAGGCCTCGTTGACCGCACGAGGACTTGAGCAAGCCTCGACTGTGCTGCCAACTCAAGCGTTATCCGTCGAGCAAATCAAAACGCAGCTGTCAGGCTGCGATCGCATTTTGCATTTTTAAGGAGAAGGCCGTGCTGCACCTGGTCAAACACTCACCATACAGCCGTCAAGCCTTGGCACAGTGCTTAGACTACGCGCCGTCAAACAGTGCGATTGTCTTGATCAGCGATGCCGTCGTCGCCGGGATGGCGGGGAGCGAGTGGGCAACCCGATTGTTTACCGAGACTCATGCTGTTTATTTGCTCAAAGATGATGTGGACGCACGAGGGCTAGGCGATACATTACACCCTCGTGCTGAGCTGATTGATATGCATCAATTGGTCGATTTGAGTGCTGAACATGTCACGCAAATGACATGGTAATCGGCTAGTCTTTGTCGTGTGTGAAAATCCCCCGCGTGTTGTTCGAAAAACAAACAATGCAAAGATCTCTGTATAAATCTTGACACCCCATACCCCGACGCCTAAAATTTCGCGTCCCTGTTGTATTGGGGCTAGATTTTTCACACTTATACGTTAAGTAATATCAGGAGCTATTTAATGGCAACTATTAACCAGCTGGTCCGCAAGCCACGCTTGAAGCAAGTTGCGAAAAGCAACGTGCCTGCGTTGGAAGCGTGTCCACAAAAACGTGGTGTATGTACTCGTGTTTACACCACTACTCCAAAGAAACCAAACTCTGCACTGCGTAAAGTATGCCGTGTACGTTTGACCAATGGCTTTGAAGTCACCTCTTACATTGGTGGTGAAGGCCACAACCTGCAAGAGCACAGTGTTGTGCTTATCCGCGGCGGTCGTGTTAAAGACTTGCCGGGTGTGCGTTACCACACTGTTCGTGGCGCACTAGACTGTGCAGGCGTTAACGGCCGTAAACAAGGTCGTTCTAAGTACGGTGTGAAGCGTCCTAAGTCTTAATGGATTCCGTTAAGTAAGGCCAAACACTCAAACAATTGAATTTTGAAAAAACTGAAAAGTTTTGGATAAAACCTGAAGAAGACAACGGAGATAATCCATGCCACGTCGTCGCGTAATTGGTCAGCGTAAAATTCTTCCAGATCCTAAGTTCGGATCAGAATTGCTGGCAAAATTTGTAAACATCCTGATGGTTGACGGTAAGAAGTCAACTGCTGAAAAAATCGTTTATGGTGCACTAGACATCATGGCTGAGCGTTCTGGTAAAGAGCACTTGGCTGTATTCGAACAAGCTCTTGAAAACGTACGCCCAGCGGTCGAGGTTAAATCTCGCCGTGTAGGTGGTTCAACTTACCAAGTGCCAGTAGAAGTACGTCCTGTACGTCGTAACGCACTGGCTATGCGTTGGTTGGTTGAAGCCGCTCGTAAGCGTGGTGAAAAATCTATGGCTCAGCGCCTAGCAAGCGAGATGCTAGACGCGTCAGAAAACAAAGGTACTGCTGTTAAGAAACGTGAAGACGTTCACCGTATGGCAGACGCGAACAAAGCGTTCGCACATTACCGCTGGTAATGCCTTCATGGCGTGTCCCATTCGGGGCACGCCAAACCCATTTTCTAAGGTTAACCTTAGCAAGAGGATACTATTGTGGCTCGTAAAACCCCTATCGAGCGCTACCGTAACATCGGTATTTGTGCTCACGTAGACGCCGGTAAAACCACGACTACCGAGCGGATCCTGTTCTACACAGGTCTGTCACACAAAATCGGTGAGGTACACGACGGCGCCGCTACCATGGACTGGATGTCGCAAGAGCAGGAGCGTGGTATCACCATCACCTCAGCCGCGACCACGACTTTCTGGGCCGGTTCTGATCAGCAGTTCAAACAACACCGCGTAAACATCATCGACACCCCTGGACACGTTGACTTCACTATCGAAGTTGAGCGTTCTTTGCGTGTGCTTGATGGTGCGGTAGTTGTATTCTGTGGTTCATCAGGTGTTGAGCCTCAGTCTGAGACCGTATGGCGTCAGGCTGACAAATACGAAGTACCGCGTATGGTATTCGTGAACAAGATGGACCGTGCGGGTGCCGATTACCTGCGCGTGGTTGATCAAATCAAAAACCGTCTTGGCGCACATCCTGTGCCAATTCACTTGAACATTGGTGCAGAAGACCAGTTCAAGGGCGTCATTGACCTGATCAAAATGAAAGCGATCAACTGGAACGAAGAAGACATGGGTATGACTTATACCTATGAAGAAATTCCAGACGATCTGAAAGAGCAAGCAGAAGAATGGCACAACTACCTGGTTGAGTCTGCTGCGGAAGCCTCTGAAGAGCTGATGGACAAGTACCTTGAAGAAGGTGAGTTGTCTGAAGAAGAAATCAAGACAGCGCTGCGTCAGCGTACGCTTGACAACGAAATCGTACTGGCAACCTGTGGTTCTGCGTTTAAGAACAAAGGCGTTCAGGCCGTACTGGATGCGGTTATCGAATACTTGCCTTCACCGATTGACGTTAAGTCAATCAAAGGTGAAGACGAAGACGGTAACCCAATCGAGCGTCATGCAGACGATAAAGAACCGTTTGCATCACTGGCATTTAAGATTGCAACCGACCCATTCGTGGGCACGTTGACCTTTATGCGTGTTTACTCAGGCGTGGTTAACTCTGGCGACACTGTCTATAACTCAGTGAAGCAAAAGCGTGAGCGTTTGGGCCGTATCGTACAGATGCACTCGAACAAGCGTGAAGAGATCAAAGAAATCCGTGCCGGTGACATCGCTGCTGCGGTTGGTCTGAAAGACGTGACCACGGGTGACACCCTATGTGCAATGGATTCAAAAGTAATCCTAGAGCGCATGGAGTTCCCAGATCCAGTTATCCAAATCGCGGTTGAGCCTAAGTCTAAAGCTGACCAAGAGAAAATGGGTATCGCGCTAGGTAAACTGGCGGCAGAAGATCCATCTTTCCGTGTTGAGTCTGACGAAGAGTCTGGCCAGACCCTGATTTCTGGTATGGGTGAGCTTCACCTAGACATCATCGTTGACCGTATGCGTCGCGAATTTAACGTTGAGTGTAACGTTGGTAAGCCTCAGGTAGCTTATCGCGAAACCATCCGTGGTAGCACCAAAGTTGAAGGTAAGTTCGTTAAGCAGTCTGGTGGTCGTGGTCAGTACGGTCACGTATGGCTGAAAATCGAACCATCAGAGCCAAACGAAGGTTTTGTCTTCGTTGACGAAATCGTTGGTGGTGTGGTTCCACGTGAATACATCAGCTCTGTTGCTAAAGGTATCGAAGAGCAGATGGCCAACGGTGTACTCGCTGGCTATCCGGTACTTGACGTTAAGGCAACCTTGTTCGATGGTTCTTACCACGATGTTGACTCTAACGAAATGGCGTTTAAGATCGCCGCATCAATGGCATTCAAGAAAGGTGCACACGACGCGCAGCCTGTTATGCTTGAGCCAATGATGAAGGTTGAAGTAACCACGCCAGAAGAGTGGATGGGTGACGTTGTCGGTGATTTGAACCGTCGTCGTGGCCTGATTGGTGGTATGGATGAAGGCCCAGCGGGTCTGAAGATCGTACGTGCCCAGGTTCCACTGTCTGAAATGTTCGGTTACGCTACTGACCTACGTAGTGCAACACAAGGCCGTGCATCTTACTCGATGGAATTCAGCGAGTATGGTGAAGTGCCTAAGAACATCGCTGACGCCCTGATCGCAGAGCGTAGCTAATTATTTTGGTCCAGATGCCGACATCATGGTCGGCATCAAACACTGACTTCTGAGTTACTAGGCCAAGCCCTTTAACTCACAACTAGGAAGGAAGACGATCGTGTCTAAAGAAAAATTTGAACGTACGAAAACGCACGTTAACGTTGGTACTATCGGCCACGTTGACCATGGTAAAACTACGCTGACCGCAGCTATCTGTACTGTACTTGCAAAAGTACACGGCGGTGCTGCTCGTGACTTCGCGTCAATCGATAACGCACCAGAAGAGCGTGATCGTGGTATCACCATCGCAACTTCTCACGTTGAGTACGATACGCCAAACCGTCACTACGCACACGTTGACTGCCCAGGACACGCTGACTATGTGAAAAACATGATCACCGGTGCTGCGCAAATGGACGGTGGTATCCTGGTTGTTGCTGCAACTGATGGCCCAATGCCACAGACGCGTGAGCACATCCTACTAGGCCGTCAGGTTGGTATTCCAAACATCATCGTGTTCATGAACAAATGTGACATGGTTGATGACGAAGAGCTGCTTGAGCTGGTTGAAATGGAAGTACGTGAACTACTTTCAGAGTACGACTTCCCAGGTGACGACTGCCCAGTAATCCAAGGCTCAGCGCTAGGTGCCCTGAACGGTGAAGAGCAGTGGGAGCAGAAGATCGTTGAGCTATCTGAAGCGCTGGATTCTTACATCCCAGAGCCAGAGCGTGCGATCGACAAGCCGTTCATCCTGCCAATCGAAGACGTATTCTCAATCCAAGGCCGTGGTACCGTAGTAACTGGCCGTGTTGAGCAAGGCATCATCACTGTTGGTGACGACGTTGAAATCGTAGGTATGAAAGAGACTGCGAAAACAACGTGTACCGGTGTTGAGATGTTCCGTAAGCTTCTAGACGAAGGCCGTGCGGGTGAGAACGTTGGTGTTCTTCTGCGTGGTACTAAGCGTGACGAAGTTGAGCGTGGCCAAGTACTGGCTAAGCCTGGTTCAATCAC
The DNA here is from genome assembly GCF_001995655.1 of Salinivibrio sp. IB868. Classification (NCBI taxonomy): domain Bacteria; kingdom Pseudomonadati; phylum Pseudomonadota; class Gammaproteobacteria; order Vibrionales; family Vibrionaceae; genus Salinivibrio; species Salinivibrio sp. IB868. The sequence continues at coordinate 256,178 of NZ_MUEW01000003.1, forward strand.
TCCGCACACCAAGTTCGAGTCAGAAGTATACGTACTGGGCAAAGACGAAGGCGGCCGTCATACTCCGTTCTTCAAAGGCTATCGTCCACAGTTCTACTTCCGTACAACTGACGTAACCGGTACTATCGAGCTGCCAGAAGGCGTTGAGATGGTAATGCCTGGTGACAACATCAAGATGGTTGTTGAGCTGATCGCACCTATCGCGATGGACGAAGGCCTACGTTTCGCTATCCGTGAAGGTGGCCGTACTGTAGGCGCGGGTGTTGTTGCTAACATCATCGCTTAATTTGATAGACGTCTTGTCTTATCAATCAAAGGGAGCGCACTGCGCTCCCTTTTTGTTTGCCCTATCTTTCGCCATCCCTTGATTCAAATGAGTTAGTCATCAATAACCAAGCGTTATATAAAAAAACTTTACCTCAAAGGCAATGCAAACTATTCTCGTTATAGTTCAGGTTATGAGATCGCTAAGATGTTAGTTTGTATTTGCCACAGCGTGTCGGATAAGACCATTAAGCATTGGGTGCGCCAACAAGGTGTCACTAGCATCCGTGAGTTACGCCAGCTGACGCCTCTGGGGTCGCAATGTGGTAAATGTGTACGTCAAGCCAAAGAGATGATATACGACGAGAGCCAACTGATCACGCTACAAAAAGCCAGTTAACCTGCCGTCAATATTTGACAGCCTCCTTATGGGTTCTACATTTGTTAGGTAGAACCCACAAGGAGGCTTTTGCCATGAAAGGCGATCCAAAATCGATAGCGTTTCTCAACACGGTACTCGGCAACGAACTGATTGCGATTAATCAGTACTTTCTGCATGCGCGCATGCTCAAAGACTGGGGCTTAAAAGTCATCGCGGATAAAGAATATGAAGAGTCCATTGATGAGATGAAACATGCGGACAAGCTTATTGAGCGTATTTTATTTTTAGAAGGGACGCCCAATTTGCAAGATTTAGGCAAGTTACGCATTGGTGAAGATACACAAGAAATCTTCGAGTGTGATTTGGCGCTAGAGATGCAAGCGCACGAAGATTTGAAAGAAGCCATTGCTTACACCGAAAGCATCCGCGATTTCGTGTCACGAGACTTGTTCCAATATATTCTCGATGATGAGGAAGAGCACATTGATTGGCTCGAAACCCAGTTGGGTCTGATTGATAAAGTGGGTATCGCCAACTACAACCAAGCACAGATAATCGAAGACGCCAGCGACAAAGCCTAAGGCGGCGCTCAACGTAGTAAGATAGAAAAACGCACCCAATCGGGTGCGTTTTTGTTTGGGCTTATTTTTTAACCAAGGCTTGCAAAGCTATCGCGTATCGGTATAATACCCGGCACTGCTTAAGTCATTGCGACTTCCGACGCAGTTGTGAACCAATGAGCATCGAGGAATGGAACAGTAAACTGTTCGTTTAATGTATACTCCGCTTATGTTCGCAGTCATAGAATAATGGCTGACAATGTGCCTAATTTTGGCACTACGGTTTCACATAAATTAATCGGCATTCCCTCGTCTTGATGAGGTGGAATGGCGATATTGTTTGTGTAAATATTTTAGAATTTGGAGCTCTGTCTCATGCAGAACCAACGTATCCGTATCCGCCTTAAGGCGTTCGATCATCGTTTGATCGATCAGTCTACAGCGGAAATCGTTGAAACCGCTAAGCGCACTGGCGCACAGGTTAAGGGACCAATCCCTCTACCTACTCGTAAAGAGCGCTTCACCGTTCTTATTTCTCCGCACGTAAACAAAGACGCACGTGACCAGTACGAAATTCGTACTCACAAACGTCTGATCGACATCGTTGAGCCAACAGATAAAACTGTTGACGCTCTGATGCGTCTTGACCTTGCTGCGGGCGTTGATGTTCAAATCAGCCTGGGTTAAGGGGGAGTAGATAATGATTGGTCTAGTCGGTCGTAAAGTCGGTATGACTCGTATCTTCAACGAAGATGGCGTTTCTATCCCGGTAACCGTAGTTGAAGTTGAAGCTAACCGTGTTGCTCAGGTGCGTAAGCCTGAAGTTGACGGTTATGCCGCAATTCAAATCACTACAGGCGAGAAGAAAGCAAGCCGTGTTAATAAGGCACAAGCTGGTCACTTTGCGAAAGCAGGTGTTGAAGCAGGTCGCGGTTTGTGGGAATTCCGTCTGGAAAATGGCGAAGAGTTCGAAGTTGGCGCTGAGCTAAACGTCGATCTTTTCTCTGAAATCAAAAAAGTAGACGTTACTGGCACGTCAAAAGGTAAGGGCTTCCAAGGCGGCGTTAAGCGTTGGAACTTCCGTACTCAAGACATGAGCCACGGTAACTCTTTGTCTCACCGTGCGCCTGGTTCTATCGGTCAATGTCAGAGCCCAGGTCGCGTATTCAAAGGCAAAAAAATGGCAGGTCACATGGGTGCTGAGCGTGTAACGACTCAAAACCTAGAGATCGTACGTGTTGACGCTGAGCGCAATCTGCTTCTTATTAAAGGTGCAGTCCCAGGTGCGACAGGTGGCAACGTGATCGTTAAACCAGCCGTTAAAGCGTAACGTCGAGGAGATAGTAATGGAATTGGTAGTCAAAGGCGCCGACGCGCTAACTGTTTCCGAAACTACCTTCGGGCGTGAATTCAACGAGTCCCTGGTTCACCAGGTAGTCGTTGCATACGCAGCTGGTGCCCGTCAAGGTACTCGCGCTCAGAAAACTCGTTCAGACGTGTCTGGTGGCGGTGCTAAGCCATGGCGTCAGAAGGGTACTGGTCGCGCCCGTGCAGGTACAATCCGCAGCCCAATCTGGCGCAGCGGTGGTGTCACTTTCGCAGCACGTCCTCAGGACCATGCTCAGAAAGTAAACAAAAAGATGTACCGTGGTGCTCTGAAGAGCATCCTGTCAGAGCTGGTTCGTCAAGAGCGTTTGATCGTTGTTGATAACTTCTCTGTTGAAGCACCAAAAACTAAAGAGCTTGTCGCTAAGCTGAAAGAGCTTGAGCTGAACGATGCTCTGATCGTCACTGCCGAAGTTGATGAGAACCTGTTCCTTGCCGCACGTAACCTGTACAAGGTTGACGTACGCGATACAGATACCATCGACCCAGTTAGCTTGATCGCTTTCGACAAAGTCGTGATGACTGCTGATGCAGTTAAACAAGTTGAGGAGATGCTGGCATGATCACTGAAGAGCGTATCCTAAAAGTTCTGCGTGCTCCGCACATCTCTGAAAAAGCGACGATGGCCGCTGAAAACAACAACACTGTTGTATTCAAAGTAGCCAAAGAAGCAACTAAAAAAGAGATCAAAGCGGCAGTTGAAAAACTGTTCGAAGTTGAAGTGAAGTCTGTTCGTACTCTTCTCGTTAAGGGTAAGACCAAACGTCAAGGTATGCGTGAAGGCCGTCGTAGCGACTGGAAAAAAGCGTATGTTGCCTTGAAAGAAGGTCAGGACATCGACTTCGTTGGCGGCGCTGAGTAAGACGGAGGAGTAAAAGCAAATGGCTATTATCAAATGTAAGCCGACTTCACCGGGTCGTCGTCACCTTGTTAAAGTGGTTAACCATGATCTGTACAAAGGTAAACCATATGCACCACTGCTAGAGAAAAACTCTAAGTCTGGTGGTCGCAATAACAACGGTCGAATCACAGTGCGTCACATCGGTGGTGGTCACAAGCATCATTACCGTGTAATTGACTTCAAACGTACTAAAGACGGCATCCCAGCGAAAGTTGAGCGTCTCGAGTACGATCCGAACCGTAGTGCAAACATCGCGCTTGTACTGTATGCGGACGGTGAACGTCGTTACATCATCGCACCAAAAGGCCTAAAAGCCGGTGATCAGATCCAATCTGGTGCAGATTCAGCTATCAAGGTAGGTAACACCCTGCCAATGCGTAACATCCCAGTGGGTTCTACTATCCACAATATCGAGCTTAAGCCTGGTAAAGGTGGTCAGTTAGCTCGTTCTGCGGGTGCATATGCGCAAATCGTAGCTCGTGACGGCGCGTACGTCACACTCCGCCTGCGCAGCGGTGAAATGCGTAAGGTTCTTGCTGAAGGTCGTGCGACTCTTGGTGAAGTGGGTAACTCTGAGCACATGCTACGCGAACTGGGTAAAGCCGGTGCCGCGCGCTGGAAAGGCGCACGTCCAAGCGTACGTGGTGTTGCAATGAACCCGATTGACCACCCACACGGTGGTGGTGAAGGCCGTACCTCAGGTGGTCGTCATCCAGTATCACCTTGGGGTATGCCAACTAAAGGCTTCAAGACCCGTAAGAACAAACGTACCGACAAGTACATCGTACGTCGTCGTAACAAGTAATTATTATCAGAGGATAAGCCATGCCACGTTCTCTCAAGAAAGGTCCTTTTATTGACCTGCACTTGCTGAAGAAGGTAGAGAAAGCGGTGGAAAGCGGTGACAAGAAGCCTTTAAAGACTTGGTCCCGTCGTTCAATGATCATCCCACAGATGATCGGATTGACCATCGCTGTCCATAATGGTCGTCAGCACGTACCCGTTTTCGTTTCTGAAGAAATGATCGGTCACAAGCTGGGCGAGTTTGCACCAACACGTACTTATCGCGGCCATGCTGCTGATAAGAAAGCTAAGAAGCGTTAAGGGGTAAGAAATGGAAGCTATTGCTAAACATCGCTTTGCTCGTATCTCGCCTCAAAAAGCACGTTTGGTTGCGGATCAAGTGCGCGGTAAAGACGTAGCACAAGCACTGGAACTACTGACTTTCAGCAACAAAAAAGCTGCTGACCTGGTTAAGAAAGTGTTGGAATCTGCTATTGCAAACGCCGAGCATAACGAAGGTGCGGATATCGACGATCTAAGCGTCGCCAAAGTCTTCGTTGATGAAGGCCCAATCATGAAGCGTATTATGCCTCGTGCAAAAGGCCGTGCCGATCGCATCTTGAAGCGTTCTAGCCACATCACTGTTGTTGTAGCAGACCGCTAAGAGACGAGGAGATAAAGCAATGGGTCAAAAAGTACATCCTAATGGTATTCGTCTTGGCATTGTTAAGCCTTGGAATTCCACTTGGTTTGCTAATAACCAAGATTTCGCTGACAACCTAGACGGCGACTTTAAGGTACGTCAGTTCTTGAACAATGAACTGAAAAAAGCGTCAGTCTCTCGCATCGTTATCGAGCGTCCTGCTAAGAGTGTTCGTGTGACTATTCACACTGCACGTCCTGGTGTGGTTATCGGTAAGAAAGGTGAAGATGTTGAGAAGCTGCGCGCTCACGTTGCAAAACTAGCCGGTGTACCAGCGCAAATCAACATCGCTGAAGTACGTAAGCCTGAGCTAGATGCGCAACTTGTTGGCGACAGCATCGCATCACAGCTAGAGCGCCGTGTTATGTTCCGTCGTGCGATGAAGCGCGCGGTACAAAACGCTATGCGCCTAGGTGCCAAAGGTATCAAAGTAGAAGTAAGCGGCCGTCTTGGCGGCGCTGAAATCGCTCGTACCGAGTGGTACCGTGAAGGCCGTGTGCCACTGCACACCCTTCGTGCTGACATTGATTACGCAACTTCTTCTGCTCACACCCAGTACGGTGTAATCGGCATTAAAACCTGGATCTTCAAAGGTGAGATCCTAGGTGGAATGGCTGAAGTTGAGCAAAAGGCTGACAAGCCGAAGAAGCAGCGTAAAGGCCGTAAGTAAGGAGTCTATCGATGCTTCAACCAAAACGTACTAAGTTCCGCAAGACTTTTAAAGGTCGTAACCGCGGTCTGGCGCACGGTACTGACGTAAGCTTCGGTACCTATGGCCTGAAAGCTGTTGGTCGCGGTCGTATCACTGCGCGTCAAATTGAGGCGGCTCGTCGTGCGATGACTCGTCACATTAAACGTCAAGGCCAAATCTGGATTCGTGTCTTCCCTGACAAACCAATTACTGGTAAGCCGTTGGAAGTTCGTATGGGTAAGGGTAAAGGTTCAGTAGATTACTGGGTTGCCCAAATCCAACCAGGCAAGGTCCTGTACGAAATGGATGGTGTTCCTGAATCACTGGCTCGCGAAGCGTTTGAATTAGCTTCACGTAAGCTACCGATCAAAACCACTTTCGTAACTAAGGCGGTGATGTGATGAAAGCACAAGAACTACGTGAAAAGACTGCTGAGCAGCTGAACGAAGAGCTAATGGGTCTGCTACGTGAGCAGTTTAACCTGCGCATGCAAGCGGCTACTGGCCAACTTCAGCAAACTCACACTCTTAAAGCTGTTCGTCGCGATATCGCACGTGTAAAAACCGTACTGACTGAGAAGGCTAACGCATAATGAGCGAGAACATCCGCACTCAGCAAGGTCGCGTTATCAGCGACAAAGGCGATAAAACTATCGTCGTTGCTATCGAGCGTTTTGTGAAACACCCAATCTACGGTAAGTACATTAAGCGCACGAGTAAGCTACATGTACACGATGAATCAAACCAGTGTAACCAAGGTGACATTGTCGAGGTTCGTGAGTGTCGTCCAATCTCTAAGCAAAAGTCTTGGACATTGGTTCGCGTTGTTGAAAAATCACGCATCTAAGCGATTTTTCATACAATAATAAGTCAAACGGCTCTCATTTGGGGGGCCGTTTATTTTTTATCTACCCATCTGGTCAAAATAGTGTTATTATTCGCCGCCCTTGTAAAAAGGCAGCCCGACCCGAGATGGGTCTAGATGTAATAACAGCGGAGCACTAACAATGATCCAAATGCAAAGTATGCTGGACGCAGCCGACAACTCCGGCGCTCGCAGTGTAATGTGTATTAAGGTTCTGGGTGGCTCTCACCGTCGTTACGCCCACGTTGGCGACATCATCAAAGTTACCGTTAAGGATTCAATCCCACGCGGTAAAGTGAAAAAAGGTGATGTGCTTAAGGCGGTGGTAGTTCGCACCCGTAAAGGCGTACGTCGTCCAGACGGCTCTGTCATTCGCTTCGACCGCAATGCTTGCGTGTTGTTGAACAACACGAACGAGCAACTAGTCGGCACACGTATCTTTGGCCCTGTGACACGCGAACTTCGTACTGAGAAGTTCATGAAAATTGTGTCTCTGGCGCCTGAAGTTCTGTAAGGAGCGATCTCATGGCAGCTAAAATCCGTCGTAACGACGAAGTTATCGTTCTTGCCGGTAAAGACAAAGGCAAGAAAGGTAAAGTATCTAAGGTTCTACCGACCGGTAAAGTTATCGTTGAAGGTATTAACCTCGTGAAGAAACACCAGAAGCCGGTTCCGGCTCTGGGCACTCAAGGTGGCATCGTTGAACAAGAAGCCGCTATTGACGTTTCAAACGTGGCTATCTTTAACGCAGCTGCTGGTAAAGGTGACCGTGTAGGCTTCCGATTTGAAGACGGCAAAAAAGTGCGTTTCTTCAAGTCGAATGGCGAAACTATTAAGTAATTCTGGAGTAGTACAATGGCGAAACTGCATGATTACTACAAAGAGACAGTTGTAGCTGAGCTATCTAAGCAATTTGGTTACAAAAGCATCATGCAAGTCCCAGGGATCGAAAAGATCACCCTTAACATGGGTGTGGGCGAAGCTCTGAACGACAAAAAACTGCTTGAAAACGCAGCAGCTGATATGACCGCAATTTCTGGTCAAAAGCCGCTGATCACTAAAGCACGTAAATCAGTCGCAGGCTTCAAGATCCGTGAGGGCTACCCAATTGGTTGTAAAGTAACCCTACGTGGCGAGCGTATGTGGGACTTCTTTGAGCGTTTGATCGCTATCGCAGTTCCTCGTATCCGTGACTTCCGTGGTCTGAACCCGAAAGCGTTCGACGGTCGCGGTAACTACAGCATGGGCGTTCGCGAGCAAATCATCTTCCCTGAGATTGACTACGACAAAGTCGATCGTATCCGTGGTCTTGATATTACTATCACTACCACCGCAGGTACAGATGAGGAAGGTCGAGCTCTGCTGGCTGCCTTTAACTTCCCATTCCGTAAGTAAGGTGAAGGGTTACTGTTATGGCTAAAAAATCGATGAAAGCACGTGATGTAAAACGTGCGAAGCTCGCAGCCCGTTATGCTGAAAAGCGTGACAACCTGCGTGCGACCATTAAGAATGTTAACACGTCAGACGAAGAGCGTTGGGACGCAGTCCTGAAGCTTCAGTCGCTACCACGTGATTCTGCGAAGTCTCGTCAGCGTAACCGCTGTAACCAGACTGGTCGTCCACATGGCTACCTACGCAAATTCGGTCTAAGCCGAATCAAGGTTCGTGAAGCTTGCATGAAAGGCGAGATTCCGGGTCTGCGTAAGGCAAGCTGGTAATTGAATCACGGGAGTAAAGACTTATGAGCATGCAAGATCCGATCTCGGATATGCTGACCCGCCTACGCAACGGTCAGGCAGCAAAGAAAGTTGCTGTTAAAATGCCTTCGTCAAAGCTAAAAGTGGCAATTGCTGAGCTACTAAAAGCAGAAGGTTACGTGGCTGACGTCGCAGTAAACAGCGACGCAAAGCCTGAACTGGAAGTGACGTTGAAATACTTCGAATCTAAACCAGTTATCGAGCAAATCCAACGTGTTAGCCGTCCAGGCCTGCGCATCTACAAAAAGAAAGATGAGTTGCCTTCAGTGATGGGTGGCCTTGGTATTGCTGTTGTATCAACTTCGAAAGGTTTGATGACCGATCGCGCAGCTCGCAAAGCGGGTCTGGGCGGTGAAATCATCTGCTACGTAGCTTAATAAGGAGTAGGAAATGTCTCGTGTTGCAAAAGCACCTGTCGTAGTTCCTGCCGGCGTAGAGGTGAAACTTAACGGTCAGGAAATCACTGTAAAAGGAAGCAAAGGCGAACTTAGCCGCACGCTTCACGATATGGTGTCAGTAAACCAAGAAGAGAACACCATTACCTTCGCACCAAGTGTGGAGCACGCTAAAGCATGGGCTCATGCTGGCACCGCGCGCGCACTGGTTAACAGCATGGTTGTTGGTGTTACAGAAGGCTTTACCAAGAAACTGATCCTGAAAGGTGTTGGTTACCGTGCAAACGTTGCAGGTAACAAACTTAACCTGACACTTGGTTTCTCTCACCCGGTAGAACACGCTCTACCTGAAGGTGTTAAGGCAGAATGCCCAAGCCAAACTGAAATTGTTATCAGCGGTGCTGATAAACAAGCGGTTGGCCAGGTGGCTGCTGATATTCGCGCATACCGCAAGCCAGAGCCTTACAAAGGCAAAGGCGTTCGTTACTCTGACGAAGCTGTGCGTACTAAAGAAGCTAAGAAGAAGTAAGGTAACACTATGGATAAGAAAGCATCTCGTATCCGTCGTGCGACCAAAGCACGACGCAAGATCGCGGAAATGGGTGCGACTCGCCTGGTGGTACACCGTACTCCACGTCATGTGTACGCACAGGTTATCGCTGGTAACGGCGCGGAAGTTATCGCAGCCGCTTCTACCGTAGAAAAAGCGATCCGTGAGCAAGTGAAGAGCACCGGTAACAAAGACGCCGCTGCAGCCGTGGGTAAGATCATTGCTGAGCGAGCGAAGGAAAAAGGCATCGAAGCCGTTGCTTTTGACCGTTCCGGTTTCCAATACCACGGCCGTGTGGCTGCACTGGCAGATGCTGCCCGTGAAGCTGGTCTGAAATTCTAAGGTAGGTGGAAGATGGCTAACGATAAACAACAAAGTGATTTGCATGAGAAGCTGATCGCTGTAAACCGTGTATCTAAAACGGTTAAAGGTGGTCGCATCTTTACCTTCACTGCCCTGACTGTGGTAGGTGACGGTAACGGTCGCGTAGGTTTCGGTTACGGTAAAGCCCGTGAAGTACCGGCTGCGATCCAAAAATCAATGGAAAAGGCGCGTCGTAACATGATTACTATCGCGCTGAACGAAGGTACACTGCACCACGCTGTTAAAGGCCGCCACACTGGTTCAAAAGTGTATATGCAGCCAGCATCAGAAGGTACAGGTATCATCGCCGGTGGTGCGATGCGTGCCGTGCTTGAAGTAGCAGGCGTTCAAGACGTTCTGGCGAAAGCATACGGTTCGACCAACCCAATCAACATCGTTCGTGCAACGATCGATGGTCTGGGTGGTACGAAGTCTCCAGAGATGGTTGCTGCGAAACGTGGCATGCCTGTCAACGAAATTCTGGGGTAATACGACATGGCTAAGACAATTAAAGTAACTCAGACTCGTAGCGCTATCGGCCGCTTGCCGAAGCACAAAGCGACCCTGCGTGGCTTGGGCCTACGTCGCATCAACCACACTGTTGAACTTGAAGATACTCCGTGCGTGCGCGGTATGATCAACAAAGTCAACTACATGGTTAAAGTGGAGGAGTAATCACATGCGTTTGAATACTCTATCTCCGGCTGCAGGCTCAAAGCCTTCTGCGAAGCGTGTAGGCCGTGGTATTGGTTCAGGCCTGGGTAAAACCGGTGGCCGTGGTCACAAAGGTCAGAAATCACGTTCAGGTGGTTCAGTACGCCCAGGTTTCRAAGGCGGTCAAATGCCTTTGAAACAGCGTCTGCCAAAATTCGGTTTTACTTCGCGTAAAGGCCTAACTTCTGCTGAAGTTCGTCTCGGCGAGCTGGCAAAAGTTGAAGGTGACGTCGTAAGCCTTGAAACACTAAAAGCAGCGAATGTTGTTGCACAAGACACTCGTACGGCGAAAATCGTACTGTCTGGTGAAATCGCTCGCGCTGTGACTGTGAAAGGTGTTCGTGTCACTAAAGGCGCTAAAGCGGCAATCGAAGCTGCAGGCGGTAAAATCGAGGAATAATTTAGCTCGAGGACGAGGTACAGATGGCAAAACAACCAGGACAAAACTTCAGTAGTGCAAAAGGCGGAGTCGCGGAACTGAAAAGCCGTTTACTTTTTGTAGCTATGGCATTATTGGTATTCCGTGCCGGCTCTTTTGTGCCAATTCCTGGTATTGACGCTGCTGTACTTGCCGATCTGTTCGAACAGCAACAAGGGACCATCATTGACTTGGTTAACATGTTCTCTGGTGGTGCCCTTGAGCGTGCTTCGATACTGGCACTGGGCATTATGCCGTATATCTCGGCATCGATTATTGTTCAGCTATTGTCAGTGGTTCACCCCGCGTTAGCGGAGTTGAAAAAAGAGGGCGAATCTGGCCGTCGTAAGATAAGTCAGTATACCCGCTACGGCACGCTGGTGTTGGCAACCTTCCAAGCAATTGGAATCGCGACCGGGTTACCGAGTATGATGCCAGGTCTGGTGATTAATCCAGGTCCTGCATTTTACTTTACTGCGGTAGTGAGTTTGGTCACAGGTACCATGTTCTTAATGTGGTTAGGTGAGCAAATTACTGAACGCGGCATTGGTAACGGCATTTCGTTGATTATCTTCACCGGGATTGTCGCGGGTCTGCCACCCGCAATTGGACAGACAATAGAGCAAGCGCGTCAAGGCGACATGTCTCCGCTTCTCTTGCTAGGTATCGCAGTGATCGTATTGGCGGTCGTCTACTTTGTGGTCTTCATGGAGCGTGGTCAACGTCGTATCGTTGTTAACTACGCCAAGCGGCAGCAAGGTCGTCGTGTTTTTGCAGCGCAAAGCACGCACCTGCCTCTTAAGATCAACATGGCAGGCGTTATTCCAGCGATTTTTGCATCAAGTATTATTTTGTTCCCTGGCACGCTTGCTAACTGGTTTGGTAAGGGTGATCAGACAAGTTGGTTAACCGATGTGTCATTGGCACTGAGTCCGGGACAACCAGCGTATGTAATACTTTATGCGGCAGCGATTATCTTCTTCTGCTTTTTCTACACGGCGTTGGTTTTCAACCCGCGAGAAACAGCAGATAATTTGAAGAAGTCAGGAGCGTTCGTACCTGGTATTCGCCCGGGTGAGCAGACTGCTAAATACATTGATAAAGTAATGACACGGTTAACCCTTGCTGGTGCCATGTATATTACCTTTATCTGTCTGATCCCCGAGTTCATGATGATTGCGTGGGATGTCCACTTCTACTTTGGTGGTACATCACTACTTATCGTAGTAGTCGTAATCATGGACTTTATGGCTCAAGTTCAGACTCATTTGATGTCTCAACAATATGAGTCCGTGTTGAAAAAAGCCAACCTAAAAGGCTACGGCCGCTAATAGGTTGTCTATTTACGGAGTTTAGCAATGAAAGTTCGTGCTTCCGTTAAGAAAATCTGCCGTAACTGTAAAGTGATCAAGCGTAACGGTACCGTTCGTGTGATCTGCAGTGAGCCAAAGCACAAGCAACGCCAAGGCTAATAGCAGAATATTTTTCTTGCAAAATGAGGTCAGGCTGGCTACATTAGCCAGCCCACCTTTTGTATGTGCAAAAGAAGTGGTTATGCCGCTGCGTATCCTCGACGGGCTCTGCAGCGGTTCTACTTGAAAAGTACTAGGAGTGAATAGTGGCCCGTATAGCAGGCATTAACATTCCTGATCAAAAGCATGCTGTTATCGCATTGACTGCGATTTACGGCGTCGGCAAAACCACCTCTCAAGCTATTTTAGCTGATGCAGGTATTGCTGAAAGCACTAAGATCAGTGAACTATCAGAAGAACAGATCGACCAATTGCGTGACGGTGTCGCTAAGTACACCGTAGAAGGCGATCTACGTCGTGAAATTTCCATGAACATCAAGCGTCTTATGGACCTTGGTTGTAACCGCGGTATTCGTCATCGTCGCAGCTTGCCACTACGTGGTCAGCGTACGAAGACCAATGCTCGTACCCGTAAGGGTCCGCGCAAGCCGATCAAGAAATAATCGGGGTAGATAAGTACTATGGCTAAACAAGCAACTCGTGCACGCAAACGCGTACGCAAGCAAGTCGCTGATGGCGTCGCGCACATTCATGCGTCTTTCAATAACACAATCGTGACGATTTCTGACCGTCAAGGCAACGCTCTGGCATGGGCGACCGCCGGTGGTTCAGGTTTCCGTGGCTCTCGTAAGTCAACTCCATACGCTGCGCAGGTTGCTGCAGAGCGTTGTGGTGAAATGGCGAAAGAGTACGGCCTGAAAAACCTCGAAGTGATGGTTAAAGGTCCAGGTCCAGGTCGCGAGTCTACTATTCGTGCCTTGAACGCAGCGGGCTTCCGCATCACTAACATTGTTGATGCGACGCCAATCCCGCATAACGGTTGTCGTCCACCTAAGAAACGCCGCGTTTAATACGCACTAGCGCTGTTTCTTAGAATATTGGAGAAAGATCATGGCAAGATATTTGGGTCCTAAGCTGAAGCTTAGCCGTCGCGAAGGCACTGACTTATTCCTTAAGTCAGGCGTACGCGCGATTGATACCAAGTGTAAAATCGATAACGTCCCAGGCGTTCACGGTCAGCGTCGCGGCCGTCTGTCTGACTATGGCGTTCAGCTTCGTGAGAAGCAAAAAGTACGTCGTATGTACGGCGTAATGGAAAAGCAGTTCCGTAACTACTACAAAGACGCTGCCCGCATCAAGGGTAATACAGGTGAGAACCTGCTTCAGCTTCTTGAAGGTCGCCTAGACAACGTAGTTTACCGCATGGGCTTTGGCGCAACACGCGCTGAATCACGTCAGCTGGTAAGCCACAAAGCGATCCTAGTTAACGGCAAAGTAGTTAACGTACCTTCTTTCAAGGTTTCGGCAAACGACGTGATTAGCATTCGCGAGAAAGCTAAGAACCAGGCGCGCATCAAAGCAGCTCTAGAAGTTGCCGCTCAGCGCGAACTGCCAACTTGGATCGAAGTAGACAGCAAGAAGATGGAAGGCACATTCAAGCGCCTACCAGAGCGTTCTGATTTGTCTGCTGACATCAACGAACACCTGATCGTCGAGCTTTACTCTAAGTAAAGCTGAACTAAAGAGAGGACATAATGCAGGGTTCTGTAACAGAATTTCTTAAGCCGCGTTTAGTTGATATTGAACAAGTTAGCTCGACGCACGCAAAAGTAACTCTTGAACCTCTAGAGCGTGGCTTTGGCCATACTCTGGGGAATGCGCTACGTCGTATCCTACTTTCATCTATGCCAGGCTGTGCGGTGACGGAAGTTGAAATTGACGGCGTATTGCACGAGTACAGCACCAAAGAAGGGGTTCAGGAAGACATCCTGGAAATCCTACTTAACCTTAAAGGCCTAGCCGTTAAGGTTGAGGGTAAAGATGAAGTTATCCTTACTCTGACCAAGTCTGGTGCAGGCCCTGTTGTTGCAGGCGACATCACCCATGATGGTGGTGTTGAGATTGCGAACCCAGAACACGTTATCTGCCACCTGACTGATGCAAACGCTGAAATTAGCATGCGTATCAAGGTAGAGCGTGGTCGTGGCTATGTACCAGCGTCTGCGCGTATCGACAGCGAAGACGATGAGCGTCCAATCGGTCGCCTACTTGTTGACGCAACGTTCAGCCCAGTAGACCGTATTGCTTACAAAGTGGAAGCAGCGCGTGTCGAACAGCGTACTGACCTCGACAAGCTGGTCATCGATATGGAAACTAACGGTACACTGGATCCTGAGGAAGCGATTCGCCGAGCTGCAACCATCCTAGCAGAACAGCTAGATGCGTTTGTTGACCTGCGCGATGTACGTGTCCCTGAGGAAAAAGAAGAGAAGCCAGAGTTCGATCCGATCCTACTGCGTCCTGTAGACGATCTTGAACTAACTGTTCGCTCTGCTAACTGTCTGAAAGCAGAAGCGATTCACTATATCGGTGATCTGGTACAGCGTACCGAGGTTGAGCTTCTAAAAACGCCAAACCTTGGTAAGAAGTCTTTGACTGAAATTAAAGACGTGCTGGCATCACGTGGTCTGTCTCTGGGTATGCGCCTAGAAAACTGGCCGCCAGCATCAATTGCTGAAGATTAATCAGAGACTGATTATTTAGTTAGAAGGATTAGGTCATGCGCCATCGTAAGAGTGGTCGTCAACTCAATCGCAACAGCAGCCATCGTAAAGCGATGTTCAGCAACATGGCTAGCTCGCTGGTAACTCACGAAGTTATCAAAACAACTTTGCCGAAGGCAAAAGAGCTGCGTCGCGTCATTGAACCGTTGATTACCTTAGCTAAAAACGACAGTGTTGCTAACCGTCGTGTAGCATTCGCTCGTACTCGTAACGACGAAGTCGTAGCGAAACTGTTTAATGAACTTGGCCCACGTTTTGCTTCACGTGCAGGCGGTTACACTCGCATTCTTAAGTGCGGTGTTCGCTCAGGTGATAAAGCCCCAATGGCTTACATCGAGCTCGTTGATCGCCCAGAGCAAGACGCTGAGCAAGCTGCAGAGTAAGTTTTTTCACTTATAAGCAGCACCCAGAAAAGCCAGGCAATTTGCCTGGCTTTTTCTTTATCCGGCCCTTCACCATTGCGTTGTAAAAACGGCCCATGCTTGTCGCGTATAGCCTCACTCTCCGTTTAACTAAGGTGGAGAGGTGCTGCGGATAAAAGCGAGTCGCGAAATAGTAACTTTTGGTGCTTAGAGAGTAGAAACAGGCATTATTGGCTAAAAAAGAGCAGATCGTCTAAAAATGGAGCGTTTAGAAGAAAAGATAAAATTAATGATTGACGCTTGTCACAAACGCTTTAGAATGCCGCCCTACTTAACGCAGACAGCGCGTTAGGTGAGTCAAAAAGAGATTTTGTTTCACCCGGTTGGGTTGAAAATAAAAGATAAAATTTCTTCTTGACTTTAACGGCAAGGCGCGTAAGATACGCAGCCCTGACCGAGTGAAGCGCAGCTTCGCACAGTCAACGCTCTTTAACAATTTGACCTATGCAATCTGTGTGGGCACTCGTTGAGAATAGACAAAAAGATTTATTCGATGAACTGAGTGACCAAACGACAACTTTTATAGTTGTTCGGCACAGTCAATTCGTTTGTCTCTTCGGAGATAAACAGTAATCAGTATTCATTGAGCAGTTTCTACGGAAACACCAAACTTAAATTGAAGAGTTTGATCATGGCTCAGATTGAACGCTGGCGGCAGGCCTAACACATGCAAGTCGAGCGGAAACGGCAGYATTGAAGCTTCGGTGGATTTRCTGGACGTCGAGCGGCGGACGGGTGAGTAACGGCTGGGAACCTGCCCTGACGAGGGGGATAACCGTTGGAAACGACGGCTAATACCGCATAATGTCTACGGACCAAAGGTGGCCTCTACATGTAAGCTATCGCGTTGGGATGGGCCCAGTTAGGATTAGCTAGTTGGTAAGGTAATGGCTTACCAAGGCGACGATCCTNCTGGACGTCGAGCGGCGGACGGGTGAGTAACGGCTGGGAACCTGCCCTGACGAGGGGGATAACCGTTGGAAACGACGGCTAATACCGCATAATGTCTACGGACCAAAGGTGGCCTCTACATGTAAGCTATCGCGTTGGGATGGGCCCAGTTAGGATTAGCTAGTTGGTAAGGTAATGGCTTACCAAGGCGACGATCCTTAGCTGGTTTGAGAGGATGATCAGCCACACTGGGACTGAGACACGGCCCAGACTCCTACGGGAGGCAGCAGTGGGGAATATTGCACAATGGGGGAGACCCTGATGCAGCCATGCCGCGTGTGTGAAGAAGGCCTTCGGGTTGTAAAGCACTTTCAGCAGTGAGGAAGGTGGTGTACTTAATAMGTGCAYKGCTTGACGTTAGCTGCAGAAGAAGCACCGGCTAACTCCGTGCCAGCAGCCGCGGTAATACGGAGGGTGCGAGCGTTAATCGGAATTACTGGGCGTAAAGCGCATGCAGGCGGTTTGTTAAGTCAGATGTGAAAGCCCGGGGCTCAACCTCGGAACCGCATTTGAAACTGGCAGGCTAGAGTCTTGTAGAGGGGGGTAGAATTTCAGGTGTAGCGGTGAAATGCGTAGAGATCTGAAGGAATACCAGTGGCGAAGGCGGCCCCCTGGACAAAGACTGACGCTCAGATGCGAAAGCGTGGGTAGCAAACAGGATTAGATACCCTGGTAGTCCACGCCGTAAACGCTGTCTACTTGGAGGTTGAGGTTTAGACTTTGGCTTTCGGCGCTAACGCATTAAGTAGACCGCCTGGGGAGTACGGCCGCAAGGTTAAAACTCAAATGAATTGACGGGGGCCCGCACAAGCGGTGGAGCATGTGGTTTAATTCGATGCAACGCGAAGAACCTTACCTACTCTTGACATCCAGAGAACTTTCCAGAGATGGATTGGTGCCTTCGGGAGCKCTGAGACAGGTGCTGCATGGCTGTCGTCAGCTCGTGTTGTGAAATGTTGGGTTAAGTCCCGCAACGAGCGCAACCCTTATCCTTGTTTGCCAGCACGTAAWGGTGGGAACTCCAGGGAGACTGCCGGTGATAAACCGGAGGAAGGTGGGGACGACGTCAAGTCATCATGGCCCTTACGAGTAGGGCTACACACGTGCTACAATGGCAGATACAGAGGGCAGCGAAGCTGCGAAGTGGAGCGAATCCCTTAAAGTTTGTCGTAGTCCGGATTGGAGTCTGCAACTCGACTCCATGAAGTCNGGTGGGAACTCCAGGGAGACTGCCGGTGATAAACCGGAGGAAGGTGGGGACGACGTCAAGTCATCATGGCCCTTACGAGTAGGGCTACACACGTGCTACAATGGCAGATACAGAGGGCAGCGAAGCTGCGAAGTGGAGCGAATCCCTTAAAGTTTGTCGTAGTCCGGATTGGAGTCTGCAACTCGACTCCATGAAGTCGGAATCGCTAGTAATCGTGGATCAGAATGCCACGGTGAATACGTTCCCGGGCCTTGTACACACCGCCCGTCACACCATGGGAGTGGGCTGCACCAGAAGTAGATAGCTTAACCTTCGGGAGGGCGTTTACCACGGTGTGGTTCATGACTGGGGTGAAGTCGTAACAAGGTAGCCCTAGGGGAACCTGGGGCTGGATCACCTCCTTACTGACGCTATTCTTGTACACACCGCCCGTCACACCATGGGAGTGGGCTGCACCAGAAGTAGATAGCTTAACCTTCGGGAGGGCGTTTACCACGGTGTGGTTCATGACTGGGGTGAAGTCGTAACAAGGTAGCCCTAGGGGAACCTGGGGCTGGATCACCTCCTTACTGACGCTATTTTTGCGAGTGTTCACACAGATTGTATAGGTTGAAAGTCAAAGAGATACGAATGCCTTAGTGAAAGGCTCGTACCTTAGATGGGTCTGTAGCTCAGGTGGTTAGAGCGCACCCCTGATAAGGGTGAGGTCGGTGGTTCAAGTCCACTCAGACCCACCAATTTCTYCTGATRCTRCGTTAGTGCATTCCTCGTTTAGCGAACTAAACGTCGAAATACACTGCCTTGCCTCAAAAGAAATTGGCACCAGCATCTAAGGAATTATGATGGGGCTATAGCTCAGCTGGGAGAGCGCCTGCCTTGCACGCAGGAGGTCAGCAGTTCGATCCTGCTTAGCTCCACCACTTTTTAAGCGCATTTATGRTGATAAGTGTCTTTAAAAAGTGGTTTATCGTATTGATAAACACACATGCTCTTTAACAATCTGGAAAGCTGACAAGTCATTCTTAAAGAATGACAGTAAAGTTCTCAATCAGTGACAGAAATGTCACTCACACAATCAAGTGTGCTTGGGCTTTGTCTTAGTGATAAGCAAAGTCTCTATTTTGAGTCCGGCAAAAACAAAACCTTAATTGGTTGATGATTCAACACTGAGTGGTTTTGCGACGCAGATTTCTTTTTTAGACAATCTCGCCGTAAATAAAACCTCTTGGGGTTGTATGGTTAAGTGAYTAAGCGTAGACGGTGGATGCCTTGGCAGTCAGAGGCGATGAAGGACGTRCTAACCTGCGAAAAGCGATGGTGAGCTGGTAAGAAGCATTTGAGCCATCGATGTCCGAATGGGGAAACCCACCTGCATAAGCAGGTATCTTAGYGTGAATACATAGCGCTAAGAGGCGAACTCGGGGAACTGAAACATCTAASTACCCGAAGGAAAAGAAATCAATTGAGATTCCGGCAGTAGCGGCGAGCGAACCCGGAGCAGCCCTTAAGCGGCTTAGGCGTTAGGTGAACAGGTTGGAAAACCTGGCAATAAAGGGTGATAGCCCCGTAACCGACGGCGCCTTAGRCGTGAAAWCGAGTAGGACGGGACACGTGATATCTTGTCTGAACATGGGGGGANTACCCGAAGGAAAAGAAATCAATTGAGATTCCGGCAGTAGCGGCGAGCGAACCCGGAGCAGCCCTTAAGCGGCTTAGGCGTTAGGTGAACAGGTTGGAAAACCTGGCAATAAAGGGTGATAGCCCCGTAACCGACGGCGCCTTAGRCGTGAAAWCGAGTAGGACGGGACACGTGATATCTTGTCTGAACATGGGGGGACCATCCTCCAAGGCTAAATACTCCTGACTGACCGATAGTGAACCAGTACCGTGAGGGAAAGGCGAAAAGAACCCCTGTGAGGGGAGTGAAATAGAACCTGAAACCGTCTACGTACAAGCAGTGGGAGCCTCTTCGTGGGGTGACCGCGTACCTTTTGTATAATGGGTCAGCGACTTAATGTTAGTAGCAAGGTTAACCGCATAGGGGAGCCGTAGGGAAACCGAGTCTTAACTGGGCGAGTAGTTGCTAGCATTAGACCCGAAACCGAGTGATCTAGCCATGGGCAGGTTGAAGGTTGAGTAACATCAACTGGAGGACCGAACTCACTAACGTTGAAAAGTTAGGAGATGACCTGTGGCTAGGGGTGAAAGGCCAATCAAACTCGGAGATAGCTGGTTCTCCCCGAAAGCTATTTAGGTAGCGCCTCGGACGAATACTACTGGGGGTAGAGCACTGTTAAGGCTAGGGGGTCATCCCGACTTACCAACCCTTTGCAAACTCCGAATACCAGTAAGTACTATCCGGGAGACACACGGCGGGTGCTAACGTCCGTCGTGGAGAGGGAAACAACCCAGACCGCCAGCTAAGGTCCCCAAGTTATCGCTAAGTGGGAAACGATGTGGGAAGGCTCAGACAGCCAGGATGTTGGCTTAGAAGCAGCCATCATTTAAAGAAAGCGTAATAGCTCACTGGTCGAGTCGRCCTGCGCGGAAGATGTAACGGGGCTAAGCGATACACCGAAGCTGCGGCAATGTCCTTATGGATATTGGGTAGGGGAGCGTTGTGTAAGCTGTTGAAGGTGTGCTGAGAGGCATGCTGGAGGTATCACAAGTGCGAATGCTGACATGAGTAACGATAAAGGGGGTGAAAAACCTCCTCGCCGGAAGACCAAGGGTTCCTGTCCAACGTTAATCGGGGCAGGGTAAGTCGGCCCCTAAGGCGAGGCCGAAAGGCGTAGTCGATGGGAAACGGGTTAATATTCCCGTACTGCTGCTTACTGCGATGGGGGGACGGAGAAGGCTAGGTGGGCCTGGCGATGGTTGTCCAGGTTCAAGTGCGTAGGCTGATTTMTTAGGCAAATCCGGGAAATCAAGGCCGAGACACGATGTCGAGCCACCAAGGTGGTGAAGTCATTGATGCCATGCTTCCGGGAAAAGCCTCTAAGCTTCAGGTAAGTAGCAACCGTACTCCAAACCGACACAGGTGGTCGGGTAGAGAATACCAAGGCGCTTGAGAGAACTCGGGTGAAGGAACTAGGCAAAATGGTACCGTAACTTCGGGAGAAGGTACGCTGCCCGCGGTGAAGTCCCTTGCGGATGGAGCTATGGGCAGTCGCAGATACCAGGTGGCTGCAACTGTTTATTAAAAACACAGCACTGTGCAAAATCGAAAGATGACGTATACGGTGTGACGCCTGCCCGGTGCCGGAAGGTTAATTGATGTGGTTATCGCAAGAGAAGCCATTGATTGAAGCCCCGGTAAACGGCGGCCGTAACTATAACGGTCCTAAGGTAGCGAAATTCCTTGTCGGGTAAGTTCCGACCTGCACGAATGGCGTAATGATGGCCACGCTGTCTCCACCCGAGACTCAGTGAAATTGAAATCGCAGTGAAGATGCTGTGTACCCGCGGCTAGACGGAAAGACCCCGTGAACCTTTACTACAGCTTGGCACTGAACATTGAGCCTACATGTGTAGGATAGGTGGGAGGCTTTGAAGCGGCGACGCCAGTTGCTGTGGAGCCATCCTTGAAATACCACCCTTGTATGTTTGATGTTCTAACTTAGCCCCGTTATCCGGGGTGAGGACAGTGCCTGGTGGGTAGTTTGACTGGGGCGGTCTCCTCCCAAAGCGTAACGGAGGAGCACGAAGGTGGGCTAATCACGGTCGGACATCGTGAGGTTAGTGCAATGGCATAAGCCCGCTTAACTGCGAGAGTGACGGCTCGAGCAGGTACGAAAGTAGGTCATAGTGATCCGGTGGTTCTGAATGGAAGGGCCATCGCTCAACGGATAAAAGGTACTCCGGGGATAACAGGCTGATACCGCCCAAGAGTTCATATCGACGGCGGTGTTTGGCACCTCGATGTCGGCTCATCACATCCTGGGGCTGAAGTCGGTCCCAAGGGTATGGCTGTTCGCCATTTAAAGTGGTACGCGAGCTGGGTTTAGAACGTCGTGAGACAGTTCGGTCCCTATCTGCCGTGGGCGTTGGATGATTGAGGGGAGCTGCTCCTAGTACGAGAGGACCGGAGTGGACGAACCGCTGGTGTTCGGGTTGTGTCGCCAGACGCATTGCCCGGTAGCTAAGTTCGGCACAGATAAGCGCTGAAAGCATCTAAGCGCGAAGCTGGCCCCGAGATGAGTCATCCCTAGAGCTTCGAGCTCTCTAAAGGGTTGTTCTAGACTAGAACGTTGATAGGCAGGGTGTGTAAGCGCTGTGAGGCGTTGAGCTAACCTGTACTAATTGCCCGTGAGGCTTAACCATACAACACCCAAGAGGTTTTGGGTTGGACTCGAATAAAGCCAGTTGATTGTGGCGAGAACGAACAGCTTTCTAGATTGCGCTTTGGACCCACCTGACTCCATGCCGAWCTCAGTAGTGAAACGAAGCAGCGCCGATGGTAGTGTGGGGTCTCCCCATGTGAGAGTAGGACATCGCCAGGCTTGCTTTCTTGTTTTCAGATTTTTGGAAAAATCTGAAGGCAAAAACRGATTTAAKCAATCAAAGCAGATTGACGTAAGACTTTGATGAAAAAACAGCAAGCCCTGACCTCACGGTCGGGGCTTTTTTGTATCTGTCGCGTGGTGATTGCTGGTTAAGTAGAAGAATGGGGTTGAGGTTGCCAGTGTAAGCAGAAATCCCAGAAGCGGGTGAGTAGGCCTGACTGGTATTTATCTTTGTGGCGCACAAGCCAATAGCGCCGGGATAATAGCAAAGGGAGTTCGAGGGCAACCACTCGACCATCGGCAATGGCGTGTTGAGCGGAGAGCTTAGACAGGTACGCCAAGCCTAACCCGGCACTTGCAGCATTTAAAATCGCTTCTGTGGTATTGAGCTCGAAAGAAAGGTGCCAGCGCTCGAAGCGAGGAGCAAGGCGTGAGAGAAAGTGCTCACGGGTGCCCGAGCCAGATTCGCGGATCAGCCAAGTTTGATTGTCGAGATCGCCCACACTTAACGGTGCGTGACTCACAAGTGGGTGATTAGGGTGACAAACCACCGCCATCTGATCGCTTAACCATGGCGTTTGCAGTAAATCGGGATGCAGTATTTCACCCTCTATCAACCCAATATCCAGCTCGAAGTGTTGAAGGCGAGCGATGATTTCTTGGCTGTTGGCAATCACCAATGTTTGTTGTTGATGACACGTCGCATGCCGAAAATCACTAATCAGTGTAGGTAAAAGCTGGTTACCCACCGTATCGCTTCCACCTAGTCGCAACCAACCAATCAGTTGGCTATCGTCTTTTAGTGTGGCACTGATTTCGTCGCTGCGGGTGAGTAGTTCATCTGCTTTAGGGATAAGCGCTATCCCTTGGTCATTGAGGTGAAGCCGATTGCCGCGTCGATCAAACAAGGGGTAACCGAGCTGACTTTCTAACTCGGCGAGTGCCATACTGACTGCCGGTTTACTGAGAAACAGTTTCTTGGCGGCGGCGGTGATGGTGCCCTCTTGCACGATGGTTAAAAACACCCGCAGTTGAGGAAGAGAAAGCGTCATCGAAACCTAATGATAAAGAGTTTCAAACACTATAAGGCGGTGCCTGTGCGATGACAATCTTAACGCTGGCCTTTGTCTTGGCTGACCCAGTGCTGGATATCTAATTGTGCCTGTTTTAATGTCTGATAGTGTGGTGATTGCTCACTCGTATGCTTGAGAACAAAGTCGAGCGTGCGCACTACATTTCGCCAACGTGGTGTTTTTGGGACGGTTTCTACGTGCAGGTACTTATCCAAGGTTCTTGTTTGAAAGCTACCTTTATCCTGGTAAACACGCCATAAGCCACTTTTTTCTGCTAGCCCGATTTTATCCCCACCCCAAGCGGCCAGAGCCAAGTTCATCGCATCCACTAAGCGACGATGAATACTCTCCGGCTGATGCGCTTGTGTCTCTTTATCGTTAATTGTGCTTGATGGAGAAAAATACGTCGCTCTCAAGCTGTGTTTCAAGTGGGAGAGTGCGCTTGCAAGGCGACCAATTTCATCTTTTCGCTGGCGATGGGTGACCGGATAGTCCAGTTCACCTGCGGCAAACTGCTCGGCGCACCAAGTCAGTTGTAAGATAGGCAGTGTCAGGCGGTGAGATAGCCAATGCCCAACACAGACTAATAAAACAATAACGACGATCACGAGTGTCGCACTGATCGCATACAAGTGGCGCAGAGGCTGATAGGCACGTTTTTGAGGTGTACAAGTGATCAACGCCCAAGACGCCCCCGCCACATTGACGGGTCGATACGCCGTGAGTTGAGGCATGAGTGTATATTGGCTTGGAGACATGACCCCTTGTTGGCCATGGAAAGCGGCATCGATGGCGTGCTTTGATGGCAAGATCGAGGGCCTAGCTTGATCAGTGTGAGGCACCCAACTGTTGAGTAACGATTGATGATTTTGATTAATCAGCCACAGCCCCGACTCTGGTTGCTGCCGTTGGCGAAGTGTCGCAGACAAGTTATCGGTTGTGGTGCTAATAGCAAGGACGCTTTGCATATGGCCGCTTTTAAGTATGGGGACCAGATACCAAGCTTGCATGGTGCGTGAGCCATGTGGCTCAAAGGCAGTGCGCATCCATTTAGGGCGCTGCTGGGCAGGCATATTCATCAATTGCTTGATCGCATTTTTCAGTGATGGGTTGTCCTGTGTCATGGGGTGGGCTTTGACGGTGTATACGAGGTTTTGGTTTAAATCAAACATCGCGAGATTGTTGAACGCGTATCTTGCTAACCAAGATTGAAATTGGTGATGAAAGCGACGATATAAGCGGTGATACTTTTGGGCTGTTACGCCAGCATATTGGTTCGGAGACTGTTGAAGGATCGGTATGAGTCGACGCTGCGATTGGCGCGTATCATCACCGAGTTGTTGGAATGCATGAGGAAAGCCATAAAAGCGTCCACCGCTGCTGGTTGCTAGATCAGAGGCTGCAAGATTGGTTACCGCGCGCACTTGGTCATTAAAATATGATGTGATGGTGACATAGTAACGATCGCGCTCGCTCTCGAGCTGTTGATGGGCTTGATCGATCAGCAGTTGCGACTGACTCCAAGTAAAGTATCCCGTCAAAATCACCACAGGGATAATACTAAGACTAAAAAACCACCACATAAAGCGGCGTTGAAGACGTGTAGAGCAACCTATATCCATTTGCACGCTGTGAATACCTCTCCCTGATCACGCGGGCTTGAATCGCAAACGGCTGCCCAAAGGCAGCCGCGAAAGAGTAGACGCTAACACGTCCGATCAGTCAAAACTGTGACCTGCTGTCAGGTATCAAACCTTACAAGTGTGTTATTCGATTGATTGATGGTGTTGTCAGCAACTAGCGTGCTTTTCGCGCATGATAAACGGCAAATCGGCGGGTTTTCGCAAGGGTATCGCACTGACCGAATCCTTTTTCAATAATCGGCGGATAACGTAAGAAGCTGTTGGCGACGATCGCTAATTGGCCGTGACGGCGCAGGTAGCGAGGTGCGTTTTCCAGCAAGGATTCGGTGGCATGGTAAAATGTCTCCAATCCTTCATGGAAAGGTGGGTTGCTTATAATGGCATCAAACTGCTGTCCACTGACGGCCCCTAACATGTCAGAGACAAAAACAGAGCCGCTGAGCCCATTGGCCGCGAGCGTCGCTTGGGTTGATGCGACCGCTAAATGACTCACATCAACACAGGTGACCGTACAGCTTGGGTGGGTAGCCAGTACCGTGCCGATAACGCCCGCGCCACAGCCGACATCAATCACATCGCCTTGTATGTCGGGCAGGTGCTGGAGTAATAAGGCCGTGCCATCATCAAGGCTTTTGTGACTAAACACACCGGGTAAAGCACGAACAGTGAGTGATAGGCTGCCTACTTGGAGAGGGTAGTCGTGAAACCAATCTGCCAGGCTAAATGACGCCGCCGGTGATGTGCACTGGCCATGGTATAGGCTGCATCGGCGAGCTGAATCTTGTTTAATGACTTGGCCATACGGTGCAAAACGTTTTTCGATGCTTTTGACGCCACTGCGGTTTTCACCCACTACGATCCAATCGACATTCGCGCCGAGACGATGCGTGAGCATCGCGAGAAGAAAATCGGCTTCCGCTTTTGACTTAGGCCAGTAGAAAAGTACCACGTCGACGGCGCTATCATCCGTATATTCTGCGCCTGCGTGTACATGGATGTCAGTATTTGCCATTCGTGTGGCATAGCCATGATGGGTCGTAAATACCGACACGCGTGCGGCATGAGGCAGTAGCTGCTGGGCAAAGTCATCTTCGAGCTCCCCGGCCAATAGAACATGTTTATTGGCGAACAAGGTGAGGTGACGCTGAGCAATCTCGCTAGGTGCCGTGAGGGTCATGAGGGTTCTCTTTCCGGTTATAAGTACTTATCGGCCGCGTTTGAAGGTAGGGTGGCGCGCCAAGACGAGGATTTTCCCACAAAGCGCGCACTAGGCCAATATCAAACCCCCTACGCGTTATCTTGTCGGTCAAGAAAGCGTTCAAATTCGATCTCGTACATCCGAAAGAGTACCAAGGTAATCGAAAAGATAATCGGACCATAGATAAGCCCCATCAAGCCGAACAGATGAAGCCCACCTAATAGTGAGAAGAAGATAAGCAAGGTATTCATCCCCGAGTTACCCTGCATGAGGAAGGGGCGGAGTAGATTATCGATGGAGCCGACCACCACAACACTCCATATCAGTAAGGCAATAGCCCATTGCCAATCGCCCGTGGCCACCAAATACAGCACGGTTGGCAGCCAGATAAGCGCAGTGCCTACCACAGGGATAAAGGAAGCGAACGCCATCATGGTCCCCCAAAATAGCGCTGGCAGCCCGACGGCCCACATCGCTAGCCCGCCGGCGGCCCCTTGCGCCAAGGCGGTAAGAAAGGACCCAAGCACGGCAGACTTGGCGACCTTCTCTACTTCATCCAGTAACTGATCTTCTTGGCTTCGTGATAAGGGGATCACGTGGCGGAGCGTATGGATAATGCTGTCGTGATCACGGAGCAAGAAAAACAGGACAAACAACATCAGCATGAAGGTGATAAAAAAGTCGGTCACATCACCTAATACCTTGGAGCTAAATTCGAGCATTTGGCCACTGAATGAAGACATCCAAGCCGCCAGCTTTTTCACGGTTTCTTGTGGGTCAATTAAATCAAATGGCAGCCACTGGTTGAGAAAATGCAGCGACGATTGTATTTGCGGGTTGTTGAGTAACTGTTTTGCGCCGCCGTTGTTGAGCCATTCGTAACTGCGTGTAAAAAAGCTCACGCCTTGCTCGATAATGGCCCCTGCTACCACGGTGAGCGGAATGATGATGATAAAGGTGATTAAGACACAGGATATGACCGACGCCGTGTTTGGGCGTTGTCCAATGCGATCTTCAATACGTTTATGAACAGGGAAAAAGAGCAAAGAGACAATAAACGCGAGTACAATTGCACCAATATAGGGCTCAATAAGTAAATAGCACGCATAGGCTGCGATGATCAGCGCGGCGATTAAAGTCCAATGTTTCGGCTCGACACGAAATGACGAAGTCACAGGGTATCCCTCTTAGGCTGGTTGAATGAATCGCGCTTGCTTTACTTGCCGTCAAAAGACCAATCCGCCGCTGGGCAGGTAAAGGCGCCTAAACAATAGGCACCTTAACATACAGTTTGTTGCACTAGTCAGCTAAAAAAATGGCCAAAAGATCGTTGAGGAAGAGTTTACCTTTGGCGGTCACTTGCCAATGTGTCTCGGACTCAACGAGCAGACCTTGGTCATACGCTTGAGCTAATGGCTGGTTAAGGTGGTCGAGAGGCAACCCCGTGCGGGCAACAAACTCGGCTTTCGGACAAGGCTCGAGTAGGCGAAACCGATTCATGAAGAACTCAAACGCGAGATCAGTCTGTTTCACCCACTGGCTATCTGTGAGATAGGCCTTTTGTGGATCAAGATAGCCGCGTGGATGCTTCACTTTAACAGTCCGAAGCAGGCGAGGCTGATCGCCATTCGGTAAGGTGAGTTTGCCATGGGCGCCGCAACCAATCCCCAAGTAGTCGCCAAAGCGCCAGTAGTTGAGGTTATGAGCGCATTGATGATCGGGTAAGCTGTATGCAGATGTCTCGTATTGCACGTAGCCAGCGTCGGTAAGCAGCTGATGGCCGCGATCAAAAATGTCCCACAAGGTATCTTCTTCTGGCAGGGTCGGTGGTTTGGAGTAAAACTGGGTGTTGGGCTCGATGGTCAACTGATACCAAGACAGATGTGGCGGCTTAAGTGCGATGGCTTTTTCCAAGTCACCCAGTGCTTCTTGCTCTGATTGCTCAGGTAAACCATGCATTAAATCGAGGTTAAAACTGTTTAATCCAGCTTGATGAGCAAGGTGGGCCGCACGCTCTGCCTCGCCAGGGCCATGAATACGCCCTAAGCGTTCGAGCTTATCAGCAGAAAAGCTCTGCACCCCGATAGAAATCCGGTTAACGCCTGCTTGTCGATAACCGATAAATTTATCGGCTTCCACGGTGCCAGGGTTGGCTTCCATGGTCACTTCCATGCTCTTACTGACGGGAAGGCGTGCTTTGATGCC
The DNA here is from genome assembly GCF_001995655.1 of Salinivibrio sp. IB868. Classification (NCBI taxonomy): domain Bacteria; kingdom Pseudomonadati; phylum Pseudomonadota; class Gammaproteobacteria; order Vibrionales; family Vibrionaceae; genus Salinivibrio; species Salinivibrio sp. IB868. The sequence goes on from NZ_MUEW01000003.1 coordinate 284,212, forward strand.
ATCCAATAGGCGAGCTATCTGTGAAGGCGACATCAAGCTTGGTGTACCGCCTCCAATAAAGATCGAGTGCAGTGTGCGCGTGATGACTGAAGGGTAGGCGGTAAGATCGGCATCAAGATCGTCAAGCAGCGCATCGATATAATCCTCTTCTGGGATCGCGCCCTTTTGGGTATGCGAATTAAAATCGCAATAGGGGCATTTTTGTACACACCAAGGGATGTGCACATATAAACTCAATGGGATCATGGCTTATTGCGACGCTTTTAGGGCTTGGAACAGGGCGTTGAGTGCTTGTCCGCGGTGAGAGCGTTGTTTTTTCTCGGAAGCGGGCATTTCTGCTGCGGTACACTGCTGATCGGCAGGTAAAAAGACCGGATCGTAACCAAAGCCGTTTTCCCCTTGCGGTGCGTGAGCGATTTGCCCTTCCCACACCCCGTGGCAGACTAGCGGTGTTGGGTCATTAGCATGACGCATATAAACCAATACGCAATGGAAGCGAGCCTGGCGTCCATCATTGCCTGTATCATGCAATGCTTCTAACAGTTTAGCGACATTATCCGTATCACTGGCCGTTTCCCCCGCATAGCGCGCAGAGTAGACGCCTGGTGCGCCGTTTAAGGCATCGACTTCAAGGCCTGAGTCGTCGGCGATGGCGGGGAGGCCGGTCACTTTCGCCGCATGACGTGCCTTAATGATGGCATTTTCGATAAAGGTGGTGCCTGTTTCATCAACTTCTTCAACGGCAAAGTCACTTTGCGGCAGGACGTCGAAACCAAATTCGCCGAGTAGTCCCGCCATTTCTTTTACTTTGCCTGCGTTCCCCGTTGCCAACACAACTTTATTCATCACAGTTACCTATTGGGTTATGGCCCGACTATGGGGCATCGACGTAAAACGTATAATTATAGTCAAAAGACGCATTGCGGTTTCCTTCGGCGTTAAGGTCGATATGGAAGCGATACGTCTCTTCATCATCGGCTGCGAAGGTGGCGATGTAGTAGATCGCGTCCCCTTCTCTTACCTCGGTAAAGTCCAGTTCACGACTGTTTCCGACCAAGTTTTTTACTTGCCCGGTGATCTCGGCGGCTACCGCCGGTTTTCCCAGTTGCATGGTATCGAGAACGGCAATGTTGACCAAGCCTCGATAGCCACTACGGGTAATGTCGTACTGCTGGGCGATTTCGGGTGTCAAGAAAGTGGTTGAGAGCGTGTTGTAATGCACTTCCAACTCACCGACTTCTTTAAACTGCCCCGCCCAAGCCGGTGTGATAAGCAAACTCAATACCATGCTGAGCGCTGCTATGATCTGACGCATAATCATTCCTTGTGATAAAGCGAAGTGAGGTTCGCTATCAATACGTACGGGTGCCTAAGTACGATCCACCGTACATCGTTGGCACCCGTGAGATTCCGTAAGCGGTGCACCCCGTGGCGATAAGTCGAGGGTGACTTAGCGCGTGGCGATTCGCTTACAGTGCATACCAAATCGGGCCGATAAAATCGCCGATAAGCATATTGATAAATTGGAGCGCGATAAAGATCACCAGAATACTGAGATCGAGCCCACCGATGGGTGGAATAATACGGCGTACTGGCGCACATACCGGCTCAGTAAGTTGATGAAAAACATACTCTACTGGATTGTTGCCTTGGCTGACCCAACTCAAAATGGCACGCAGGATCAGCACCCAGAACAGCAACTTACCCGCGGCTTTCAGTAAGGCAATGGCAGAGAAGAGGAACATGCCTGAACTCATTGCAAAGGGGTTGCCGGCGACTAGATCCAGTACCACAAATTTCGCCACCATGAGCAGGTAAGCAAACAGTACCGTTGCCAGATCCAAACCACCGAGTGCCGGGATCATACGACGCAACGGGCCCACCACAGGCTGGGTCGCTTTGACGATAAATTGAGAGAAGGGGTTGTAAAAGTCTGCGCGCGCCCATTGTAGCCAAACGCGTAGCAGCACCACCATGATGTAAAGATCAAACGCGGTGTTGATCAGAAAGGTCATTGCATTCATATCGTTGCCTTAGTGATTAAAATTCTTGTTCCATTTGTTTGGCGCGGCTGACTGCCGCCTGCATGGCCTGTGCCACTATATCGCCAATGTGGTGCTGGTCGAAAACACGTAACGCTTCAGCGGTTGTGCCGCCTTTCGAGGTTACCTGCTCACGCAATTGGCCAATGGTTGTGTCCGTATTACTTACCACCATTTCTGCCGCCCCTTTTGCGGTTTGCTGAACCAGCTGCCTGGCTTGCTCGTCGCTAAAGCCTTGGCGGATAGCTTCTTGATGCATCGCTTCCATAAAGCGAAAGAAGTATGCCGGTGCGCTGCCTGCAGCCGCAATCACACCATTAATTTTTGCTTCCTCATCGACACAGCAGACCTCGCCGACGGCTTTCATCAATGCGGTGGCGTAGTGTTTATCCGCCTCCGTTACCTGGCTAGACGCATAGAGTCCGCTCATTCCTTGGCCGACAAGAGACGGTGTATTCGGCATGACACGGATCAGGTTGAGTGTGGTACCTGCCATCTCACACAGACGATGAGTACTGATGCCGGCTGCTATCGAGATCACCAGTTTCGAAGACCAATCGACAGCCGATAAATCGCTTAAAACCTGCGCCATTAATTGTGGCTTGACCGCCAAGACAATGACGTCTGCCGCTTGGCAGGCATGCAAGTTATCACGGGTGGTTTGGATGCCATAATCCGTACTCAGCACATCGCCAGGGTGGGCGCTGGGTGATGAGGCCGTTATCGCAGAGGTGGGGTAGCCTGCACTCACAAGGCCAGCAATGATGGATCGCGCCATATTACCGGCGCCAATAAAGGTAAGGGAGCGATGTTCCATGAAAAGCGTTCCTGTTGTTCTCGTCATTGTATTGGTTTATTACGACCGCTTCGTTAGCGGCTGTCTCGCGCGCCAAAAATCGCGGTGCCGACACGTACCATGGTGCTACCACACGCAATCGCCGCTTCCATGTCACCACTCATGCCCATCGACAAGGTATCGATACTCTCTGTCTGCTCACGGAGGGCATGAAACGCATTTGATAAAGGTTCAAATGCGGCGCATTGTCGCTGATAGTCCGTCTCAGGCTGTGGAATAGACATTAATCCTCTGATATTCAGGCCGGGTAGGGCTCGGATATCTTCAATGAGGGCGATGGCGTTATCCACGGTTAACCCCGACTTTGATGCCTCGCCACTGGTGTTTACTTGTACCAAGACATTGAGCGGCGGTAAATGTGCCGGACGTTGCTCGCTCAGGCGTTTAGCAATCTTCAACCGATCGACAGAATGCACCCAGTCAAAGTGCTCTGCAATCAACCGTGTTTTGTTGGACTGAATGGGGCCAATAAAGTGCCATTCAATGCGTGCTTCGGGATGATGCTGGGCAAAGTAGTCAATTTTTTCTACCCCTTCTTGCACGTAGTTTTCCCCAAACGCCTGTTGTCCCGCGGCGATGGCATCTGCGATCGCCTCGATAGGCTTGGTTTTGCTGACTGCAATTAATTGCACTGAGTCCGCGAGTCGACCGCATTTTTGGCTTGCGTGGTCTATCTGTTCCCTGACCTGTTGAATATTGTTCTTAATATGACACATACCTGATTCTGCAAGGAAAATGAATGGATATTAATGAGCTACTTGCGTTTAGTGTAAAGCATCGCGCGTCAGATCTACATCTTTCTGCGGGGGTGTCGCCTATGGTGCGGGTAGATGGCGATATGCGCAAGCTTAGTCTGCCACCGCTTAGCCACCAAGCTGTACGGCAATTGGTACTGGCGGTGATGAGTCCTGAGCAGCAGCATAGTTTTGACAATGCATGGGAAATCGACTTTTCCTTTGAGCTGGCCTCGGTGGCGCGTTTTCGTGTTAATGCGTTCCATCAGCAACATGGCTGTGCGGCGGTTTTTCGTGTGGTGCCAACGGCTGTCCCAAGGTTAGAGGATTTATCCGCGCCGCCACTTTTCAGTGAGCTGGCTTTGTTACACCAAGGATTGGTGTTGGTGACTGGGCCGACAGGCTCGGGGAAATCGACCACATTGGCGGCCATGATCGCGCAGATAAATCACCACCAGCAAAAGCATATTCTGACAATCGAAGATCCGATTGAGTTTATCCACCCGTCCGAGCAAAGCTTGGTGAACCAGCGAGAGGTCAAGCGTGATACGCAGTCTTTTCAGCAGGCATTGCGATCCGCGCTGCGTGAAGACCCAGATGTGATATTGGTGGGTGAGCTACGTGATTTAGAAACCATCAGCTTGGCATTAACCGCGGCAGAAACCGGGCATTTGGTGTTTGCGACCTTGCATACCGTCAGCGCTGCTAAAAGTGTTGATCGTATCATTGACGTTTTTCCGGGCAGTGATAAACCCTTGGTACGTTCAATGCTGTCTGCTTCACTGCGGGCGGTGATCTCTCAGCAGCTTGTCAAAAGTGTCCAAGGTCAGCGTGTTGCCGCTTATGAAATCATGACGGTGACGTCAGCGATTTGTAACTTGATCCGAGAGGATAGAGTGGCGCAAATCACCTCCATGATGCAAACCGGCACCGCGCATGGCATGCAGACCATGGCGCAAGCGATGGCACAGCTAGAGAACCAAGGCGTAATTGCGCCGCAGGAGGCGATAACGTCCACTCAATCTGTGTATTGACGCTCAAACCAGCTTTCGATAATCACCACCGCAGATTGGGCGTCGACGGCGCCTTTTCCCAGCGCCTTATACCCGCCGCGGGAAAACAGATCCGCACGCGCTTCACGGGTAGATAGGCGTTCATCGTGCAGCTCAACCGGGTAGCCGAAACGTCCATGCAGGCGGTTGGCAAACTTCTTTGCCCTTGGCGTGATGGTCTCTAAAGGTTGACCGTGTAAATCAAGCGGTAAGCCTACCACCAGATAATCGGGTTGCCAGTCTTTGAGTATGGCTTCAATGTCATCCCAATTTGGGATCCCGTCTCGGGCTTTTAAGGCACACAAAGGGCGAGCGGTGCCAGTTAGCGACTGGCCGATGGCAACGCCAATGCTTTTGACGCCGTAATCAAATCCAATAATGGTTTGTGCGTTCATGCATGTCCTACTTGTGAAGAGAGGTTTGCGGCGTCAATGCCGAGCTGATCGAGCGCTTTTTGCCAACGTTGGTGAACGGGGGTATCAAAAATGACCTTGGGATCGGCTTCCAGTGTTAGCCAGCTATTGTCGGCCAGTTCCTGCTCGAGCTGTCCCGGCTCCCAGCCTGCATAGCCCAGCGCGACCAGAAATTGCTCTGGCTGTTGCTCGGTGCCGAGAATCGAGAGAATATCTTTTGAGGTCGTGACCGATAGCTGATCAGACAGGGGAATACTGGTGCCATACTCACAGGTTGCAGGATGCAGCACAAAGCCTCTGTCTTCGGAGACAGGACCACCAAACAACACAGGTTGAGACAAGCTCTCTGTGGTGCTTGAAAGGGGGAGCTGGCGCTCGACGTCAATTTGATCCAGCATTTTGCCGACAGACAAATTAATGGGGTGGTTAATCATCAGTCCCATTGCCCCATCATGGCTATGCTCACAGACATAAATGACACCATGCTGAAAACGGCTATCAGCCATACTGGGCATCGCGATTAAAAAATGATTTTTCAGATCCATATCGCCGTCTCCTGTTGGTGCGCGTACCTTGAGTATGCGCGAAGATTGATGTTTTAGATAATGAAGGAGGCGCTGCGCCTCCTCAAATTAGGCGCAGCGTCTGGCGATTGCCTCCATCAAGATGTCACCAATTGAAATGTCATACGCGGCGTCAATCTCGCGAATACAGGTCGGACTGGTGACGTTGATTTCTGTTAGCTTGTCGCCAATCACGTCGAGCCCTACGAATATCAGCCCTTTCTCTTTCAATGTCGGAGCGATCGCGCGTGCGATTGTCCAATCAGTCTCTGATAAAGGACGCGCTTCGCCACGGCCGCCAGCAGCCAAGTTACCGCGCGTTTCACCGTCGGCCGGGATACGGGCTAAACAGTAGGGAACCGGTTCGCCATCAACAATTAAGATGCGCTTGTCACCGTTGCTGATGTCAGGGACGAAAGTTTGTGCCATGCAAAAACGTTGGCCATGCTCGGTCAGGGTTTCAATTATCACCGACAGGTTCGGATCGCCTTGTTTGACTCGAAAGATAGACGCGCCGCCCATGCCATCGAGTGGTTTTAAAATCACATCGCCGTGTTCGGCTTGGAATGCTTTAATTTCGTCGGCACGACGGGTCACCAAAGTGGTCGGCGTATGCTCTGGGAACCACGCGGTATAAAGCTTTTCATTGCAGTCACGCAAACTTTGCGGCTTGTTAACAATCAATACACCCGCTTCCTCAGCCCGCTCTAACATGTAGGTTGCGTAGATGTATTCCGTATCAAACGGCGGATCTTTGCGCATCAATATGGCATCAAATTCTCGCAATGCGAGGGTTTGGGTTTGGTCGATTTGGTACCAATGGTCAGGGTTATCCATCACAGTCACACTGTGGGTGCGAGCGTATGGTTCACCCTGCTGCATTGACATATCTTCCATCAAGATATAATGCACTTCCCAGCCGCGTTTTTGTGCTGCCAGCATCATGGCAAACGTGGAGTCTTTTTTCACACTGATGGCCTCGATGGGGTCCATCACAACACCTATTTTCATCATGTTTCTCCTGTTTGCCGGTTAACCCAAATCGCCAAAACGGACTTGAAGGGCCGTGATGGCGGTGAGCGCCGCGGTTTCTGTTCGCAACACGCGTGGGCCGAGTAGGATCTCTTCAAAGCCGTGTTCGCGTGTCATTGCAATCTCGTCATCAGACAATCCGCCCTCTGGGCCAATGAGCAAGCGTAGCTTGTCGGGGGCGTCGGGTAGCGTATTGATAGAGTAGGGGGCACGCGGATGAAGGTTCAGTTTTAAGCCATCAAACGCCTGCTGGCACCATGTGTCTAGATTGATCACCGGGTTAATGGTGGGCACCACATTACGGCCGCTTTGCTCACAGGCGCCAATCGCGATTTTTTGCCATTGTTGGCGTTTTTTCTCGAGTCGCTCAGCATTGAGTTTCACTCCGCATCGAGCCGATAAAAGGGGAGTGATGGTATTCACGCCTAATTCGACCGATTTTTGAATGGTAAACTCCATTTTCTCACCACGTGAAATCACTTGGCCGAGTTCAAAGTCAAGCGGTGACTCGACACTGTGTGATTCGCAAGCGGTAATGGTCGCGACAACCTGCTTTTTACTGACTTCCGTCAGCATAGCGGGAAACTGCGCACCACTGCCATCAAAGAGCAAAATCGGTTGTTCAGGTTGCATACGTAGGACGCGACCGAGATGGTTGGCAGCTTCGCCACTCAGTGTCACATCGCCTTGCGATGGCAAGGGCGTTGGGTGATAAATTCGAGGAATTCGCATTGTGCTCGTTTTCCATGGTCATCTCGCCCTCAGTGTAACATGGCTACGGGGGCGATAGGCTTTGTCACTAATATGGGGTCGAGTGGTGAAAAAACAAATTATTCTAAGGCGTCAAGGTTTCTCACTAGTGGCTGTTGACAGCGGTTGCAGCGATAGGTGGCTTGTCCGCGCTGTATTTTATTGTGGCGGCGAATGGATAAGGCAACAGGGCCACACTCACACTGGTACGCGAAGGTTTTGCCTTGCACGGCACTGATATCAAGCTGGTGGGTGGTATTGGCAGGGGCATTAAATACCTGGTTCATTAGCGAACGCCACTCAGGACCATGTGGTTTTACCCGACCGTATAGCGCAAAGGTAACCAAATGACAGACCTCATGAGGGATCACTTCGTCGAAAAAGGTCTCTGGTGCTTGCTGTAAAAGGATCGGGTTAAACCTAACACGCCATTGCGTGGGGTGCGCGGTGCCAGCGGATTGACCCCGTAGTGTGAAGCCAATCGCAGGATAGTGTAGCTGGGTGCCTAATTGACGATTAGCCGCATCAATACACTGGTAAACACGCGTGTTAGCCGCTTGCTGTAATGCATCAGGTGACCAAGCGGTCTTGTCAAAGGCGAATGCGTCAGAAGCAGAAGACATAGTGTGGCGATCCTAGTGGCGATCAAAAAGGGAAGCCGAAGCTTCCCTTACAAGCAATGAGTACGTGGAGATTACCCGAGCTTGGCAAAGTCGCGCAATAGCGCTGCTTTGTCGGTTTTCTCCCAGGGGAAGATGTCGCGACCAAAGTGGCCATATGCAGCCGTTTGCTTATAGATGGGTTGTAATAAATCCAGCATTTCCTGCAAACCATACGGGCGTAAGTCGAAGTGTTCACGAACCGCTTTAGTGATCACTTCTGGGGCCACTTTTTCGGTACCGAAGGTCTCCACCATGATAGAAGTGGGTTCCGCAACGCCAATCGCGTAAGACAACTGGATTTCACAACGGTCAGCAAGACCTGCGGCGACAATGTTTTTGGCCACGTAACGCGCGGCATACGCGGCAGAGCGATCCACTTTTGAGGGATCTTTACCCGAGAAAGCTCCGCCACCGTGACGGGCTGCACCGCCATAGGTGTCGACAATGATTTTACGGCCTGTTAAACCACAATCGCCCATCGGTCCGCCAATCACAAAACGGCCCGTTGGGTTAATGAAATACTTGGTGTCTTTGGTCAGCCATTGGGCCGGCAATACTGGCTTGATGATTTCTTCCATCACCGCTTCGCGCAGATCGTCGGTTGAAATACTGTCGCAATGCTGTGTTGAGAGCACGACGGCATCAATACCCGCAATTTTACCGTTGTCATACGCAAAGGTGACCTGGCTTTTCGCATCTGGGCGTAACCAGTCTAACGTGCCGTTTTTACGTACTTGCGCCTGACGCTCGACCAAACGGTGTGAATAGGTGATGGGGGCAGGCATCAGCACATTGGTTTCGTTGGTGGCAAAGCCAAACATGATCCCTTGGTCCCCGGCCCCTTGATCTTTCGGATCGGCGCGGTCAACCCCTTGATTAATGTCGGGCGACTGTTTACCAATGGTGTTCAATACTGCACAAGAGTTGGCATCAAAGCCCATATCAGAGTGGACATAACCAATATCTTGAACGGTTTGACGGGTGAGCTCTTCGATATCGACCCATGCCGAGGTCGTCACTTCCCCGCCTACCATTACCATGCCAGTTTTAACATAGGTTTCGCAGGCAACGCGTGCTTTGGGGTCTTGCTCAAGGATGGCATCCAAAACAGCATCAGAAATCTGATCTGCGATTTTATCAGGATGGCCTTCAGAGACGGACTCTGAGGTAAACAGGTGCTTCGCCATGTGACACTCTCATTGGTTATCAAGGAGATTGGCGATACGTAACAAAGGGCATCGCCGATCATCTCAGATGTTTTAACTTCTAGACGTCTATTTTATTCGTAATTGTGATAAACGCAAGTCAGTTGATGCATATGGGTGTGTCTTTAAGGTATAGCAAAATTGGCTGAGGCACGCTTACACCTCATGGCATGCTTGCTGCGGATTCAGTGAACACCAAGGTGAGGGAACCGCTTCTTGCAGCCAGTGCACCAGTGATTCGACACGCAGAGGAAGACGGCCAGCGCTGCAGTAAAGACGCAACGGAACCGGCGCTGAGGCCCATTGGGGCAAACACCGCGTGATTCTATCAGGATGATGGTGTTGATAGCCAGTGGCGCTCCAAATCGGCAGCAATCCAACGCCCTGCCCATCTGCGATGGCATCTAACTGAATCGCTATCATGTCGCAATTAAAGCGGCTAGGCATGGCGCTTAAGTGATAGGTGTTGTCTTGGTCATAGAGCGTCAATCCTTGCCGGCGAAGGGCAAATACATCGAGCCAAGGGTGTTCATCGAGCATGCTAGGGTGCGTAAACGGGCCATATTGGCTGACATAGTCTGGCGCAGCGTAAATACCATATTGCCAATGGCCGAGCTGATATGAGCGACAATTGACCGGCAGCATGATGTCTCCTGCCCAGATGATAAGATCGGCCGACTGAATACGTTGTGCGCTGACTTCACTCGTCAATGTGATGGATACTCGAGGGTGCTCAGCGAGAAAAGTACTGATCAATGGACCCGCCCAGCCGCGCATCATTCCGGGGTGGCAAATCACTTCTATCGCCCCTTGAAGATGATTATTTAAATCTTGTATTGCCTCTTCGCTTTTTTCTACTAACTCAAGAATTTGATGGCAGTATCGCGCAAATATCGCCCCCGCTTTTGTTAAGACCAGTCTATTGCCTTGTCTTTGCGTTAAAGGCTGGCCTAGGTCGGCTTCCAGTTGAGCCAAGCGACGACTCACCGTTGACTTGGGTTGGCCCAATGCCTTGGCGGCAGCGGTAAGGCTTTGATGATGACACAAAGCCGCAAACGAACGGATCGAAGAAAAATCCTGCATAACTGTCCTTTTAACGCCAGTAAGACGTCACGTCGGCTGTCCAGAAGGAGAGAAATCATCTCGTTCTATAAATGGAACGAGATGTTCCCTTTATGGGGCTAGGCGTCTGTGCATCTATGTGAATAATTCTCAATGAACAAATGATAATTATTATCACAAAATGGAGTTGATTATGTCCAGTTGTCTTCGTCCCGTTGTGCTCGGGATGGTATTAGCCGGTATGCCTGTGAGTGCCATTCATGCGGCAGAAGCAGGCGATCAAAACACGGAAACCATGGTGATCACTGCCTCAGGGTTTGAACAAGCCACGGCAAAGGCGCCAGCGAGTATCAGTGTGATTAGCCGTGACCAACTTGAAGATCGTTATTATCGTGATGTCACGGACGCATTAAAGCGTATTCCTGGTGTCGTGGTTACAGGGGGCGGTGACACCAAGGATATCAGCATTCGTGGAATGGGCTCCAAGTATACCTTGATGCTGGTGGACGGAAAGCGTATGACGAGCCGAGAAACACGTCCGAATAGCGATGGCCCGGGTATTGAACAAGGCTGGTTGCCCCCCCTTCAAGCGATTGAGCGTATCGAGGTGATTCGGGGGCCGATGTCGACCTTGTATGGCTCAGATGCCATCGGTGGGGTGATTAATATTATTACTCGTCGTGAACAACATGAATGGCATGGCAACGTGCAATTAAGCACCTTACTTCAAGAAAAACGCGCATCAGGCGATGAACAAAGCGCCAATTTTTACCTTTCTGGCGCCTTAAGCGATAAGCTAGGGATGACGGTATCGGGTCAAAACGTTCAACGCCAAGAAGACGATATTCTCTCTGGTTACGAGGACAAATCTTTACGCAGTCTTTCTACCTCGTTGACTTATGATGCCAGCGATTTTCAACAGTGGACCTTGGACTTGGGCGCGAGTTCGCAAGAGCGAAATGGCCACATAGGCAAAACCGTTCCCACGGATGATAGCCAGTGTCGACGCAACCAATGTGAAAACAGCAACAATGAATATCGACGGCAATCAATCGCCCTTGGGCATGAAGGGCATTGGACGTGGGGCTGGTCAGATTCACACTTACAGTACGAGCAAAGCCGCAATAAAAGTCGTGAAATGACGATTAAGAACACCGAGTTTAAAACCCGTCTCATTCGTGATTTTGAAACACACACTTTGACGGTCGGTGGCTCAGTGAACAAAGCGAAGTTGGAGGACTTTACCTCTAATAAAGCGTCCAGCCAAACTGAGATTGACAATACACAAGCGGCTTTATTTGTCGAAGATGAGTGGCGTGTGATTGAGCCATTTAGTCTGACCCTCGGGTTACGTGTCGATCATGATGAAAACTACGACTACCACGCCAGCCCACGTGTGTACGGCGTGTATCAACTCAACAGCGACTGGGTGGTGAAAGGAGGCGTGGCAACCGGGTTCCGTTCACCGCAACTGCGCGAAATTGCCCCGAATTGGGCGCAAGTGAGTCGAGGGGGAAATATCTATGGCAACCCCGACCTGGAGCCCGAAACCTCTGTTAACTCAGAAGTCAGTATCAACTACCAAGGCGATTCGGGGATCAGTGGCTCGTTAACCGCATTCCATAATGACTTTGAAGATAAGATCACCCGAGTGACTTGCCCAACCTCGGTGTGTACGGATGGCCCTAATCAATTTGGCTCAGATCCAACCTATCGGATTAATGTTGACGAAGCGGTCACTCAAGGGGTTGAAGCGAGCCTATTCGTGCCAGTCACGGAGACGCTCGATGTGAGTGCCAGCTATACCTATACCGATTCAGAGCAAAAAACCGGTGATTATAAGGGGCAGCCTTTAACGCAAATTCCCCAGCAGCTCGCGTATGGTGAAGTCAATTGGCAAGCCACGGAAAGGCTGAATCCTTGGGTGAGTGTGACCTATCGTGGCGAAGAAATGGATCCTGTGACAGGTCCATCTTCTCGCAGCAATATAGAGCCAAGTTACACCTTGGTGGATGCTGGGATGAACTATCAGCTCAGCGATGCCATTGAACTGCAAGGCGCGGTTTATAACTTATTGGATAAAACCCGGGAGTATGAAGACTACGGTTATATCAGTGATGAACGTCGATATTGGTTAGGACTAAATGTTAGCTTCTAGTCATTGATAAAAGGCGTGTTGTTACTTCATAGACTGCCACACTCCTAACACTGCCACGCCCGTCTCGGACTATCACCAGGCGGGCGTTTTTTTCCGCATTTTACTCCCAGGTATCGTGAGAAGAGTCACACAACACGTGCGTCTTTTACGTGCTTGAGATACACTATGGGGCATCGTTAAACGAGCACCGATGGACATGGCATTAAGAGTCGCAATTAATGGATTTGGTCGTATAGGGCGCAGTGTATTGCGGGCCCTGTATGAAAGTGGCAAGCACGATCGCATTCAAGTGGTCGCGATTAATGAGCTCGCAGAGCCCGAGGCGATGGCGCATCTGCTGCAATATGACTCAAGCCATGGTCGGTTCGGCTGGCCGGTTTCCTATAACCAAGAACATTTGTTTGTCGCCACCGACAGCATTCGCCTGCTTCACTTACCGGAACTGCAGCTTTTACCTTGGCGTGACCTTGATGTTGATATTGTCTTGGACTGCACGGGCAAGTTTGGCACACGAGAAGACGGTGAGGCTCATATTGCTGCAGGTGCTAAAAAAGTCTTGTTTTCACATCCCGCCAGCCAAGATGTTGACCGTACCGTTATTTACGGGGTCAACCATGATGCGTTAACCGCGGATGATCGTATTGTCTCTAATGGCTCATGCACCACCAATTGTATCGTCCCAGTGATCAAAGCCTTGGACGAACACTTTGGAATTGAGTCCGGCACTATCACTACCATTCACTCTTCAATGAATGACCAGCAGGTGATTGATGCGTATCACTCAGATCTGCGCCGAACGCGCACCGCAAGCCAATCGATCATCCCGGTGGATACCAAACTCCATGTTGGAATTGGTAGGATTTTTCCGAAATTTTCTGACAAATTTGAAGCGATCTCGGTGCGAGTACCGACGATAAACGTGACAGCGATGGATTTAAGTGTCACTGTACGTACTAAAGTGAAAGTTAATGACGTAAATCAAGCTCTGCAGACGGCATCTCGATGTACATTAGACGGTATACTGGATTATACCGAAGCGCCCTTGGTATCGATCGACTTTAACCACGACTCACACAGCGCCATTGTTGATGGATCGCAAACACGAGTCAGTGATCACCAGCTGATTAAAACGCTGGTTTGGTGCGATAACGAGTGGGGTTTTGCCAACCGAATGTTAGATACCACACTTGCCATGGCGTAATAGACGCAAGCGTGGGTGGGGTGTTGCCCTGATTAAATCAGTTTCAATTTGCAACCTTATAGCGAGGACCATATGTCTGTAATTAAGATGACCGACTTAGATCTTGCCGGAAAGCGTGTGTTTATCCGTGCTGATCTGAACGTGCCTGTAAAAGACGGTAAAGTGACCTCTGACGCACGTATTTTGGCATCACTGCCTACGATTAAGCACTGCTTAGAAGCCGGTGCAAAAGTCATGGTGACCTCTCACCTAGGTCGTCCTGAAGAAGGTCAGCCTGAAGATCAGTATTCACTGCAACCGGTAGTGAACTACCTTGATGATGCGCTGGATTGTAAGGTCAGCCTCGCTAAAGACTATCTAGACGGTCTTGAGCTTAATGCCGGTGAGCTGGTGGTGCTTGAGAACGTGCGCTTTAATAAAGGCGAAAAGAAGAACGACGAAGCGCTCTCTAAAAAGTATGCAGCGCTGTGTGATATCTTCGTGATGGATGCATTCGGCACCGCGCACCGTGCGCAAGCGTCAACCCATGGTGTGGGCACGCATGCGCCTGTAGCTTGCGCCGGTCCACTGCTGGCCAATGAGCTGGATGCGTTAGGCAAAGCGATGGACAACCCTGCTCGCCCAATGGTTGCCATTGTGGGTGGGTCAAAAGTGTCTACCAAACTGACGGTGCTGAAGTCACTGTCAACCGTTGCTGACCAGCTGGTTGTGGGCGGTGGTATTGCAAACACCTTTATCGCAGCTGACGGCCACAATGTCGGTAAGTCGCTGTATGAGGCGGACTTAGTAGATACGGCGAAATCTTTAATGGAAGAGTGCCATATTCCTGTCGCGACCGACGTTGCGTGTGCGAAAGCGTTTGATGAAAACGCGGAAGCAGAGATCAAGCGCGTTGAAGATGTGCAAGACGACGACATGATTTTCGACCTTGGTCCTGAATCAACCCAGGCATTGGCAGACATTTTGAAAAATGCCAAAACCATTCTGTGGAATGGCCCTGTTGGCGTCTTTGAGTTTAAGAACTTTGAAGCGGGCACAGCAGGCATTTCAAAAGCGATCGCGGAGTCTGAAGGCTTCTCTGTTGCAGGTGGCGGCGATACCCTCGCGGCGATTGACAAGTTTGGCATCCAAGCTGACGTGTCTTACATCTCAACCGGTGGCGGCGCGTTCCTAGAGTTTGTTGAAGGCAAGCCTCTTCCAGCGGTAGAAATGCTGGAAGCACGCGCCAAAGACGCATAAACCAGATAATAAAACGGGAGGGACATCTCCCGTTTTTGCTTTCGTTTGACTACAATAGGCCGAGTCGTAAACGATTGCACCAGATTGATAAGGGTGCTTCAGGCATCTTTACTCAGTTCAGCAAAGACAACCCGAGTTAATAGGACAAGAGCCATGTCTAAAGTTTTTGATTTTGTAAAACCTGGCGTTATCTTTGGCGATGACGTTCAGAAAGTATTTGAAGTTGCCAAAGAGAACAAGTTTGCATTGCCTGCAGTCAACGTGGTTAACACTGACTCAATCAACGCAGTGATGGAAGCCGCGGCGAAAGTAAGAGCGCCAGTGGTTATTCAGTTCTCTAACGGTGGTGCGGGTTTCTTCCCGGGCAAAGGTCTGAAACTAGAAGGCCAAGAAGCGCAAATTAAAGGCGCTGTTGCCGGTGCGAAGTACGTTCACGCCATGGCTGAAGTCTACGGTGTGCCGGTGATCATGCACACTGACCACGCTGCGAAAAAACTACTGCCTTGGATTGATGGTCTACTTGACGCTGGCGAAGCCTTCTTCAAAGAGCACGGTAAACCGCTTTTCTCTTCTCACATGATTGACCTGTCTGAAGAGTCTCTAGAAGAGAACATGGAAATCTGTGCCGAATACCTAGCGCGCATGGACAAAATGGGCATGACGCTAGAAATCGAACTGGGTATCACTGGTGGTGAAGAAGACGGCGTGGACAACAGCGATGTTGATACGGCTGACCTTTACACCAAACCAGAAGAAGTGGCTTACGCGTACGAAAAACTGTCTGCTGTAAGCCCTCGTTTTACCATTGCCGCTTCATTCGGTAACGTTCACGGTGTTTATAAGCCAGGTAACGTGGTACTTAAGCCAGAAATTCTTCGTGAATCACAGGCTTACTGTTCAGAGAAATTTGGTCTGCCGACCAATGGTCTGAACTTCGTGTTCCATGGTGGTTCGGGTTCTTCAGAAGAGCAAATTCAAGAATCCATTGGTTACGGTGTGATCAAAATGAACATCGATACCGATACCCAATGGGCTACATGGGATGGTATTCGTCAGTATTACCAAGACAACGAAGGCTACCTGCAAAGCCAAATCGGTAACCCGAAAGGTGATGATCAGCCTAACAAAAAATTCTATGACCCACGCGTTTGGCTACGTAAAGGTCAAGAGTCGATGGTTGCGCGCTTGGAGCAAGCTTTCAAAGACCTCAACGCGATTGACGTACTGTAAACGTCACAACAGTGTTGAATTAAAGCCCGCCGCTTGGCGGGTTTTTTTATATCTGCGTGATAGCGACACGTCTCATTGGGTAGACATTTTGCGTAATTGAGATAGACAGCGACCAGTAAAAGGCTGTTAACATAGGGTTACCGTTTATCCCAACTTGAAGAGGGAAAGTGAATGAGTGAGGAAAACACAGTGGTAGAGGGCGCTAAATGGGCCCAGACTTGGCTGATGGATAACCAAGATCTGTTGACGCAGTACGGGGTGAACATTATTTCCGCGCTACTGATCTTGGTGATTGGTAACCTTGTGGTTAAAGGTTTAGCTAACTCCATGGCGGGTGTCATGCGCAAGCGCAACATGGATAACGCGGTGGTGGAGTTTATCCATGGTTTGGTGCGTTACTTACTGTTTGTCATTGTTTTAATTGCAGCATTAAGCCGCGTGGGTGTGCAAACGGCGTCTGTGATTGCCATCTTAGGTGCCGCAGGTTTAGCCGTGGGTCTTGCCTTACAAGGCTCGTTGGCCAACTTTGCTGCCGGGGTGTTGATTGTGATGTTCCGTCCGTTCAAATCGGGCGATTACGTCGAATTGGCCGGAGTCGCTGGCTCTGTTGAGTCCATTCAAGTGTTCTCTACGGTGCTCACGACCCCTGACAACAAAATGGTGGTGGTTCCTAATGGGTCCGTGATCAGTAGTCCAATCACTAACTATTCCAAGCACGCGACACGCCGCATTGACTTGACGATTGGCGTAGCGTACAGCGCGGATTTGAAGAAAACCAAATCGGTGCTAACCAATATCGTCACTCAACACCCCTTGATTCTGAAAGACCCTGAGCCCAATGTGGCGGTGATGACGTTAGCCGACTCATCGGTCAATTTTGTGGTGCGCCCTTGGGTGAAAACAGAAGACTACTGGAGTGTTTACTTTGAGCTGTTGCCAACCATCAAAGAAGCACTAGACGAAAATGGTATTGAAATTCCGTTCCCGCAAATGAGTGTTCACTTCGAGCGCGGCGAGAGCCAAGCGTAACCTCACGGCGGGCGACCGTCATTATGGATGCGGCAGCGTGGCCGCATCCCTGTTTTTTAACCCGCCAGTAAACGTGCGTACAGGCCAAGTGCGAGCTTACCGGCCACGAATAACATCATACTCGCCATGAGTAGGTCGAGCAGTCGCCGGATAGAGGGCGTGGAGAGCCACGGCGACAAGTGCGCGGCCCCTGCTGATAAACCGTAAAACCAAAGGCACGATCCCATTAGGGCGCCGACAGTAAAGGCAACGCGTTCATCGAACGCAAATTGGCCACCAATTGCCCCTAACACTACCACGGTATCGAGATACACATGCGGATTGAGTAAGGTCACCGCCAAGGCACCAATGATCACCGCGCGGCGGCCTCGACTCATGGTGGGTGTCGCCATTGACACGTCTTGGTTGTGCTGACGTGCGCTTTGGATAAACTGCCACGCATACACACTCAAAAAAGCGATCCCCGCGAGCGTAATGGTGTTGAGCAGAAGTGGATAGCTTGCTAACAATGCCCCTCCGCCAAAAATACCACTTGAAATCAAAATAATATCGCAAATAAAGCAGATCGATGCTGTGGTCATATGGTGTTCACGGCTGATACCTTGGTTAATCACATAGGCATTCTGAGCACCAATGGGAATAATCATGGTTAGGCTTAATCCTAAGCCCTGAAGTGCGACGAGAAAGCTGCTCACCCTGTTCTTCCTTCTTTTTACTGGTATAACCCTCACTTTAAGCAGGATTGCCTATTAAAGGAACTTAATTATATTTATGGTTAATTAATTTAACTAATGAGGCGCAAGGATGGATTATCGAGGAGTAGAAGCGTTAGATGCGGTGATCTCTTGGGGAAGCTTTGAACGCGCGGCGGCGGCCCTGTTCATTACTCAATCTGCGGTCTCTCAACGTATAAAGCAGTTAGAGCGGCAAATCGCCCAGCCTGTAATGGTGCGTGAGCAACCTCCGCGGCCAACGCCGATCGGTCAGCGTCTACTGGGTCTTTATCGACGCGTGCAACTGTTGGAGCAAGAAACCTTGCCTGAGCTGGCACCAGGTATTGATGGGTCAGTCTTGTCGGTCTCCATTGCCACCAACGCGGATAGTTTAGCGACTTGGCTACTTTCGGCCCTCGCGCCACTGACCGCCCATCAAGCGATTGACTTTAATTTATTGGTTGAAGATGAAAGCCGTACGCTCAATAAAATGCGCAGCGGTGAAGCGATTGCGGCGATCAGCACTGACTCCACGCCGATGCATGGCTGTGATTGTCGTTACTTGGGTACCATGGACTACAGTTGTGTGGCTACCCCAGCGTTTGCTCAGCGATACTTTTCTGATGGGATTGATAGAGAGGCGTTAATGGCCGCGCCGGCAGTGATTTTTGATGCACATGACGATATGCATGCGGATTTTCTAGCGGCTCATTATGCCATGCCCGCAGCGGGGTGGCGCCGACATATTGTCCGCTCTTCGGAGGCATTTGTGGCCATGGCATCGCAAAGTATGGCGTATTGTTTGATCCCACGGATTATGGTGTCAGCGCAGTTAGCGGACGGGCGCTTGGTGGATGTGATGCCGGGGAAAGTGGAGTCACGGCATTTGTACTGGCATTTTTGGGCGATGGAAAGTGGTGTGTTAGCGGCGATTACCCATGCTTGTCAGCAAGCGGCGAAACAAGCACTGGTTCAATATTGACACAAAATTGACGTTGATAGGGGAGCTTTTGGTGTTTTTTCGCGTCTGACCTAGCGTTACTTACTATCTATCGCTTGCCTTCTCAAAGGAGAGATTATGCAAAAATTGAAAGCAATGGTATGGCTGACGGGGGCCTTAGTGATGGCACCCGCCGCGATGGCCAATATTGATTTTCCTCACTTGGACATTACCGGTGTCGGGGAAGTGACCGCTGCGCCAGACATGGCGAGCATTGAAGTGGGCGTGGTCACTGAGCGTAAAACGGCGAAAGCTGCGAAAGCCGCATCCGACAAAGCGGTCACGGCGTTTATCAATCGGCTGTCGGCACAAGGGGTAAAGCGCGAATAAATCGAGAGTGCGCATATTCAGCTGTCACCGCGTTATCAACACGCCAAAGACAAAGCGCCTGAGCTGATTGGCTACCGTGCGGAACGCCACGTTACTGTGACACTCAATCAGCTCGATAAATTGAATGCGGTGCTAGATGGTGCCTTAGGCGAGGGGATCAACCGTATTCGCCATGTACAGCTCACCAGCAGTGAGCAGGCCACCTTGAAAGACAAGGCCCGTGAGGCAGCGGTACAAGACGCCAAAGAGAAAGCCGAGGAGCTCGCGAAAAGCCTGGATATGCGTGTCGATGGCGTCTGGCAAATTCGCTATCGATCCAGCAACCCACGTCCTGTGATGATGAATGCCGAACTGCGCAGCGGCAGCGCGGATGTCGCGGCGAGCTACCAAGATGCAACCATGCAGGTGCGTGATCAAGTCGATATTATTTTCCGCCTTGATGACTAGTAGCGTCGTTGGCCAACACGATCAAAAAAGGGCGCTGATGCGCCCTTTTTTACCATTGATTCGCTGTTTGAATCTTATGCCGTTGGATTGATAGGTTTGCCATCGGCATCGGTGGTTTCACTTTCTTGCTTGCCATTACGGCGCGCCAGACGTTGTTCCCAGTAATCGGCATTTTTGATGCCAAGCTTAACCGGATCAAAGGTGTAGGTTTCTACCCCTCTGGCCTGTTGCTCTTCATAATCTTTCAGCGCCTTAAGGGCTGGCTTAGACATAAAGAAGATGATGATGATGCCAACAATGTTTAACCATGCCATCAAACCCACACCGGCATCACCAAACGCCCATGCCAAGTTCGCACTCCGCACACAGCCGTAGAACACGGCGGACATCAGCACCACTTTCAGCGCAAACATCATACCTGGCACCTTGATAGTGCGACGCAGGTAAGCAATGTTGGTTTCGGCAATGTAGTAGTAGGCCAAAATGGTGGTAAAGGCGAAGAAGAAGAGTGCAAAGGCGATAAAGGGTTTACCTAAGCCAGGCATCGCCGCTTCAATCGCCAGCTGAGTAAACTCAGGGCTGTTTGCCGCGACAGAAGAGGCCAAGTTTTGCACGATATAGGCTTCACCTGGACCATGGACGTTGTAAGCACCGGTGATGATGATCATAAACGCGGTTGCCGAGCAAACTAGCAAGGTATCGATGTAAACCGAGAAGGATTGAACCAGGCCTTGCTGAGCCGGGTGATCCACGTTGGCAGCCGCCGCCGCGTGTGGACCTGTACCTTGACCCGCTTCGTTGGAGTAAACACCACGTTTTACCCCCCAACCAATGGCTGCACCCGCACCTGCCATCGGTGTGAAGGCATCGCCGATGATCATAGAAACCACGGCGGGAATTTCACTGATGTTCAATAGGATGATGACAAACGCAATAATGATGTACGCCAGCGCCATGAAAGGCACGACGATCTGCGTAAAGTGGGCAATACGTTTAACACCACCGAAAATGATGAATCCGAGCACGATAGAGATAAAGGCACCGGTAATCACTTTCGAGACTTCAAGCGCACCAAACATGGCGGTATCAACCATGGCGCCAGAGCCAAATGCGGTTTCAACGGCATTACCGATGGCGTTAGATTGCACGCCAGGTAGCATGACACCACAGGCGAGTAAGGTCGCGAGAGCGAAGAGGATGGCATACCATTTTTGTCCCATCGCTTTTTCGATGTAGTAAGCTGGGCCACCACGGAACTCACCATTGTCTTCTTCTTTATAAATCTGTGCCAATGTTGACTCGGTATAGGCGGTTGCCGCCCCGAGAAAAGCAACGACCCACATCCAGAAGACCGCGCCTGGGCCACCAAACCCGATAGCGGCGGCGACGCCGGCAATATTACCCGTACCGACACGGCCGGAGAGTGAGACTGCTAAGGCTTGGAAAGAAGAAATCCCTTTGGTTGAGCTTTTCCCTGAAAAGAGGAGTCGCCACATTTCGGTGAAGTGACGGATTTGAACAAAGCGCGTCAGTATGGAATAGAACAGTCCCGCACCCAAACAGGTGTAAATCAGAACCGGGCTCCATATGATGCTATTTAAGAAATCGACAAACGATTGCATAGTGAGTTCCTTCTACTGTGTTTGCATCATGTTTTGTTGTTATCGCGATTAGCATCTTAAACTGATTTGCAGCGCAATTGTTAATATTTTGTGTCATTGCATTGCGCGATGTGTGAATCTGATCGTTTTGTGCTCAACAAAATGGACGTCGATAGCGAAAAAAAGGAGGCCTTTTCGGGCCTCCTTGAGTAATTCCTTATATATCAGCCAGTCAGTGAGGCTGATAGATGTCTAGTTCTATTTGCGTTTTTTGGGCTTTTTGACTTTGCTCGAGTTTTTAACGCTTTGCTTCTTTTTTTTCTTCTTATGCTCTGCTTTTTTATGTTTTGGCTTCAAGCTAGCAATGGTTCGCTCTTTAATCTCTTCATCCATATAGCGCATGATCCTATCCATCATTGGTTGATCATGGGCTTCGACCAGTGAAATGGCAGAGCCTTTTTTGCCCGCACGAGCCGTGCGACCAATACGGTGTAAATAGACGTCAGCCGTGCGTGGGAGATCATAGTTGATCACATGGGTGATATCTGGGACATCAATGCCGCGTGCCGCAACATCAGTGGCCAGCAGTACACTGACTTTTCCTTCACTAAACCGGTTGATCGCATTGTTACGCTTCGCTTGTTGCATTTCACCTTGGATCCAGGCGCAATCCAGTTGTTGTGACTGCATATAATCACGAAGCTCCGCCAAGCGCTCACGTGTTTTAATAAACACAATCGCTCGTTCAGCCTGTTCGCTAACAATCGCCTTTAATAAGGCGCGTTTATGGTCAAGATCATCGCAGCGATGGTACCACTGGGTGATTTTTTTACGCTCGCGGCGTGGTGGTGTGACATCAACCAACTCAGGGTTGTCCAACAAATTATCGGTAAAGCCTGCTACCCCGCGGCCTTCTAATGTGGCGGAGAAGAGCATGGTCTGACGGCGGCGCTGGCACTCATCAGAGAGTCGATTGACGGCATTCGCAAACCCCATATCCAGCATCCGGTCTGCCTCATCTAAGATCAGGCATTCAACGGCGCGACAATCGAACCGTTCGGCTTCAATGTACTCCATCAAACGGCCAGGCGTTGCCACCACAATATCCTGTGTTTTACCCAACTGCTCGGCGTGCTCTTGGTATGAAATGCCCCCGGTGATGGTGAAGATCTTAAGACTGGTATTTTTCGCTAATGCGCGCGCTTCATCAGCCACCTGAATGGCTAATTCACGCGTGGGGGTGAGAACCAGTACGCGTCCTGGCCCGGGTTTTTGCCGCGGGAAGTCGAGTAAGTGCTGCAACATGGGCAGCAAAAAAGCCGCCGTTTTGCCGGTTCCCGTTGGGGCGGAGGCAAGGATGTCACGTCCATCCATACCGTGGGGGATAACCTCAGATTGGATCAGCGTAGGGCGCTGATAGCCCATATCGTCAAGTGCACTGAGCAGTTCTGGATCCAGCTCGAGTTCGGCAAAGCTTCGCACAGGTAATTCTCCAAGGATAGTTAAGCGCGGTATTATAGACGCAAATAGTGTAAATGGGCAGCGCGCCCAAGGCCAATGATAGCGAGACGCTGCTCGGTTTGGATTACGAGAGTTTGAGGTAAAACGCGCGTGTCAGATCCGCGAATGCCTGCGTATAAGCGCCATCTCTCTCGCGCACCACGATCGTATCAGATCTGACTGCGCCCGTCGTTGGCGAGAGTGTGAATAATAAGCGCGAAGGCGATTTATCCGGCGTCGGGCGCACGGATAGCTGCCGGCGTAAGAACAGGCCTTGTCCCTGAGCAGAATGAATAAACGCGTCTGCCTCTTTACTGGGCAAGATAAGATCGGCACAGCCCGCCGGGGTGAGTAATCCTTGCAAGCACGCGATAAGTGCGGGATGGCTCAGGGTATTTGCATGCCTAGCGACCGCGCGCTGTTGATTGCTGGACGGGGCGCCACTGGTAAAGTATGGCGGATTACAAACAATGTGTTGCCATTGTTCCGTGCGCTCAAAAGCGTTGATATCAGCGTGGTGTACTTGGATTTGCCGAGCAAAGCATGAGTGTTTCACATTTAGCTCGGCGCAGCGAAACGCGGCCGTATCATACTCAACCGCGGTCAGCGACAAGGATGGAAAACGTTGTGCCAACATCAATGCCAATAAACCGGTCCCCGTTCCGATATCCAAGCTATTACTCGCCGCCCCAGGCTGAGACCACGCGCCCAGTAGTACACCATCCGTACTGACTTTCATGCCACAGTCACCGTGGTCGATAACAAATTGTTTAAAGCGAAACTGGCTCATTTGTCCTGCACTCTGGCAACTTAGCGGCATCAAGGGGTAGCATTTTTTGCTTTTGTGTAACCATGATGTTATCGAGTTTGTTTGTTAAAAAATACCACAGATAACATAATAGCTAGTGTATTGAGCTGATTGTTATTGCTAACGCAGAAGATCACAAGGTTTTTTGTCAATGCCTTTACTGTGGCTATGAACTTCTTCATTATTCTGCGTTCTGCCCATCGTCTGAAACAAAATATTATAATTGAGCGTTTCAGATGGGTGAAACATTATTGATTGCAAACACCCTCTTAAGCTGTAGGTATACATCGTGACTAAGCGTTTAAAATTAGTAGATATTTTAGCGTTAGGTTTTATGACCTTTGCCTTTTTCTTAGGCGCAGGAAATATAATCTTTCCCCCACAAGCTGGCATGTTGGCCGGTGATCACTTTACGGCTGCAATGATCGGATTTTTGATCACTGCCGTCGGTCTTCCTTTAATCGGTATCATTGCGGTTGCGGTGGCAGGCGGAGGCTGGAAGGGCCTGACGCGTGACTTACCCACAGGTGTTGCCACACTAATGGCCGTGCTGATTTTTATCATTATTGGCCCCGCCTTTGCTGCGCCTCGTGCCGGACTTGTCGCCTATGAGATTGGTTTTAAACCCTTTTTATCAGCTCCTGGGCAGCTAGAACTGGGCGCTTTCTCTGTGGTCTTTTTTGCCGTCGCGATGTTTTTCTCTCTTTCTCAAGGCAAGCTGATTGATACCATCGGTAAATTCTTGACACCTTTGCTTTTCGCGGCGCTCGCGATTTTGGCTATCGCGGTGATTGTTAACCCACAAGGCGAAGTGGTGGCCGCGCAAGGTAACTATGTTGAAAACGCACTGACGACTGGCTTTTTGGAAGGTTACAACACCATGGATACCTTTGCGGCGTTAATGTTCGGCATGTTGATTGTCGATGTGATCCGTAAAAAAGGTATCGAAGACAACAAAGCGACCTGCATGTACCTGATTTATGCTGGTATTATTGCCGCCGCTGGACTGGCGTTTGTGTACGTGTCGCTGTTCTACTTGGGCTCAACCGCTAGCGCGGTGGCGCAGGGAACGCAAAATGGTGGCGAAATCATGGCTGCCTACGTGGATGCACTGTTTGGCCCGGTTGGGCAAATGATCCTGGCGGCGATTATCGGTTTAGCGTGTTTGACGACCGTGATTGGGTTGGTGAGTGCGTGTGCTGATTACTTTAGTTCGCTCACATCATGGACGTACCGTCGTTGGGTGGTCGTCGTGGCTACTGTCTGTGCGGTGGTGGCCAATGTGGGTCTCAAGCAGCTGATTGCGATTTCTGTCCCTGTGCTGTTTGCCCTTTATCCTGTCGCGATTGCGCTGATTGGTTTGACGTTTATTCGTCGCTGGTTGCCAAATCCGGCTGTGGGTTATCGCCTTGTGTTGGGCGTGGCATTGCTCTTTAGCTTGCTCGATGCGGCAAAAGTCATGGGCGCTGACATGAGCGGCTTTAGCTTCCTACCGCTATTCGATGTCGGTATGGCCTGGCTGCTACCTACATTGGTGGCTATGGGCGTGGCAAAGTTTGTTGGATCACGGGCGAATGCGTTAGCAGACGCATCGTGATATCGACCGCTGCATGATAGCGAACAAAAACCGCGCTGAGAGGCGCGGTTTTTTTGTCTCATTAATTGGCCAGCGCGAGCCGGGATAGGCTCAAAGTAAGGCTTGATACTCGAGTAGCACTTGCTCGCACCAGTTTTGAATCCGCTCGTCACTGAGTTCGTACTCGGAGTCTTCATCAAGGGCGAGACCGACAAATTGCTTGCCATCCTCGGTCACCGCTTTTGAGGCATCAAAACGATAACCTTCGGTGGACCAGTAACCAATAAACTGTGCGCCACAGCCTTGTAGTTGCTGGTGGAGCATGCCCATGGCATCCAAATACCATTCGGCGTATCCTTCTTGGTCGCCCAAGCCAAACAGGGCTATGACTTTGCCGTTTAGTTGAAGACTATCAATGTCTTGCCAAACCGCTTCCCAATCTTCTTGTAGCTCACCAAAATCCCACGTTGAGATCCCAAGTAGTAGCAAGTCGTAATCTGCCATTTTGGCTAGCGGTGTTTCTTTGACATTATGTAGCTCGACCAAATCATCACCGATAAAGTCACGGATTTTCTCCGCGGCCATTTCGGTATAGCAGGTGGTAGAACCATAAAAAAGACCGATTTTCATAGCGCGACTCGTTTGTGTGTAATGGGCGCAGTTTACCTGCTCACCGGCAATATGATCCAGCAACTGACGGTGACATTTTGTATAATAGCCGCTGACCGTTACCCAGATGATGAGCGGTTTTTTTCGATTAATAACCAAGTGGGTTGAAGGTGACGAATAACATTGAACGCATCGAGCAGTTTTTGGATGCAATGTGGATGGAGCGTGGGCTTTCCGAAAACACGTTGAATTCGTATCGCACAGATTTATTGAAGCTGTGCCATTGGCTCGACACCCGCGCGTTGGTGGCGGTGAGCAAGCAAGACTTACAAGATTACCAATACTGGCTACATGAGCAGGGCTACCAGTCTAGCACTCGCAGCCGTATGGTGTCGGCGTTACGTCGCCTATTCCAATACTTGTATCGACAGAAGTTGCGTCCCGACGATCCCAGTGCCACCCTAATCAGTCCGAAGCAGCCCAAGCGGCTGCCGAAAGATCTGACGGAAGAGCAAATCGATGCACTATTAATGGCACCGAATACCGACGACCCCCTTGAGCTTAGAGATAAAGCCATGTTGGAGCTGTTATATGCGACGGGTTTGCGTGTGACAGAGCTTATCGGGCTGACGATGGAGAATGTGAGCTTGCGTCAAGGTGTGGTGCGGGTGTCCGGTAAAGGTGACAAAGAACGTTTGGTCCCGATGGGAGAGTCGGCCGTGGATTGGCTGGAGCACTATTTGGCGTATAGTCGCCCGGTATTGCTGGGTGAAACCAGTACCGATGTGTTTTTCCCAAGCAAACGCGCCCGTCAAATGACACGGCAAACCTTTTGGCATCGCATCAAGTACTATGCGCAACTGGCGGGGATTGAGACAGAGGATCTCTCGCCCCATGTTTTACGTCATGCGTTTGCGACCCACTTGCTCAATCATGGGGCCGATTTACGCGTGGTGCAGATGTTACTCGGACACAGTGACCTATCGACGACCCAAATCTATACCCATGTGGCGACTGAACGTTTAAAACAGCTGCATCAAACTCATCACCCACGCGGCTAATCGAGAACTGGTGACAACTTCATGATAGAAATAAAAAGACGTACGCCGTCGGTTACGCCGGCATTCAGCGATGCGATTCCGCCGTTACTGCAGCGTTTATACGCCAACCGCGGCTTACAAGCAGACAGCGAGCTCAATCGAAGTGTGGCTGGATTGCATCAATATCAAGCGTTAACGGGGATCGACACCGCGGTGAGCTTGCTGGCTGAGGCGCTAAAGGCTCATCAATCCATCTTGATTGTGGGTGACTTCGACGCCGATGGCGCGACATCGTCAGCACTCTCCGTCAAAGCCTTACGCATGATGGGCGCCACCCGCGTCGATTACTTGGTGCCAAACCGCTTTGACGATGGGTACGGCTTAAGCCCAGAGGTGGTCGATCAAGCCGCTGAGCGGGGAGCAGAGCTTATCATGACCGTGGACAACGGGGTGTCATCGCTGACGGGTGTGGCGCGCGCCAAAGCGTTAGGCATGCAAGTGGTGGTGACTGACCACCACCTCCCAGGAGAAACATTGCCCAATGCCGATGCCATGGTGAATCCTAACCTTGATGACTGTGGTTTTCCGTCGAAGGCACTTGCCGGTGTCGGGGTTGCTTTTTATTTGATGCTGGCGCTGCGCGCGCATTTACGTGACCAAGGGTGGTTTGAGCAGCAGGGACTGACCGTCCCTAACTTAGCCGACTTGCTGGATTTGGTGGCGCTGGGCACGGTCGCCGATGTGGTGGCCTTGGACAGTAACAACCGTATCCTGGTTCATCAGGGCTTACAGCGGATCCGCGCCGGGCGTTGCCGTCCAGGGATCCAAGCGTTGATCGAGGTTGCCAATCGCAACATGGCCACGCTTGTCGCTAGTGATTTCGGGTTTGCATTGGGGCCGAGGATCAATGCCGCGGGGCGTTTGGATGACATGGCATTTGGGGTTGAGTTGTTGCTATGCGACAACATTCATGCTGCCAGACGTATGGCGTCTGAGTTGGATGCGCTCAATCAAACCCGCAAAGACATTGAGCAAGGAATGAAGCAAGAAGCCGTGGCTTGGTGTGAGCGCTTGATTGCCGAGCAGTCTGAGCGTGAGTTGCCGGTGGGGCTGGCACTTTTTCAGCGAGATTGGCACCAGGGAGTGATAGGGATCCTTGCCTCGCGCTTAAAAGATCAATTTCACCGCCCTGTGATTGCGTTTGCCGATGGTGGTGATGGACTGATAAAAGGCTCAGCGCGTTCGATTCCTGGTTTGCATATGCGCGATACATTGGATCGGATTGATACCTTAAACCCTGGATTAATTAAAAAGTTTGGCGGCCATGCCATGGCGGCCGGATTGACCATCGACGAAGCACAGTTTGATACGTTCGCCAAGCAGTTTGATAGCCAAGTACGTGAGCAGATCAGTGAGGACGACTTAAAAGGTGTCTTGTTAAGTGATGGTCCCTTACAAAGTCACGAACTGGGGTTAGAGACAGCAGAAATCATTCAAGCAGGCGGCCCTTGGGGGCAAGGCTTCCCAGAGCCGCAGTTCGATGGCATTTTTAAGGTGCTGCAGCAAAAACTGGTGGGCGGAAAACACTTAAAATTGATGGTCGAGCCCGAGGGCGGTGGCACCATGATTGACGCCATTGCCTTTAATGTTGATTTGCGTCGCTGGCCGGATCCCAGCACCAAGACGCTACGGCTCGTTTACCGCCTCGATATCAATGAGTTTCGCGGAAACCGTAGCGCTCAGTTGATCATCTCTCACCTTGAAGCCGCTTAAATGTGCGGCTTTTTCCATCACGCCCTGTTTATTGGCGCGACAATTCGCTAAAATTCGGCGGTTAAATTTCCGCTAACAATGAAGATGCTTGACCATGTTTGAGATTAATCCAATCAAAAATCGCCTCGCCGATATCGCCGAACGTACCGATGTCCTTCGGGGGTATCTTTGACTATGATGCCAAGAAAGAGCGTCTAGAAGAAGTTAATGCCGAGTTAGAACAACCGGACGTGTGGAATGAGCCACAACGTGCGCAAGCGCTAGGGAAAGAGCGCGCCTCACTAGAAGCGGTGGTGGAAACCATTGATCAACTGACTCAAGGCGGCGAAGACGTCAACGAACTGTTGATGCTTGCGGTCGAAGAAGACGATCAAGAAACCTTCGACGAAGTGGAACCGGAGCTGGTGGAGCTTGAAGCCAAGCTAACCAAGCTAGAATTCCGCCGCATGTTTTCTGGTGAGCACGATGCGTCTGATTGCTATATTGACCTGCAAGCTGGGTCAGGCGGTACCGAAGCGCAAGATTGGACCAACATGATGCTCCGCATGTACTTGCGCTGGGCGGATGCGAAAGGTTTTAAAGCCGATGTGATTGAAGTCTCTGAAGGGGATGTGGCTGGATTAAAGTCTGCCACAGTACGCATCACCGGTGAATACGCCTACGGCTGGTTACGTACTGAAACGGGCGTTCATCGTCTTGTGCGTAAATCGCCTTTCGACTCGGGGGGCCGTCGCCATACCTCGTTTGCCTCGGCGTTTGTGTATCCGGAAATCGATGACAACATTGAGATCGATATTAATCCATCAGATTTGCGGATTGATGTGTACCGTGCCTCTGGCGCGGGTGGGCAGCACGTTAACACCACCGAGTCAGCGGTTCGGATCACCCACGTGCCGACCAACACTGTGGTGCAGTGCCAAAACGATCGTTCACAGCATAAAAACAAAGATCAAGCGATGAAACAGCTGCGTGCGAAGTTGTTTGAGCTTGAGCTACAAAAGCAAAACGCGGAAAAACAAGCCAACGAAGACGCCAAATCAGATATCGGTTGGGGCAGTCAGATCCGCTCCTACGTATTAGATGATTCGCGCATCAAAGACTTGCGTACCGGTATTGAAAACCGCAACACGCAGGCCGTTCTCGACGGCGACTTGGACAAATTTATTGAAGCCAGCCTCAAATCTGGCCTGTAATGACGAATTAATGTAAAGGGTTTTCTATGACTGACCAGTTACCAGATGAAAATAAGCTGATTGCCGAGCGTCGCGCCAAGCTCACTCACATTCGTGAAAACTGCAAGGCAAACGGCCATCCTAATGATTTCCGTCGTGAGCATCTAGCGGCTGACTTGCAAGCTGAATTTGGCGAGAAAGAAAAAGCGGAACTTGAAACACTGGACCATAAAGTGACCATCGCGGGCCGCATCATGGCTAAACGTGGCCCATTTATGGTGGTGCAAGATGTTTCGGGCCGTATTCAAGCCTATGCGTCAAAAGACGTGCAAAAGGCGTTGAAAGCCGAGTACCAAGGTTTAGATATCGGTGACATCATTGGTGTGCACGGTGCGCTACATAAATCTGGAAAAGGCGATCTGTATGTCAACATGGAGCGCTACCAGCTGCTGACGAAAGCCCTACGTCCGCTACCGGAAAAATTTCATGGGCTGGCCGACCAAGAGCTGCGCTATCGTCAGCGTTATGTCGATCTGATTGTCAACGAAGAGTCGCGTCACGCCTTCCAGGTACGCTCTAATGTGGTCACCGCCATCCGTAATTACATGGTGGAAAAACACTTTATGGAAGTGGAAACGCCGATGATGCACGTCATCCCAGGCGGTGCGACCGCGCGTCCGTTTACCACCCACCATAATGCGCTTGATATCGACATGTACTTACGTGTGGCGCCAGAGCTTTACTTAAAGCGTTTGGTTGTCGGCGGCTTTGAGCGTGTGTTTGAAGTGAACCGTAACTTCCGTAATGAAGGGCTCTCACCGCGTCATAATCCAGAATTCACGATGATGGAATTCTATATGGCGTATGCCGATTATAATGATCTGATGGATCTTACGGAAGACATGCTCTCTCGCGTCGCGCTGGACGTGATGGGGCAGTCTGTGTTGCCTTATGGTGAGCATGAAATTAATTTCGCGGGGCCTTATCCGCGAATGACCATGCTCGATGCTATCAAGCAATATAACCCTGATCATGCTGATATTCAGGCGCTGACGTATGAGACGGTACAAGATCGTGACCACCTTGCCTCGATAGCGAAATCACTCAAGATCAGTGTTGAGTCATTCTGGACGACTGGGCAGTTGCTGGAAGAGATCTTTGGTGAGACGGCTGAACCACAGTTGATTCAGCCAACCTTTATCACCGAATATCCGGCCGATATTTCACCGCTGGCGCGTCGCAATGATGATAACCCGTTTGTGACCGACCGTTTTGAATTCTTCGTCGGTGGGCGTGAAGTGGCAAATGGCTTCTCGGAGCTTAACGACGCAGAAGACCAAGATGAACGTTTCAAAGCTCAGGTCGATGCTAAAGATGCCGGTGATGATGAGGCTATGTACTACGATGCGGATTATATCAACGCACTCGAGCATGGTTTGCCACCGACGGCGGGACAAGGAATTGGTATTGACCGATTGGTGATGTTATTCACCAACACGCATACGATTCGCGATGTGATTTTGTTCCCAGCCATGCGCCCACAGCAAGGCAGTTAACACTGGACAGACCACAGAACAAGCGGCTCATTGAGCCGCTTTTTTTGCGCCTTGCGTCATTGTCTTTTCATAAACCTGCGATATTTTATCTGGCTTTTTCAGATATTTGGCTACAATTATCCGTATTACAACCCATCGTATGTCTCTTTATTGAGACAGATTAGAACTTGCCCTTCTTTATAATAGGGGCTTGATTCGCTGGCAAAAAAGACAGACTGGATGTAAGGCAGGTGTTATGGGATTCGATTCGGGGAATGACAAAACCTTGAGCTCACTCGTCGTTGTTGGCGGGACATATGAGCCTTGGTTAGCGACCCTTGAGCAAGCCGGTTGGCATTGTCATCGCTGTTATGATTTGCGAGCTGCACAGTCATTGCTACAAGATATCGGCCCCTGTATAGGTATTGTCGATTTAAGTCATGATGACTTCAGCCTCAATGGGGTGGCGTCACTGGTTAATCGCAACAAACAGGTGCGCTGGTTAGCCTTAGTAAGAGAAAACCAACTTAATAACGAAGCGATCTGCCAGTTTATTGTCAGCTTTTGTATTGATTACTTCACCTCGCCTGTCCCTAACTCGCAATTGATGAGTACCATTGGTCACCAATTGGGCATGTTGCGCCTTGAGCGACAAGTATGGCCGCAACTTGGCGATCATAGCGATATGGGTTTGGAAGGCGCCAGCCCCGCGATGAAAAAGTTGCGTGATCAGGTCAGGCGTGTTGCGCCAACCGACGTGTCTGTATTGATAGCCGGTGAGAGCGGCACAGGTAAGGAGTTGGTGGCGCAAGCGGTTCATCATGCATCAACCCGTGCGAAGGCGCGATTTGAGTCGATTAAATGCTCAGCGCTTGCGGATGAACAAATGCAGCAGGCGTTATTGGGAGACGAGCACTCGCATGGCAAAATTCGTCAATGCCATAAAGGTACTCTCTTTTTTGATGAGATTGGTGATCTGCCGCTGCATCTACAAGGGCACTTATTGCACTTATTGCAAGAGGGCACCTTGGATATCAGTCATGATAAATATGAGCATGACCTGGATGTGCGTGTGATTGCCTCGACCCACATGGATTTGGAAAAACGCGTGGCTGAGGGGCTTTTTCGTGAGGATCTGTATTACCGGTTAAACGTACTGCGCATTAATATGCCTTCATTAAAAGACCGTCAGCCAGATGTGCCTGATTTGGCAGAATATTTTTTGCTTAAGTTTGCACGTCAATACAACACACAGGCGAGGACCTTTTCCGATGAGGCCAAGCGTGTGTTAAGCAGTTACTCGTGGCCAGGTAATGTGCGCGAGCTCATTAATCAGGTGAAACGGGCAGTATTGTTGGCCGATCATCTGGTGATTGAAGCGGAGCACTTAGATCTGCCCCGTCAGGGGGATTATAAACAAAGCTTACGTAAAATCCGTGAAGAGTCTGAACGAGACGCGCTGATCGCCGTCCTTGAAGAAAATAAGGGACAAGTATCGGCCGCGGCCAAAGAGCTCGGTGTGTCACGTGCGACCATGTATCGGCTATTGAACAAACACAACTTGATCCCCTCGCCGCGTACCTTCCGTCAGTAAATCTTTGTACGAGTGACGCTTAGGGCTGGCAGACTCAGCCCTGCTGGGATTGCGTATTTGGGATCGGAAACAGATAGTCGTACAGCCAGTTATAAACAAACGCATATACCAGATAAAATACCACGAGCCCAATATCCATACTGAGTGCTTGCCAAAAGCTCATCGACAGCCACCACATGATAAAGGGGATGGTTACGACCAGCAGACCGGCTTCAAAGATCACCGCATGCAGCAGACGCAGCGGTAAGGTTTTGAGCACTGAGCCCCGCCAAGCCAGCATCGCTTTATCAAAGCCAATGTTGTAGACATAATTCCAAAGGGTGGCAAGCACAGAAAAAATCGCCCCCATGATCCCAAGATGACCGATGCCTGCGCCAAGGATCCAATTGAGCCCTAACACCACTAAGATCAAGCCCGTTAATTCAAAACCGATAGCATGGCGCCATCTATCTGCTTTTGTTCTCATCAGATATTCCGTCGAAGTAAGGTAACCCGGTCAGACTACACCTCATACTCAACAACGCAACCGAGACGTCTCGAGGAAATGGATCATTGTGGTGTTTGGCGGTGAGCGATGAATTCAAAGCTGTACTGGTATAAGCGAAAGTAGTTCACTGTATATTCAAACGGTGTCCCGTCGACAAGCTCGCTGACTGATTCGACCCGTAATATGGGCGAATTTTCACGGGTGTTGAGGAGGGCGGCGAGTGAGGTTGACGTGCTATCTGGCCAGACACATTGGCGACTTTTCGCGATCTGCATCCCCTTATGTCGCTCGATATAGTCGTACTTTGATGTTTGCATCACTTCGATACTGAGATCGGTAAACATGGCCACTGGCAGGTACGTGCACTCAAGGATTTCTGGCTCGCCATCAATCAAACGAAGACGTTGTATTTCATAAATCAACGTCCCTTCCTCCACGTTTAACTTGCTGGCAATTGTATGGCTGCAAGGTGACGTTTCAAATGCGATCACTTTTGAGCTGGGTGTTTTGCCTTGCGCTGAGACTTCTTCGATAAAGCCCATCAGTTGAAAGGCGTTGTGCTGTGCTTTAGGTGCTTTTACATAACTGCCGCTACCTCGGACACGGTAGAGGAGATCATTATCAACCAACACCTTCATCGCCTTACGTATCGTGACGCGGCTGACGTCATAGGTAGCCTGTAGCGTGGCCTCAGTCGGCATCATCGCGCCTGGTGTCAGGGTGCCATCTTTAATCTGCTCAGTGAGTAAATCGGCTATTTGCATGTAGCGAGGTTTCAACATGTCGGCTCCTTTTGGCTGCATTCCCCATCATAACAAACTGTGATCGACAATACATTTGAAGTACATAAATAGATTTTCATTGTGCCTTCGATCAATAAACGCCCTTTTGTGTATTCTTAATGTGTTATTTATGTAATACATTAAAGATACATATTAAGAGGAGACACGATGATGAAACCACAAAAGCTCACTATCGTCGGGGGTGGAAGCACCTATACATTGGGGATGATCAATAGCTTGATTGCTGAAAAAGAAGCATTTCCGCTAAGCAAAATCACCTTCTATGACATTGATGAACAAAGACAAGCCTCAAATGCCAAAGCGACGGAGATTTTGCTGCGCGAGGCCTATCCCGAGGTCGAGGAGTTCGTTTATACCACGGATAAAGAAACCGCATTTTCAGATGCCGATTTCTTCTTTATTCAGATCCGCACGGGTGGGTTACCGATGCGTGAGCGTGATGAGCAGATTCCACTCTCTTATGGCTGTGTCGGTCAAGAAACCTGTGGCGCGGGGGGCATGGCGTATGGACTACGCTCGATAGGAGACATGATCACTCTCGTGAATGACATCCGTCACTTTGCTCCGGATGCTTGGATTTTAAACTATACCAATCCCGCAGCCATTGTCGCTGAAGCCTTACAGCGAGAGTTTCCTCATGACAACCGCATTCTAAACATCTGCGACATGCCCGCTGCCATTATGGTGAGTTATGCGCAATTACTCGGCTGCGAAATCTGGGACTTGGTGCCGGAATACTTTGGGCTGAATCACTTTGGATGGTTTACCAAGGTACGAAACCGAGAAGGTGTCGACCTGACCGATGAGATTAAACGCATCATTTTGGAAGAGGGGATCAGTGCCGTTGATCCAGAAATTGCTGATGACCCTTCATGGCAAGCAACGTTCAAGAACATGCAAACCATGCTAAAAGACAATCCGCAGTATTTACCCAATACTTACCTGCAATACTACTTATATCCAGAAAAAATGGTGGAAAAAGAAGATATTGCTAATACGCGTGCGCGCCAAGTGATCAATGGGCGAGAAAAGCGGGTGTTTAGCCTGAATGAGCGCATCATTGCCGCGGGCACTACCGCTAATGAGCACCTACACGCAGACATTCATGGGCGCTATATGGTTCGTGTGGCGGCCTCTTTGGCATATAACCGTGGCGAGACGTATCTGGTTATCGTGCCAAACGATGGCGCGATTCCAAATATTCAGAATGATGCCATGGTTGAAATTCCGGCAGCGTTAACCAATGACGGCCCGAAACGTTTTGCCGTTGGCACCATCCCTACGTTCCAAAAAGCACTGATAGAAGGCCAACTCGGCTACGAAAAGCTGGTCGTGGATGCGTGGTTTAGCGGGGATCGACAAACACTGGTCAACGCGCTCACGCTTAATCGCACCGTCGTGGATGTGCCAAAAGCGCAACAAATCGTCGATGAGCTTTTACGCGTTAATGCGGACTATCTACCTCAATTTCAACAATAATACTATGCCCCAGACACTATCTGGGGCCAACATCTGGGAGCGATCATCATGAAAGATATGATCCAGCGCTTTGGCGCAGCAATGTTTGTCCCTGTGCTCCTCTTTCCTGCGGCCGGTATGTTATTAGGCTTATCGGTGATGCTGCTTAACCAAGATCTCTTTCCTTGGGCAGTGGAAGGCAGTGCATGGGTAAAAGTGTCAACGATCCTACTCCAAGCCTCGTTGGCGGTGTTTAAAAATATGGCGTTAGTGTTTGCGGTCGGGTTACCGATAGCACTAGCAAAATCTGCATCC
This sequence comes from Salinivibrio sp. IB868, assembly GCF_001995655.1. NCBI lineage: Bacteria > Pseudomonadati > Pseudomonadota > Gammaproteobacteria > Vibrionales > Vibrionaceae > Salinivibrio > Salinivibrio sp. IB868. The sequence goes on from NZ_MUEW01000003.1 coordinate 320,201, forward strand.
GGGCGCGCAGTGCTTGCCACACTGGTGTCATACATCACCTTTAATTATGTGATTGGTGGCATTTTACAGTTTTGGGGACCTGAGCTTGGGGTGAACTATGTGGAGGGTGAGCGTGGGCTTACTGATGTGGGCGGTATACTTACTTTGGATACTAACCTATTGGGCGCCATCGTAATTGCTAGCCTCTCCGTTTGGGTTCACAACCGTTTCTTCGACAAAAAACTGCCAAACTGGGCGGCGGTATTTGGTGGCACACCTTTGGTGGTTATTGTGAGTTTCCCCATCATGGTACTCATGGCGATTATCACCTGTTTTACTTGGCCAAGTATTCAGCACGGCATTAATAATCTACAAACCTTTTTAGTCGGTGCGGGATCGTTCGGGGTATGGATGTTCACTTTCCTTGAGCGAATTATGATCCCAACGGGTCTGCATCACTTTGTCTACGGTCCCGTATTCTATGGACCCGTCGCGGTGGATGGCGGCACGGTGGCGCATTGGATTCAAAATATCCAAAACTTTGCCAGCAACCCTGCGCCTTTAACCGAGCAGTTCCCACAAGGTGGCTTGATGTTGACTGGGATGGGTAAAGTCTTTGGCTGTACGGGGATTGCCATGGCCCTTTACGCAACCGCGAAACCAGAAAACAAGAAGATGGTGCTCGGTTTAGTACTCGGTGCGGCATTGACGGCCATTCTTACGGGGATCACTGAGCCGATTGAGTTTACCTTCCTGTTCATCGCGCCGGCATTGTTTGCACTCCACGCGGTACTGGCGGCTACCATGGCAACCATTGCCTATTGGTTTGGTGTCTCAGGCAACTTTCAAACCGGACTTATCGACTTTATTTTTCAAAATTGGCTACCACTAGGCAGCTTGCATGGCACCACATATATTGCACAAGTGCTTATCGGTCTGAGTTTTACCGCCATCTACTTTGTGGTATTCCGCGCGTTGATTTTGAAGTTTGATATTCCCACCCCTGGTCGAGGCAGCGCAGAGGCGAAGCTTTATACCAAAGCCGACTATAAGGGCGCGCAACAGAGTGATTCATCGAGCGGTGTGATTGACGGCGGACAAGCGAGCGCGTTTATTGAAGGGTTAGGTGGTAAAGACAACATAGCCCTGCTCACCAATTGTGCCACGCGGTTACGTATCAAGGTACATGAGCCTGAAAAAGTAGCGGAAACGCAATATTTTCAAGAACATGGTGCAGTAAACGTGGTACGTAATGGTGATAGCTTCCAAATTATTGTCGGCTTAACCGTACCACAAGTCCGCGAAGAAATGACGCAACTGACACGGGCTTAAAGACTTTGCTGATTGTTCAGCACTCGAGGCGTCATTGATAAGCAATCATCAACACACATAGCATTATTAGACACATAGCATGATTAGCGGGCGGCTAAACGTAGGGTCGCTCGCGCCATTCCCCTTCCTCTTGTGACGCCTCGATAATAGCGCATCAGTACCGGTCATAAAGGCATCTAATATCACGTCGATAGCACAACTGATTGAGTTTTATCGATGATTAGCGGACTGGTTAGCACAATCCCCCATGTCTTTATTGCTAGACAGAGTGTTGCGCTTTATTTGAACAATATTTATATAACTTATTGATATTAATTATAAGTTATTGAATACTATTAGCTCCATTCACGCAGATTCACATGCTCAAGGAGGTTAATGCCATGACTTATTTTCCGATGAAAAAACTCGATGTCATCGTTGCCTCTGCGCGTTACTGTGCCAACCACTTGGCTCAGGATACCCGCTCACGCATCTGACTCTGCGTCCAACTGTAACTGGTCGCAGGTATAACGCGGCCAGTTTGCAGTCCCACTTCGCTTTATGCCTGTGGCCTCCTGTAACCGAAAAGGAGAGCCATCATGACTCAACTATCTTTATTACCCTTAGCCCAAGCGCTGGTGCGTTTGGATATGATTCGTCAGCGTCGCGCGAGCACACACCGTTACCGCTACACAGATGTGGCGTTAAATCGTCACCTACAACGTGATATTGGTATTGCGCCTGACAAACAAGATGCTTTGCCCGTTAGCACACAATTTGCGGCCAAACGTTATCTTGTGACATGGCGACGACGATGGCGGTGGTTATAATGGGCCCCAGGAAGCGGCGTATCGGTTGATACGCCGCACCATCCTCGAATAAAACACTGCGCGGCAGCCAACTTGGCTGCCGTTTGCGATCTAAGGGCAGGGGTTGGGATAGCAGTTAGCAATCTCATCAATACCGGCAAGCACATCGTCACTCAGCGTCAGATCCAAGCTATCGAGATTACTCTCGAGCTGTTTTAGCGTCGTGGCACCGATGATGTTAGACGCGACAAAAGGACGACTATTCACAAACGCGAGTGCCATTTGTGCAGGATCGAGGCCATGGCGTTGGGCAAGATCGACGTACTCTTGCGTGGCCTTTTGCCCTGACTCGGTAAAGTAGCGCGCGAAGCGTTGGTGCAGTGTACAACGGGCCCCTTTCGGGCGTGCGCCTTGCAAATATTTTCCGCTCAACGCGCCAAACGCGAGCGGCGAGTACGCAAGCAACTCGACCCCTTCATGATGACTGATTTCCGACAGGCCGACTTCAAAGGTGCGGTTAAGCAAATTATAAGGGTTCTGAATAGAGACGATACGCGTGAGGCCGTGCTTCTCTGCCAGATGCAAATAGCGCATCACGCCCCAAGGCGTTTCGTTTGAGACACCGATATAACGAATTTTTCCTGCTTGGACAAGCTCATGCAGCGCATCCAGCGTGTCGAGGATGGTGACCCCAGAGTGTTCATCTTGATACGGATAATTGAGCTTACCAAAACAATTATTGTGCCGCTGTGGCCAGTGCACTTGATACAAATCGATATAGTCGGTTTTTAGTCGTGTCAGGCTATCCTCAACGGCTTGATGAATATGGCGTCGGTTAAGCGACATATTGTCACGGATATAGGGGACATTGCGTGGTCCGGCTACCTTGGTGGCGAGGATAACACGATCGCGCTTCCCGGACTTTTCTAACCAGCTGCCGATGTACTGTTCGGTTAAACCTTGTGTGGATTGGCTGGGGGGAACGGGATACATTTCAGCGGTATCAATGAAATTCACGCCCCGCTCAAAGGCAAGATCGAGCTGCGCATGGGCGTCAGCTTCACTATTTTGCTCACCAAATGTCATGGTGCCTAAGCACACTTTACTCACCTCTAGCGAGGAATGGGGCAAACGGTGGTATTGCATCCTTTCTCCTTGTCTGCAATCGACCTATGGCAGTCCATAGTAGAGAATTTTAAAAATGATCGAAAGCGGTTTAGCTGCGGCTTGACAGCTGGTTAAATATTGACCATTACTAAATGGACTGTCCGATGGTATCGGTCTGAGCGCGGTGTTATTGCTAGGCATGATGGACACGAAAAAGTGTAATCTAGAGGAAAGTCAGATGAACTATTCACAGCTTAAAGCCTGGATGCGCGCGGATCCTCGCTCATGTCCACAATGTTATGTGATGGCACACGCAGGCGGCGCAAAATACTCGGTCGAAGTAGAAGTGAAGCATGAATTAGAGCCTTTACGCTCAGACCAAACCGGTGAAGTGATGCAGTTTGATCATGTCGGGCAAGTCGGGGAGAAACTTAAAGCCCTGGGAATTGAAGAGGGCGTATTACGCTTGATGGACCCTTACGATGAGTTTGCCACCGGGGGCGAGCCAAGCTGTCGAGAAGATATGCCAATTCGTTTTTGATGTTTTACCTAAACGCGCGGGATGTCATGCGTGCGGATTGACACTTACTTCGGATCCACAAAGTAACGACGCAAGATTTGGTGGGTGAATTGCGTGCGTAAATAAAAGCCGCGTGGCAAGGTACGGATCGGCTCACCATCGGGGCCGAAAGCGTCGGTCAAGGCCTTGCCGTTGGCTGCTTTGGGTCGTAGTTGGAGAGACTCACCTTGGCGGGCTGTGATTTCCGTCACGCGACCTAGCGCTACCCAATCCATTAACTCCTCCCAATCGGCGCGCAGTCGCGCTTCCTCCTCTTGGCTAGGGGACCATAATAATGGCGTGCCAATGCGGCGCTGTGATACCGGTATATCGCGTTCGCCTTCAACGGGGATCCACAAGACGCGTGACAGTTTTTGCCGCACATGGCTATTTTCCCAGCGCACCCCCGCGATCCCAGTGAGCGGCGCAACGCACACAAAGGTGGTTTCCAGCGGCTTACCATCGCCGTTGACCGGAATTGTTTTTAGCTCAATGCCTAAATGCGCAAAGTCTTGTTCGGGTTTGCTGCCGGCGTTGGCGCCCAAACAGGCCTCGAGTAACATGCCAATCCAACCTTTCTCTCGCGTGAGTGACGCTGGACAAGGGATCGACAGTGTCTCGCTGACTTCGCCAAGGGTCAGACCGGCGAGGGCGAGCGCACGCTCCATCAATACCTGCTCGGATGCGGGGGGCTGTATCACTGTGCTGGGATCCTGCTCGTTACGTTGAGAGCGTGCATTATCAAGAACTGCTGTATTGGCTGCAAGTCGATCCTACCCTTGATGATCCTATCCGTACGCTTGTAGTTATCCACAGATGAAGGATGATTGATAGGATTCCTGACTATCATGATCAAATATACAGTACGTAAAGGAGGGTTAAAATGTGAAAAATCGCTAACTTGCCGTTTTTTTGCGCTATTGGTGTGGATAATTTTCTGATTGGTGGATCTTTAAGCGATCTGTGTGTATTTGACGATCGCTCGATCTTAAAAAAGATCCTTTTGTTGTGAGTTGGTTTTAATTAACTGATTATTAATGAATTTATTGTTTTTTGGTTCGCTTTTAATTCTATGACGCGATCCTTAATCGTTCGAGAAGTGAACTTTTTCTAGGCTTCTTCACAAATCTATCCACAGAAAGCGTGAATAAATGTGCGCAAACTCTCATTGCTATGTTTATAACTTCCTGTTAGGGGCTAAGTTATCCTCAGATGACGACGAGTGCGCAAAAACAACGCTCAATCCACAATGTTTGTTTACCCTTCACCGCTTTTTGTGAAAAAATCAGGTTCAGTAGAGATTTATCATTGAGGTCGTCCAGTGATTGATGGCGATGGCTATCGTCCCAACGTGGGGATAGTAATTTGTAACGGCCACGGTCAAGTTCTCTGGGCTCGTCGATATGGTCAGCATTCATGGCAGTTTCCACAAGGTGGCATCGATGAGGGGGAAAGCCCTGAACAAGCGATGTACCGGGAATTGTATGAAGAAGTGGGGCTGACTAAAAAAGATGTACGCATCTTGGGGACTAGTCGACATTGGCTACGCTACAAGTTACCCAAACGCCTTGTGCGCTGGGATTCCAAGCCCGTGTGTATCGGGCAAAAGCAAAAGTGGTTTTTGCTCAAACTTGAATGTGACGAGTCACGCGTTAATGTCTCGCGCGGGGGGACACCAGAGTTTGATGGCTGGCGCTGGGTGAGCTATTGGTATCCAGTGCGGCAAGTAGTGGCATTTAAGCGTGAAGTGTATCGGCGTGCGATGAAAGAATTCGCGCCACTTGCGATGCCGTTTAAAGAACGCAAACCTCGGCGTCGACACAAGCGAGGATAAATGTAAGGAGAGATTGGGTGCTCACGCAGTTAAGGAATATTGTGCAAAGTGTGGCGGCGTCTTCAGATCTTGAGCAGGCGTTACACACCTTGGTGCAACAAACTTGCGTGGCGATGCGTACCGAGTGCTGCTCCGTTTATCTTGCCAATGCTGAAGACCAACAGTTTGAGCTTATGGCAACACAAGGCCTCGACCCTTGTGCACAAGTGTCGATGGCATTTGGCGAGGGTTTGGTCGGTGTGGTGGGTCAGCGTGCTGAGCCTTTAAATTTGGCGCACGCGCGTAAGCACCCCGCGTTCAAACCCTTCCCCTCCACCGGCGAAGATGCCTTTCAATCCTTTCTTGGCACGCCTATCATTTATCGCAAAAAGGTGTTGGGTGTGCTGGTGGTGCAACAACATCAACCCCGCCAGTTTGATGAGAGCGAAGAGTCCTTTCTCGTGACCTTAGCCGCGCAGTTGGCCGTGGTGTTTGCGCATGCCGATGCCCAAGGTGGCTGGCAGGGAGCGCCGTCTCCCGTGTTGCTAGAGGGAATGCCTGCGTCGCCGGGCATTGGGATCGCACAAGCATGGTGTGATGACTCTCAACCGCGGCTTGAAGAGGTGGCGCCTGCTTGCCACCTAGATACACAGGGTGAACTCGACAGACTGGACGCGGCGATTGACGATGCCAGTACCGAGTTTCGCCGTTTGCGTAAACGCTTTGATAAAGAGCTGCAAAAAGACGCGCTGGCGATTTTTGATTTGTTTGTTCATCTGCTTAACGATCCTATGCTGCGTGAAGACATGACAGTACGGGTCCAACAAGGGGATGCCGCCACTTGGGCGGTGAGACAAACGGTTGAAGCCTTTTCTGCCCGTTTTGCCGCGATGGATGATCCTTACCTAAAAGCCCGAGCGGGCGATGTGAAAGAGTTAGGACAGCGGCTGCTTTACTTTTTAATCGCGCCTGCGGGGAGTCCACCACCGGTTTCGACGCCCATTGTGTTGTTGGCGCGAGAGCTAACGGCGGGCATGTTAGCGTCCATTCCTCGCGCGTTGCTCACTGGTGTGGTGGCGGAAGAAGGGGCGGCGAACTCACACGCGGCGATCTTGGCGCGTGCGTTGGGGATCCCGGCGGTGATGGGCGTCAGCTTTTCGCCCGCTAAGCTTCATCAAAAAACCGTGATCCTCGATGGCCACAAAGGGGTGTTGATGATCGAGCCCGCTGAGGCATTGATCAATGAATACCAGCACCTCGTGCAAGAGGAAGCGAGCCTACAGTCTACGTTTGAGACGGCACTCGCGGCACCAGGACATACTCAGGATGGCACGCGTATTGAAGTTCACTTAAACGCCGGCTTGAGCGCCGATAGCCAGATTGCAATCAATCAGGGCGTTGACGGTGTTGGGCTCTTTCGTACGGAAGTGCCGTTTCTGATGCAGCGCCGTTTTCCGTCTGAAGACGAGCAGGTCAAACAATACCGTGCGATTCTTGCCAGTTACCCTGATAAACCTGTGGTGATGCGCACCTTAGATATTGGCGGCGATAAACCATTACCGTATTTAAGTGTTGAAGAGGACAACCCGTTTTTAGGCTGGCGCGGGATCCGTTTTACCCTCGACCACCCGGATATCTTCTTGATTCAAGTTCGCGCCATGTTGCGTGCCAGTATTGGTTTTAACAATCTTAAGCTGTTGCTGCCGATGATCTCCGGGCGTAACGAGTTATTGGAAGCCAAGGCGTTGATTAGCCGTGCTTATCAAGAGGTCAGCCAGGAGGCACACCAAGCTGGGCAAAGTATCAATATCCCTTTATTGGGGATCATGGTTGAAGTTCCCTCTATTCTTTATCAGCTCGATAACATTGCGCGCGATGTCGATTTTCTTTCAGTCGGCACCAATGATCTCACTCAATATCTATTAGCGGTCGATCGCAACAATGCGCGCGTGGCTGATATTTTTGATGCGCTGCACCCCTCGGTATTACACGCATTAGCGTCGATTGCCGCTGTGGGGAGCCGTCATCAGCTTCCGGTTAGTGTGTGTGGAGAGCTAGCCGGTGATCCGGTGGGGGCGTCTTTGCTGGTGGGGTTGGGGTATCACCAGCTCAGTATGAATACCCGCAACGTGGCCAAGATTAAGTATTTGCTAAGCCGTTTACCGCACGCGCATTTAGTCACGCAGGCCAAGCAGATGCTAACCCTGGATCATCCAGACGAGATCCGCGCTGCCACTGAAGCCTTTCTGGCTGCGCATGGGTTAGAGGCGTTGGTTAAAGTCGGACAGCTGCGATGATAACCAGCTTAACGGCCCTACTTTTTGTAGTGTGTATGCTGCTGGGGGCCTGCGTGGGGACGTTGTCTGGCCTTCTGGGAATTGGTGGTGGGTTGGTCGTCGTGCCTGCTCTGACCTTTCTCCTCCCCGTGTTCGGTATTGCGCCCACTGTGGTGATGCCTATTGCGCTCGCTACCTCGCTCGCGACCATTGTACTGACGTCGAGTGCCTCTGCTTGGCGCCATTTTCGTCTGGGGAATGTTCATCTTGAGGCGGTTAAAGCGCTCGTCCCTGGCATGATGCTGGGCGGCGTCTTGGGGGCAGGGCTTGCGGATCGGCTGCCACACGATTGGTTGCCCCGCCTGTTTGGCGTGATAGTACTCGCCATGGCGCTACAAATGTTGCTCAATCGGCGTCCCTATCGCGCGCGTCCTTTACCGCATTGGCTGCGACTGTCCTTTGCGGGCACGCTGATCGGAACACTTTCTAGCTTAGCGGGGATCGGGGGCGGCTCGTTTACCGTCCCATACCTGCATTGGCGCGGAGTGAGTATGCACCAAGCCATTGGCAGTGCCTCGGCGGGGGGCGCGGTGTTGGCGCTGGGTGGCATGATGAGTTTTATGTGGTTGGGCTGGCGTCAAACGGAACCCTTGCCCGCGCTCAGTGTCGGATATTTGTATTTGCCTGCGTTGCTCGGCGTCGTGTCAACGTCGGTATTGATGACACGGGTCGGTGCTCAACTGGCGGTGAGACTACCCACTGCGCAAATAAAACGTATTTTTGCCGTCTTTCTTGTTATTGTCGGCGCCAGCATGTTGTTGAAATAAAGGATCCCATTCATGGCCGAAGGCTACATTACCTTTCCGTCAATCGACCCCATCTTATTTGAACTTGGTCCGGTAGCCGTGCGTTGGTACGGTTTAATGTATTTACTTGGCTTTGTGTTCGCCTTGTGGCTTGCGAATCATCGTGCGGCCAAACCGAATAGCGGTTGGAGCAAAGAAGAAGTCAGCGATCTCCTTTTTGCTGGCTTTTTGGGCGTCGTGCTCGGGGGACGTATTGGCTATGTCCTATTTTATCAATTTGATGCCTTTATTGCCGATCCGCTGTTTTTATTCAAAGTGTGGACAGGTGGCATGTCCTTCCACGGGGGCTTGCTGGGTGTGATCACCGCCATGGCGTGGTACGCGCGTAAAACTCAGCGTCACTTTTTTACCGTTGCTGACTTTATCGCGCCGCTGGTACCGTTTGGATTGGGCGCAGGTCGTCTAGGGAATTTTATCAATGGTGAACTTTGGGGACGGGTGACTGATGTCCCGTGGGCGATGGTATTCCCAAGTGGTGGCCCTTGGCCGCGGCACCCCTCACAGCTCTATGAGTTTGCGCTAGAAGGTGTCGCCCTGTTTGTGATCCTCAACCTCTACATCAAAAAGCCACGCCCGATGGGCGCAGTATCAGGGCTTTTCTTGGCTGGCTACGGGACATTCCGCTTTATTGTGGAATATTTCCGTGAGCCAGATGCGCACCTAGGCTTGTTTGCCGGCATTTTCAGTATGGGACAACTGTTGTCATTACCCATGATTATTGCGGGGGCAGTGATGATCGGATGGGCGTACCAGCGTCAATCCGCCAAGTGACCGAATAGCGCTAATCGGTTATAGTAAGTAAACCATCAAGGCACCTCAGCGGTGCCTTTTGTTCGTTTGGCCAATGATAGGAAACACTATGAAGCAGTATCAGGCTTTGATGCAGGATATTCTCGATAATGGGACGGATAGAGGCGATCGCACGGGCGTGGGAACACGGTCAGTGTTTGGTCGGCAACTGCGGTTTGACCTTGCCGCTGGCTTTCCGCTACTCACCACCAAAAAACTCTACACGCGTGCCATTATCCATGAGCTTTTGTGGTTCCTTAACGGCGATACGAACGTTCACTATTTACAAGAAAATAAGGTGCGTATCTGGGATGAGTGGGCGACTGAAAGCGGTGACCTTGGCCCCGTTTATGGCGCGCAGTGGCGCTCTTGGGCGTGTCCTGATGGCTCGACCGTGGATCAAATCGAACAACTGATCGCGCAAATTAAAACGAAACCTAATTCACGTCGTCATATCATTACCGCTTGGAACCCTGCTGATTTGCCTGATGAGTCGATAAGCCCAACCGAGAACGCCGAACAAGGCAAGATGGCCTTGGCGCCTTGCCATTGCTTGTTCCAGTTCTACGTGGCTGATGGCAAGCTTTCATGCCAGCTTTATCAGCGCAGCGCCGATTACTTCTTGGGTGTGCCGTTTAACATTGCCAGCTATGCGCTTTTCACTCATATGATTGCGCAACAATGCGATTTAGCGGTGGGCGATTTTGTCCATACCTTTGGAGACGTGCACCTTTATCATAATCATTTAACCGACGAGATTGTTTACGAGCAACTAAAACGTGAACCGCGTGCACTACCTCGCTTGGTGATCAAACGTAAACCGGCGTCTATTTTTGATTATCAAATTGATGACTTTGAGATTGAAGGGTACGAGCCGCACCCAACGATTAAAGCACCGATAGCCATTTAGTGACGTCTCATCGATATCGCGACATCTTTATCTGACTTACTTTGGTGTCTCCAATAAAAAACCACCGCACGGGCGGTGGTTTTTTGCGCTTGGGCGGGAGGTCAACCCATCACTGTGACAACAGCACAATGCTTCCTGGAACAATCACAAAGACGAGGCCGATGTAAGCCAGTACCGCCGCTTTTGATTTGGCTGCCAATTGGCCTAACCAGTCGGCCCCTTTGAGCGGCAATTCACGCAAGAACGGAATACCGAAAATCAGCGTCGTCGCCAAGATGTTGAAGCTTAAGTGCACCAACGCGATTTGTAGGGCAAAGACCGCGAATTCACCGGTAACCGCCGTGGCGGCGAGTAGGGCGGTAATACAAGTCCCAATGTTGGCGCCTAAGGTGAAGGGGTAGATGTCACGGACTTTTAGCACCCCTGAGCCGACTAGCGGCACCATTAAGCTGGTGGTTGTCGATGAAGACTGCACCAAAACAGTGACCACAGAGCCTGAGAAAATACCGTGCAGTGGACCACGACCAATCGCGTTCTTCAGCATGTCTTTGGCACGACCGACCATCAGCTTTTTCATCACTTTGCCCATGATGGTAATCGCAATCACGATGGCAGCAATCCCCATGACAATCATGATAGCGCCACCAATGTTACCAGGCAGGGCGGCTTCAAGCGGTGATTGCACCGCGTTAACCACGGGTTTTGTCAGCGGTTTAACAAAGTTCAAACCTTTAATGCTCATGTCACTGGCTTGCGTCAGCGGTGAAACCAACCACTCGGAAATCTTGTTCAGCAAACCGAACGCCATCTCTAATGGCAGGAAGATAGCAACGGCAAAAAGGTTGAAGAAATCATGGACGGTGGCGCAACTAAATGCGCGACTAAACTCCACTTTACAGCGGGCATGCCCAAGGCTCACGATCGTGTTAGTGACCGAGGTGCCTACGTTTGCCCCCATGACCATTGGAATCGCGGCTTCAACGGGGAGGCCACCTGCGACTAAGCCAACTATAATAGAGGTGACTGTGCTTGACGATTGGATCAATGCGGTAGCAACAATACCAATCATTAAGCCAGCTACGGGATGAGAAGCGAACGCGAAGAGCGTCTTTGCTTCGTCGCCGACGGCCCATTTAAAGCCGCTTCCTACCATGGCAACGGCCACCAGTAGGAGGTAAAGCATGACGGCAAGCTTGGTCCAACGGAACCAATTTGAGGAGCTCTGGGTTGCCTCTACCGCTGTAGCATGGGGAGTCATAAGATATCTCCGTGACAGTTCGATGTCAGTTTAGTGTCAAAGCAAAAATCTGCGGCGATAGTAAGAAGGTAATATTTCAGAAATATGACACAAATACTGCAGTGGTTTGAAAATCCGATCTGGACGAGGTTATCAGTGGAATTCGCGCCAGTTAGCTTGCTGATTTTAAGTATTATTTGTGCCCGTTCGGTGCCGTAAAAAAATCCGTGGAAAAAATGTAACAGGGAGGCGCGCGTTGACACTATGCTAGACACTGGGCGGTTAGCAAGGATAAAAAAGATTAGACTGCGAATAAATCAATGGTAAGTTAGTTTTGATATCGGTTTTTCCGATGTTTACTATCAGAACAAACGATTTTTCTAAAAGTGGTCTGGCTGACTAGACTACGGAAATCCACTTTTTTTGTATGGAGTGCTTAAATGACTGATGTCATTCGTCAGTTTCTGAAAATGGAATCCGCAGGAGGTATTGTGCTGATTATTGCGGCGGTATTGGCGATGTTCGTAGCGAACTCGGATCTACAGCCTTTATATGACAGCACCCTTCATACCTATATAGCCGGTTTATCGGTTGGTCATTGGATCAACGATGGCTTGATGGTGATTTTTTTCCTGCTGATTGGTTTGGAAGTGAAGCGTGAGTTGGTGCAAGGTGCCTTAAACTCGAAAGACAAAGCGACCTTCCCGGCGGTCGCCGCCATTGGTGGGATGCTCGCCCCCGCATTGGTCTATTTAGCCTTTAACTGGGGTGATCCTCTCGCGGTATCGGGGTGGGCGATCCCGGCCGCGACCGATATTGCCTTTGCCCTCGGTGTCTTGGCATTGCTGGGTAATCGTGTACCGTTGGCGCTAAAGGTCTTCTTGCTCGCACTGGCGATTATTGACGATCTTGGGGTAATAGTGATCATCGCGCTGTTTTACAGCAGTGATCTGTCAGTGGTTGCGTTAGCCAGTGCGTTTGCTGCTACCTTAGTCTTGGTGGCGATGAACATGCGCAAGGTCACCAGTATCACCGCGTATGTGGTGGTCGGTTTGGTGCTGTGGTTCAGTGTTTTACAGTCAGGTGTTCACGCGACCCTCGCCGGTGTCGTGCTTGGCTTTGCCATCCCACTGAAAGGTAAAACGGATGATGACCCATCACCGTTGAAAAAAATGGAGCACGCCCTCCATCCTTATGTGTCTTATTTGATCCTGCCTATCTTCGCCTTTGCGAATGCCGGGGTGTCTTTGGATGGCGTCTCTTTGGCAAACTTAACCGAAATGTTGCCGTTAGGTATTGCATTGGGTCTGCTGATTGGTAAGCCTTTGGGTATCTTTAGCTTTAGCTGGGCAGCGGTGAAACTCGGCATTGCCAAATTACCAGCACGTGTGAATTTCACCCACATCTTCGCGGTGTCAGTGCTTTGTGGTATTGGTTTTACCATGTCTATTTTTATCTCGTCACTGGCCTTTGTCGGTGTGAATGGCGAGTTCGTCACACTCTCTCGTCTGGGGATCTTGATAGGATCAACCTTGGCCGCGGTGATTGGTTATGCGGTCTTGCACTTTGCATTGCCCCCAGCCAGCGCGCTTGCTGATGAACGAGGAGACGAGTATGAAGAAGGCGACACTAGCATTGATTACTAGCCTGGTTGCCGTCTCTGGCTCTGCCATGGCGGCGAACCAGAAGATGTACTGCCACGGAGAAAAGGATAACAGCGACGTGTGCCAAGCCTACTTAGCGGGCGTGGCAGATGGAAAAGCGATGACGGCCTCATTAAACGACAAAGATAAAGCCGAAAATGGGTCGAGCTTTTCAGAGCGTGCGTTAGAGCATCGTGCTGGAGAGCGGGTGAGAAAGCCGCTCGATAAAGATGATGTGAAAGACTAAAACGAGCATGAAACTTGAAGGCGCCAGAGGGGCAGCGTAAGCTGCTCGTCTGGCGTTTTTTTATCAATCAGCATGGCTCACCTAAACTACAACCACCTCTATTATTTCTGGATGGTCTGCAAGCAAGGTTCAATCACCCAAGGGGCGGACAAACTTTGTTTAACACCACAAACAGTGACAGGGCAAATCCGAGCGCTGGAACAGCGCTTAAATGGCAAGCTTACTAAACGCAATGGCCGTTATGTTGAGCCCACCGAACTGGGTCAGCTCGTTTTTCAATATGCGGACCGTATGTTTGGCTTGAGTTATGAGATGCTGGATATTGTTAACTATAGCCAACAAGAAAACATCTTATTTGATGTAGGGGTGGCTGATGCCTTATCTAAGCGTTTGATCAGTCAAATCTTGCTTCATGCTATCCCGAACGATAATGCCATCCACCTACGTTGCTTTGAATCGACGCACGAGATGCTACTCGAACAGCTCTCTCAGCATAAATTGGATATGATCTTGTCCGACTGCCCAGTCGATTCCACGCAACAGGCGGGGTTATTTAGCGTCAAGCTTGGTGAGAGTAGCATGAGTTTGTATTCCTCTAATCCCGCAGAGCCCCCCGATGTGCCGCTACCTATCCGTCTTGCCACGCAAAAAATATTGATGCCGAGCAAAGCGACCGCTATGGGACGAAAACTCACACAGTGGTTTGATCAACAAGGCATCGTGCCCAACATACTGGGTGAGTTTGATGACTCTGCACTGATGAAAGCATTTGGCATTAGTCATCAGGCGTTATTCATTGCGCCCACCACCTATGCCGAGGAAGTGACGCGCCTCGGGCAAGCCGTACAAATTGTCGAGTTGAGTGCGGTCAAAGAAGAGTACTATGTGATATTCGCCGAGCGAATGATCCAGCATCCGGCGGTCAAGCGGATTTGTGAGGCAGATTACAGCCGCTTATTTGTTTAGTTACAGATTGGCATAAAGATCGTGCTAGACTCGTGGCAATGAGTATTAATGAGTGGTGGAAGTTGAATGGATTTAGCCCGCATGCAGCAGAATGGGCCGAAGGCGGTAAACCTGCTCAAGGCCATGGCCAACGAGAAACGCCTGTTCATTCTGTGTTATCTATTGCAAGGAGAGTTGTCGGTTGGGCAGCTGGTGGAGCGAGTGCCTTTAAGCCAGTCGGCGCTGTCTCAACACCTTGCTTGGCTTCGAAAAGATGGCCTAGTGGCCACGCGTAAAGAAGCGCAAACCGTGTATTACTCGCTAAAAAGTGATGAAGTTGAGGCGGTTATCCAGTTATTACATGATCTGTATTGTAAGGAAACCGTGGATTCACCCAACCCTTAAGCAATAAAAAAACCGGCCGAAGCCGGTTTTTTTTATCTCTTTGCAAAGAGCAAAATTACAGCGCTTTAATTTGTGCTGCGAATGCTGCTTTGTAACGAGCTGCTTTGTTCTTGTGGATCAGGCCTTTGGTGGCTGAACGATCAAGAATAGGCTGAACTTGTGCAAAAGCAGCAGTTGCTGCTTCTTTGTCGCCTGCAGCGATAGCTGAAGCAGTTTTCTTCATATAAGTGCGCATCATAGAGCGACGGCTTGCGTTGTGCTGGCGACGCTTCTCAGACTGGATCGCACGCTTCTTAGCAGATTTGATATTCGCCAAGGGTCTAACTCCCAAATCTTTTTGTTCGGTGACATTTCAAGGCGGAGGACTATGCCTCTTTTTACCTCTATTGTCAATTCATTTGTGCAAAGATCCGCCGCTCCAACGATGTGTTGGCGCTGCGGGGTTATCACAGTTAATATGGCGGCTGATTCTATCAGCATTTCAGCCCCGACGTCACCTATATTTCCATTTCTTATCGATGTCAGCGATAACGTGACAGCGGAAAGAAACAATGAAGGTGCGACAGTGACGCGCATTGGGCACGTGTTTTCAAGAGGTAACCGTGAGTAAGCGACTTTTACGCTCTGGGCTCATCGTGAGCACCATGACTTTGGTGTCCCGTGTTTTAGGGCTGGTCCGTGATGTGGTGATCGCGAACTTGATGGGGGCAGGCGCCGCCGCCGATGTGTTCTTTTTCGCCAACAAAATTCCGAACTTTTTGCGTCGTTTGTTCGCAGAAGGCGCCTTCTCGCAAGCGTTTGTGCCCGTATTAACTGAATATCAAGCGCGAGATAAAGATGATGACACACGCGCGCACTCGCGTGAGCTGGTCGCCAATGTGGTGGGCACCTTAGGTGGCTTGGTCACTCTTGTCACCTTGCTCGGGGTGGTCGGTTCGCCCGTCCTAGCGGCGCTGTTTGGTACAGGTTGGTTCGTTGATTGGCTCGAGGGCCGGCCTGACGGTGCCAAGTTTGAGTTGGCGAGCTTGATGCTCAAAATCACCTTCCCTTACTTATGGTTTATTACCTTTGTGGCTTTATCTGGGGCGATACTTAACACCCTCAATAAATTTGCGGTGTCGAGCTTTACCCCTGTTTTTTTGAATATCGCCATTATCGCAGCGGCGATAGGTATCTCCCCGCATCTTGCCCAACCTGAAATAGGTTTGGCGATTGGTGTCTTTATTGGGGGCGCGGTTCAGCTTTTATTTCAACTGCCTTTCCTCTCTCAAGAAGGCATGCTGGTAAAACCTAAGTGGGGCTGGCAGCATCCTGGAGTAGTGAAAATACGCCAGCTGATGATTCCCGCGCTTTTCGGGGTCTCGGTGAGCCAAATTAACCTATTATTCGACACCTTTATTGCCAGTTTCTTGATGACAGGGTCGATCAGTTGGCTGTATTACTCTGATCGCTTGCTTGAATTTCCGCTCGGTCTGTTTGGTATTGCCATTGCCACCGTGATCTTGCCGGCGCTATCGAAAAAGCATGTTGACCAATCGCCTCAGCAATTTTCTGCCACCATGGATTGGGGCGTGCGTATGGTGTTGCTCCTTGGGATCCCAGCGATGGCGGGTTTGATCGTGCTTGCCCAACCGATGTTGATGGTGCTCTTTATGCGTGGTGAATTTGGCGTCCCTGACGTAGAAGCGGCGAGTTTATCGTTGATGGCTTATGCCTGTGGCTTGGTCAATTTTATGGTGATCAAGGTCCTTGCGCCTGGTTACTACGCCCGCCAAGACACCAAAACGCCCGTAAAGTATGGTGTGATAGCGATGGCGAGTAACATGGTTTTCAACGCCATTTTTGCTTACTTGTTTAGTTATGTCGGGCTGGCCATAGCCACCGCGCTGTCTGCGTTGATTAACGCCGGCCTGCTCTATCAAGGATTACACCGCCAAGGCATTTATCAATTATCGCGGGCAACCGTCGGATTTATTAGCAAACTCGTGTTGGCTGTGGGGGTGATGATTGCCGGTTTGTACCTGGTGATGCCTGCGTTGTCTCAGTGGGTGTCGATGTCCTTGTTATCTCGAAGCTTAACGTTAGCCAGCCTTATTGTGGGAGGCGGCGCGCTTTATCTTGTCACCGCCCTGTTGCTCGGTGTACGGGTGAGTGATATTCGTCATCGTGGATGATAGAGCGCGCGGATTATCAATCCAGGGCTGATTGCCAGCGCTGACTAGTATATAATCCGCCAGTTTTAATAGTTCAAATAGTCAGCAGGCGATGGAATTAATTCGAGGCATCCACAACATCCGGGCGCAACACCGAGGCTGTGTACTGACCATCGGGAATTTCGATGGTGTCCACCTCGGCCACCAGGCTGTTTTGCGTCAAGTCGTTGAGAAGGCCAGAGTCCTTGACTTGCCTGCGACCGTCATGCTGTTCGAGCCGCAACCGCTCGAGTTATTTCTCGGAGAGCAAGCGCCTGCCCGTTTATCGCGATTGCGGGACAAATACACCCAGCTTGCCAAACTGGGCGTCGACAGGCTGTTGTGCGTGAGTTTTACCCCGGCATTCGCCGCCATGAGCCCTGATGCCTTTGTGGACCGCTTGTTGGTCAATCAATTGGGTGTTAAGTTTCTGGTTGTGGGTGACGACTTTCGCTTTGGCCTTAAGCGAACTGGCGACTTTTCGCGCTTAAAACAAGCCGGACAAGAGCATGACTTTGCGGTTGTCAGTACCGAGAGCTTTTGTGTGAGCGACCGGCGTGTGAGTAGCACGGCGATTCGTGATGCACTTTCCGCCGGAAAGATGCAAGTGGCGGCCGATATGCTAGGGCGTCCTTACAGTATTTGTGGCCGGGTTGCCCACGGTCGCAAGCTAGGGCGGACGATTGGTTTTCCTACTGCAAATGTGCTGCTTAAACGTCGCGTTTCACCTGTGTCTGGTGTCTATGCGGTAACGGTGGCCATCGATGGGCAATCATTGCCTGGGGTGGCGAATGTAGGGCACCGTCCTACGGTAAACGGCACGCACCAGCAACTCGAAGTACACCTTTTTGATCACACGCTCGACTTATACGGCAAACAGCTTGAAGTGAGCTTGTTACATAAGTTGCGTGACGAGACCAAATTTGCGTCAGTAGACGCGTTAAAAATGCAAATTCAACGAGATGCATCAGCCGCGCGTGCGTGGCTGGCTGATGCCAATAATGTCTAGAGTGTAACCTCCATACGGAATCAATAATCAATGAGTGACTACAAAGATACCTTAAACCTGCCGGAAACCGCGTTTCCGATGCGAGGTAATCTTGCTAAGCGTGAGCCTGATATGCTCAAGCGTTGGTACGATGAAGATCTTTACGGTGCAATCCGTCAAGCGAAGAAAGGCAAAAAAACATTTATTTTGCATGACGGTCCTCCGTACGCGAACGGCAATATTCACATTGGTCACTCTGTTAATAAAATTCTCAAAGACATTATTATTAAATCGAAAACGCTGGCGGACTATGACGCACCGTACGTCCCTGGCTGGGACTGCCATGGTCTACCTATCGAATTGATGGTAGAGAAAAAAGTTGGCAAGCCAGGTCAGAAAATCTCCACCGCCGAGTTCCGGGAAAAATGTCGTGAATACGCGGCCAAGCAAGTAGAAGGTCAAAAAGCCGACTTCAAACGGCTTGGCGTGTTAGGTGAGTGGGATAAGCCTTACCTGACCATGGACTTTAATACCGAAGCCAATATTATCCGAGCGCTGGGTAAAATTGCGGGCAATGGTCATTTGCACAAAGGCTTCAAGCCCGTGCATTGGTGTACAGACTGTGGTTCGGCGCTCGCGGAAGCCGAAGTTGAGTACCAAGATAAAACATCACCGTCGATTGACGTCACTTTCCGCGCGGTTGATGAGCAGGCGTTATTGAACGTATTTACCCTAGCGGGCGATCACCAAGGCGAAGGCCCAGTATCCGCGGTGATCTGGACCACGACGCCTTGGACTTTGCCAGCGAACCGTGCGGTCGCCGTTGCGGCGGACTTGGAATACGTCTTGGTGCAAGTGGAAGGTGACCAGCCACAGCGCTTGATCCTTGCCGCTGAGCTGGCAAAAGATGTGATGGATCGCGCGGGCATTGAGCACTATCACAACCTTGGTTTCTGTAAAGGTGAAGCGTTGGAGCTTCAACGTGTTCAACACCCTTTTTATGACTTTGATGTGCCGGTTATCCTAGGCGATCACGTTACCACTGAATCGGGTACCGGTGTGGTTCACACGGCGCCAGGGCATGGTCAAGAAGACTTTGTGGTCGGTCAAAAATACGATCTTGAAGTGGCTAATCCGGTTGGCAGCAATGGTGTGTATCTGCCCGACACGCCGCTGTTTGCCGGTCAACACGTGTTTAAAGCCAACGACAGCGTGATTGAAGCGCTGAAAACGCACGGTGCCTTATTGCATCATCACGCGTATGAGCACAGCTACCCGCATTGCTGGCGCCACAAAACACCGATTATCTTCCGTGCCACGCCGCAATGGTTCATTGCCATGGACAAAGCGGGGCTGCGAGACAAAGCGCTGCAAGAGATCAAGAACGTTGAATGGATCCCTGACTGGGGACAAAGCCGCATTGAGTCAATGGTGGAAGGGCGTCCAGACTGGTGTATTTCGCGCCAGCGCACTTGGGGCGTGCCTATTGCCCTGTTCGTTCATAAAGAAACCTCAGAGCTACACCCGGATACGCTCAACCTGATTGAGCAGGTGGCTCAGCGCGTAGAGAAAGCCGGTATTCAAGCGTGGTGGGACTTAGATCTGAACGAACTGTTGGGCGATGACGCTGATCAGTACGAGAAAGTCTTGGATACCCTGGATGTGTGGTTTGACTCTGGCGCGACGCACTTTGCTGTGGTTAATCAGCGTGACGAGTTTAACGGTCAAGAAGCCGATATGTATTTGGAAGGCTCGGATCAACACCGTGGCTGGTTCCAGTCATCACTGATGACGTCGGTGGCAATTAAAGACAAAGCCCCATACCGCCGTGTACTCACCCATGGCTTCACCGTCGACGGTAATGGCCGCAAGATGTCGAAGTCGCTGGGAAATACCATCATGCCGCAAGATGTGATGAACAAGCTGGGTGCCGATATTCTCCGTTTGTGGGTGGCATCAACCGATTATACGGGTGAGATCAGTGTGTCGGATGAAATTCTAAAACGCAGTGCCGATGCCTATCGTCGTATCCGTAATACCTCGCGCTTCTTGCTGGCTAACCTACACGGTTTTGACCCTAAAACTGACTTGGTTGCTCCAGACGATTTGGTGGCGGTTGATCGCTGGGCCGTCAGCCGCGCCCTCGAAGCGCAGCAAGAGATCACTGCCGCGTATGATGCCTGTAACTTCCACCAAGTGACTCAGCGTTTGATGCAGTTCTGCTCGATTGAAATGGGCTCGTTCTACCTCGATATCATCAAGGATCGTCAGTACACAGCCAAAGCAGGCAGCCATGCGCACCGCAGCTGTCAAACGGCGCTGTTCCACATCGTGGAAGCACTGGTACGCTGGATGGCACCGATTATGTCATTTACCGCGGATGAGATCTGGAATGAAATGCCCGGCGAGCGAACCAAGTTTGTCTTCACCGAAGTCTGGTATGACGGCTTGTTTGACTTAGAACAGCAGGCTGTGCTGAATCAGGCGTTCTGGGCGAAATTGCTCGATGTTCGCGGTGCAGTGAACAAAACCCTAGAGCAAGCCCGGAATGAAAAAGTCATCGGCGGTTCATTAGAAGCGGAAGTCACGCTTTATGCACCGACAGACTTTGCCGAGAAGCTGCGCTTGATGGGCGACGAACTTCGCTTTGTGCTGTTGACCTCGAAAGCGACCGTGATCGCGGGAGATGCCCCTGATTCCGCAACACAGACTGAACTCGACGGGTTGGCTGTGGACGTGGCGGCATCAAGCGCGGCTAAGTGTGAGCGCTGTTGGCACCATGTCGCTGATGTTGGCACCATTGCGGGTCATGAAGAGATCTGTGGCCGTTGCGTGACCAATATTGCAGGAGAAGGCGAAACTCGCCAATTTGCGTGATGCAGACTCTTTCCCTCTCACAATCAGGATGGCGCTGGCTTTGGCTAGCGCCGCTGGTCTTTGCTCTCGATATCGGCAGCAAGTGGCTGGTGATGCAAACCATGGAATACGGGTTTGCGAATCGGATTGAAGTGCTGCCTTTTTTCAATCTTACATACGTGCACAACCACGGCGCGGCGTTTAGTTTTTTAAGTGATGCCGGCGGTTGGCAGCGTTGGCTGTTCAGTGCGATTGCACTGGGGGTGAGCGGATTATTGGCGTATTGGATGCGGGGAACACCGGCCAGCAAACGCATGATCAATATTGCCTATGCGATGATCATTGGTGGCGCACTGGGTAATTTGTTTGATCGTCTTGTGCATGGCTACGTGATTGACTTCCTTGATTTTTATCTCGGAAGTTCGCACTGGCCAGCGTTTAATCTCGCCGATTCGGCGATATGTTTGGGCGCTGCATTGATAATCCTAGATAGTTTTCGTCAAGGCCAGTCATCGACCAAACAAGGATGATGCGTATCTATCAGCAAAACCGCGACTGTCTAAAAGGATGAATCATGAAATCAATCACAGCGTCTAGCGAAGTCATTATGCACTTTACCATCAAACTGGAAGATGGTTCGGTTGCCGATACCACCCATAATGCGGGTAAACCGGCGAAGCTGGTGATGGGCGACGGTAGCTTGACGGAAAACTTTGAAACTTGCCTTCTTGGTTTAAAAGAAGGGGAGTCGAGCAGCTTCACCTTGGCACCAGAGGATGCATTCGGCCAGCCTAATCCGGATAATATCCATCACATGGATCGCCGTCACTTTGGTGGAGAAACGCCCGCAGAAGAAGGGGCGATCATTGCCTTTAGTGGGCCGCAAGGGCAGGAGATCCCGGGCATTGTGACGGCAGTGACTGGGGATTCCGTCACGGTTGATTTTAACCACCCGCTGGCTGGGAAGACCGTCATTTTTGATGTTGAAATTATAAGTGTGCAATAAAGGCGGACACATGAAGATCTTACTTGCCAATCCCCGTGGCTTTTGCGCAGGGGTTGACCGTGCCATCAGTATTGTTGAGCGCGCGCTAGAAATCTATCAACCCCCCATTTATGTCCGTCATGAAGTGGTGCATAACCGCTTTGTGGTGGAAGGCTTAAAGCAGCGTGGGGCGATTTTTGTTGAGCAGATCAGCGAAGTGCCCGACGACAATATTGTGATTTTCTCCGCCCACGGCGTGTCGCAAGCGGTGCGTAATGAGGCCAAGTCGCGTCAGTTAACCGTATTTGATGCCACGTGCCCGCTGGTGACGAAAGTGCATATGGAGGTTGCGCGTGCCAGTCGTAAGAATATGGAAGTGGTACTGATCGGCCATGCCGGCCACCCTGAAGTGGAAGGCACCATGGGGCAATACGCCAGTGAAACCGGCGGCATGTATTTGGTCGAAACCCCAGAGGATGTGTATACCTTGAAGGTGAGCGATCCTGATAACTTGCACTATGTGAGCCAAACCACCCTGTCGGTCGATGAAACCGCGGATGTGATTGATACCTTGCGTAAGGTGTTTCCTAACATCCAAGGACCACGTAAAGACGACATTTGTTATGCCACCCAGAACCGCCAAGACGCAGTGCGCGATTTAGCGCAAAGCTGTGATGTGATGGTGGTGGTTGGGTCAAAAAACAGCTCCAACTCAAACCGTCTGCGCGAGTTATCCGAAAAACTCGGTACGCCAGGTTATTTAACCGATACGGCGGAAGATATCGATCCGGCCTGGTTTGAAGGCAAGCAGACGGTCGGGATCACGGCCGGTGCGTCGGCACCAGAAGAGTTAGTGGATCAAATTATCGAGCGAATCAAGCAGCTGGGTGCCACCCATGTTGATAATCTCGCTGGGCGTGAAGAAAACATGTTTTTTGAAGTGCCTAAAGAGTTGCAAATTCGAGAAGTCACCTAGGGTGATGTTCAATACGGCGAGGGGAGCACGGGCTTCCCTTTTTTTCGCCAATATACAAGTGCCAAGGAACGCGCTAGAGTGATTGACTACCAAGAAGGAGCCAGTGAACTGGCATAGTGACAAAGGGGAAAATCATGGTACGTATTGCCATAGCAGGCGCGGCTGGGCGCATGGGTCGCAACCTTATCCAAGCGGTTTCACAGTATCCAGGTGCTACTTTAGGGGCCGCGAGCGAAAGACCGGAATCCAGCTTAGTCGGTACCGATGCGGGAGAGCTCGCGGGTATTGGCCGGTTAGGCGTTAATGTGGTGGACGATTTGGCGAAAGTGAGTGACGACTTCGATGTGGTCATTGATTTCACCGCCCCTGCTGCGACCCTGGCTAACCTGACGTTATGCCAAGCACAAGGCAAGCAGTTGGTCATAGGTACAACAGGGTTTGATGACTCGCAAAAGCAAACCATTGAAGAAGCGGCGGCTTCGACAGCCATGGTGATGGCCCCGAATTACAGTGTTGGTGTCAATCTTGTCTTCAAGTTGTTAGAGCAGGCAGCCCAAGTGATGGGAGAGGAGTGCGACATTGAAATTGTTGAAGCGCACCACCGTCATAAAGTCGATGCACCATCTGGTACCGCACTCGGTATGGGTGAAGCCATTGCCGGCGCAATGGGAAATAAACTTAGCGATGTGGCGGTTTATGCGCGTGAAGGGATCACCGGAGAGCGAAGCAAAGATGAAATTGGCTTTGCCACGCTTCGAGCAGGTGACATTGTTGGCGAGCATACGGCGATGTTTGCCGATATTGGCGAGCGTGTAGAAATTACTCACAAGGCGTCTAATCGAAACACCTTTGCCAAAGGCGCCGTACGAGCTGCGGTTTGGCTCAATCAGCATCAATGCGGTTTATACACGATGCAAGACGTCCTCAATCTTAAATAATTATTCATCGCGCCTCGGCGCGATGTTTTTTTCTGCTTTTCCCTCTTCCTCTGTCGGTTGCCTTCCTGGTTCAGACATTATTACCACTAATCTTGTGTTTGTTGTCATTATGGTGACAGATAGCCCTTATGCATGCTTTTGTTGCATGAGTAAACGTTTGCTAATTTACCTTTTCTGATAAGGGTAAAAAGGTGTTGATGAAAAACACATTAAGTGCGCCTTTTGCACGTTTTTTATCCGTAATTCATGGGTGAGGCTTGTTGTTATAGCGCTTTGGCGGTCGTTTCTTTATGAGTGACGAATAAAATAAAGAAAAATAACACGCTTTGATTGACACTCCCCCTGTGCATCCCTAGAATGCGCGCAATTTGTCAAAATTCAGCTTGACGTGAGTTTTGATCTTAGATGGAATACGTGAATGCAACGTTAGTCGTAAAAAGTGCATTTCTATATAACTGGAGGTTGTCTTGAGCAAGTCTGCGCTCTTAGTCCTAGAAGATGGGACAGTGTTCCACGGTACCCCAATCGGCGCTGATGGCACCGCGGTGGGAGAAGTGGTTTTCAATACCTCGATGACGGGGTACCAAGAAATATTAACCGACCCCTCTTATTCCCGTCAGATTGTGACACTCACCTATCCTCATATTGGCAACACCGGCACCAACTCCGAAGACGAAGAATCTAGCCAAGTTCATGCCCAAGGCCTCGTTATTCGTGATCTTCCCCTGTTAGCCAGCAACTTCCGCAATCAACAATCCCTTTCTGACTACCTCAAACAGCACAACATTCTCGGTATTGCCGATATCGATACGCGGAAACTCACGCGCTTGTTGCGAGAGAAGGGCGCGCAGAACGGCTGTATTGTGGCCGGTGACAGTGTGGATGAGGCCTTGGCGCTCGCGAAAGCGCAGGACTTTCCTGGCTTGAAGGGAATGGATCTCGCCAAAGAAGTGACCACCAAAGAAAGCTACCGCTGGACACAAGGCTCTTGGCAGCTTCATCAAGGCTTGCCCGAGGCTGCCGTAGAAGGTGAGTTGCCGTATCACGTGGTGGCCTATGACTTTGGTGCTAAACGCAATATTTTGCGCATGTTAGTTGACCGTGGCTGTCGCTTGACGGTCGTGCCCGCGACCACGCCAGCGGAAGAGGTGTTAGCGATGAGCCCGGATGGGGTTTTCTTATCCAATGGCCCTGGCGATCCGGCGCCGTGTGATTACGCGATTGAAGCGACGCGCACGTTTTTGTCAGAAGGCTTGCCTTTGTTTGGCATTTGTCTTGGCCATCAAATCTTAGCCCTCGCCAGTGGGGCGAACACAATTAAGATGAAGTTTGGTCATCACGGGGCTAACCATCCGGTCAAAGATTTGGAGCGTGGTGTGGTGATGATCACCAGCCAAAACCATGGCTTTGCGGCCGATAAAGACAGCCTGCCAGAGACGCTGCGCGCGACCCATGTGTCTTTGTTTGATGGTAGCTTACAAGGTATTCATCGCACGGATAAACCCGCATTTAGTTTCCAAGGGCACCCAGAGGCAAGCCCAGGGCCGCATGATGCCGCGCCACTTTTTGATCATTTTATCGACCTCATCAAACAACATCGCGCCTAATTGGAGTCGTTGAGCATGCCAAAACGCACAGACATAAAAAGCATCCTTATCTTGGGCGCAGGCCCGATTATCATTGGCCAAGCCTGCGAATTTGACTACTCAGGGGCACAAGCGTGTAAAGCCCTGCGCGAAGAGGGTTATCGTGTCATCTTGGTCAATTCCAACCCTGCCACCATCATGACAGATCCAGAGATGGCTGATGCCACTTACATCGAGCCTATCCAGTGGCAGGTGGTGAAACACATCATCGAAAAAGAACGCCCTGACGCCGTACTGCCAACCATGGGTGGTCAGACAGGTTTGAACTGTGCACTGGATCTCGAGCGCCATGGCGTGTTAGCCGAATTTGGCGTGGAAATGATCGGCGCCACCGCTGACGCAATAGACAAAGCAGAAGACCGCCATCGCTTCGATGAGGCGATGCAAAGCATTGGTTTGGATTGTCCGCGTGCGGGCATCGCCCACAGCATGGATGAGGCGCACAAGGTGCTCGACGAAGTGGGCTTCCCTTGTATTATCCGTCCCTCCTTTACCATGGGAGGCACTGGTGGGGGCATTGCCTACAACCAGGAGGAGTTCAAAGAGATTTGCGAGCGCGGCCTCGATTTATCTCCCACCAATGAGTTGTTGATTGATGAGTCACTCATTGGTTGGAAAGAATACGAAATGGAAGTGGTGCGGGATAAAAACGACAACTGCATCATTGTCTGCTCGATTGAAAACTTCGACGCCATGGGGGTCCACACGGGGGACTCTATCACGGTGGCGCCGGCGCAAACCCTGACCGACAAAGAATACCAATTGATGCGCAATGCGTCGTTGGCTGTTTTGCGCGAAATTGGCGTTGAAACCGGCGGCTCAAATGTACAGTTTGGGATTAACCCCAAAAATGGTCGCATGGTGATCATCGAGATGAACCCGCGGGTATCACGCTCTTCGGCATTGGCCTCAAAAGCGACCGGCTTCCCAATTGCGAAAGTGGCAGCCAAGTTGGCGGTGGGCTTTACCCTTGACGAGTTGATGAACGATATCACCGGTGGCGCAACGCCCGCCTCGTTCGAGCCGACCATCGATTATGTCGTGACTAAAATCCCACGCTTTAACTTTGAAAAATTTGCCGGCGCGAACGACCGCTTAACCACCCAGATGAAGTCAGTGGGTGAGGTGATGGCGATTGGCCGTAACCAGCAAGAGTCACTGCAAAAAGCATTACGCGGTCTGGAAGTGGGCGCGGCGGGTTTTG
The DNA here is from genome assembly GCF_001995655.1 of Salinivibrio sp. IB868. Classification (NCBI taxonomy): domain Bacteria; kingdom Pseudomonadati; phylum Pseudomonadota; class Gammaproteobacteria; order Vibrionales; family Vibrionaceae; genus Salinivibrio; species Salinivibrio sp. IB868. Next base: position 346,882 of record NZ_MUEW01000003.1, read on the forward strand.
ATGAGATGGTAAACCTGGATGACGATACGGCGTTAACTAAAATTCGTCATGAACTCAAAGAGCCCGGCGCCGAACGGATTTGGTACATTGCCGATGCGTTTCGTGCCGGTATGTCGGTCGATGGCGTATTTAATCTCACCAATATCGACCGCTGGTTTTTGGTACAAATTGAAGACATTGTCAAACATGAGCAGCAAGTGCGTGAGCAAGGCTTCGCGGGGCTCAACAAAGCCGCGCTGCGTCAGTTAAAACGTAAAGGTTTTTCTGATGTCCGTTTGGCAACCTTGTTAGGCGTGTCGGAAATTGAAGTACGCAAACTGCGTGACAAGTTCCAGATTCATCCTGTCTACAAACGTGTGGATACCTGTGCCGCTGAGTTCTCTTCTGACACCGCGTATATGTACTCTACCTACGATGAAGAGTGCGAGTCACAGCCGACGGATAAGAAGAAGATCATGGTGATTGGCGGTGGCCCGAACCGAATCGGGCAAGGGATCGAGTTCGACTACTGCTGTGTCCACGCATCTCTGGCCCTGCGTGAAGATGGTTTTGAAACCATTATGGTCAACTGTAACCCTGAAACCGTTTCTACCGATTATGACACCTCTGACCGCCTCTATTTTGAGCCGATCACCTTGGAAGACGTACTCGCCATTGTGAACGTAGAAAAGCCTGAAGGGGTCATTGTTCAGTACGGTGGGCAAACGCCACTTAAACTTGCCCGTGACTTAGAAGCGGCGGGTGTGCCGATTATCGGTACCAGCCCAGATGCGATTGACCGTGCTGAAGATCGCGAGCGTTTCCAAGATGCGGTGCAGCGCCTTGGCCTTAAGCAGCCTGCTAACGCCACCGTCACCGCACTGGAACAAGCAGTGGAGAAAGCCAAAGAGATTGGTTATCCGCTGGTGGTGCGTCCGTCCTACGTCCTCGGCGGGCGAGCGATGGAAATTGTCTATGATGAAACCGACCTACGCCGCTACTTTAACGAGGCGGTGAGTGTCTCGCACGAATCTCCCGTGTTGCTAGATCATTTCTTGGATGATGCGACTGAAGTGGACATCGATGCCGTGTGCGATGGTGAAACCGCCGTGATTGGCGGCATTATGGAGCACATCGAGCAAGCTGGCGTGCACTCTGGTGATTCTGCTTGCTCGTTACCTGCTTATACTCTCAGTGACGATATCCAAGATCGCATGCGTGAACAGGTGCGTAAGCTGGCGTTGGAGCTAGGCGTTAAAGGCTTGGTCAATACGCAATTTGCGGTGAAGGATGATGAAATCTATCTCATTGAAGTCAACCCGCGTGCGGCGCGTACGGTCCCATTTGTGTCCAAGGCGACCGGTGTCCCGCTCGCGAAAATTGCAGCACGGGTCATGGCCGGACGCTCACTGGCCGAGCAAGGGTTTGTTAAAGAGGTGATTCCACCTTATTACTCGGTCAAAGAGGTAGTGCTGCCGTTCAATAAATTCCCAGGGGTTGATCCACTGTTGGGCCCTGAAATGCGTTCGACCGGCGAGGTGATGGGTGTCGGTGATACCTTTGCCGAAGCGTTTGCCAAAGCGGATTTAGCCTGTGGTAAAGCCTACAGCGAGGGTGGACGCGCCTTGTTATCGGTGCGCAATAATGACAAGCAGCGCGTGGTGGATTTAGCGGCGAAGTTGCTCAAGCTTGGTTTTGAGCTCGACGCGACCCACGGCACCGCGGTGATCCTTGGCGAGGCGGGCATCAATCCGCGTCTGGTCAATAAGGTACATGAAGGGCGACCACACATTCTTGATCGCATCAAAAACGGTGAGTACAGCTATATCGTCAATACCACGGAAGGGCGTCAAGCGATTGAGGACTCAAAAGTGCTGCGCCGTGGCGCACTGGCGGCTAAAGTGAATTATACCACGACCTTGAATGCTGCTTTCGCGACCTGTATGGCGTTAACGGCCGCCGACATGAGTAAAGTCAATCCGGTGCAATCGTTGCACGCACGGGTACTGACTAAATCATAACGGTGCGACTGTCAACGCGTATGAGCCCGCCATCTTGGCGGGCTTTTTTGTTCAGTGAGATGGCGCTCGTGTAGGCAGTAGCTGACCGCGGATCAGCGCCATATAAAATTCACGCTCAAACTGAGTAATCGGCGAGGGCACATTCTCCGGCTGTGCGTCTTCCTCGGGATGATAATGACTGACAAGTTGCACCACGATATGCTGGTTTCCTGAATCATCCTCCAAAACCCCAGCTAGATTAAAGCTGCCATACAGCGAACCACTTTTGGCCTTTAAACGCCCTTTTATGGGGGCGTGGCGAATGCTCTGGCGATACTTGAGGGTACCATCCACACCGGCAGTGGGGAGCATTTGAACCATGCCAAGTGCCGGGTGAGTGGTGATGTAATGTATCACCTGCGCCAGCTGGCGGGCGCTGAGACGGTTATTACGAGACAGCCCCGACCCATCGACCAGCACGGCCTGTGATAGATCAATCCCAGCCTCCTGTAATATCGCTTTCACCGCCGCGACGCCATTGCGATAAGAGCCAGGTTGCTGAAAGTAGCGGCGCCCCAAGGCTTTGAGAAGATTGTCGGCAATGAGGTTGTCAGAGTCGCGCAACATCGTGGTGAGTAGGGAGGTAAGGGGCGCTGACTGGTGACGAGCCAACTCGCGTGACTGGCTGGGCGCCCGCGCCACTCGGATATCGCCTTTCACACGCACATTCAGGCGCGCGAGCTCATCGGCCACAATGGCTTTGACGTAAGTCGAAGGGGTCTGTACGGCAAAGTTGAGTGGCAGCGGACGCTCCCGATGCGGGAGGCAACCGGAAAAATAATACGTATTTTGCGGTGTCGCGGTGAGATCGAGACCGCAATGGCGGGTAGCTTGTTCGTCCTCGCTTACCGCTCGCGCTTGGTTCTCTACCGAAACGGGCTGGTGGTCAGGGACATGCACGCGTGTCAACGTACTATCAGGCTGGCTATAAATCGCACCTTGCACACAGTTGTGATTGAGGGTGATTGCCGTGGAAGGTGCACTGTAGCAGACCGCTAAAATGTCCCATGGCCAGCCAGGCGCACGGGTGCGACCAGCAAACGCATGCCCATCCAGATAGAGGTTGTTAATGGTATCGAGACCACGACGCGGTAATTGACTCAGCAGTTGACGAATATCCTTTCGAGTCAGTGAGGGGTCACCGTTAAAAATAAGGGCGATGTCATCACCGGTTTGCACCAATCGGGTGGTAAAACGGAAAGTGCTCGGTAAATAAAGCCGAGCGGCGAGTCCGGTGAGGAGTTTTTGTGTACTGGCTGGGGGCAGCAGCGCATCGGCTTGCTCACTGATCTGGGGCTGATTTTGCTGCGCATCACTCACCCATAGCGCGACTTGGCTGCCTTTAGGGAGTAATGGTGTCAGTTGTTCCAGTGTTAACGACGGCGCCGAGGCCGATGCTAACGGCACGAGGAAAATCGCCATGGGGGCGAGGCGGCGGAAAAGAGCGGACAGCATGGTAAAAGCCTTTTTGTTTGCGCATGCATGCCATCCTACCCTGTCTAGCCTTGAAGACAAGCCGTTCGGGGTGGCCAGGCCGTCAGCTGGGCTGGGGGCGAAGCGGATAGCCGATGGATGGCTCACGCTATCACCGGATCAGAGATGATTTTGCGCGAATTCTTGTTTACAATCTAAAAAAAGCGTTGAATTCCGCCGCGCCCAGATACTCTGTTTGGGCGTGGCTTTGTTTTGCCAAAATCCCTTTGCTGTGGATTGAAAGAGGTAATGTCATTTATGGATAAAGTGCCAATGACCGTACGCGGTGAGCAGCTGCTACGAGAAGAGCTGGACAAGTTGATCAAGCGTCGCCCTGAGATCTCCAACGCCATTGCAGAGGCGCGTGAGCTCGGCGACTTAAAAGAAAACGCAGAATATCATGCGGCTCGTGAAGAGCAGGGCATTTGTGAGGCGCAAATCCGTGACATCGAATACAAGCTGTCGGTGGCACAGGTGATTGATGTCACCAAGATGCCGAATAATGGCAAAGTGATTTTTGGCGCGACGGTCACCTTGATTGACGTGAGCACTGACGAAGAAGTGACCTATCGGATCGTGGGTGATGATGAAGCCGACATCAAAGCGAATTTGATTTCGGTGAATTCTCCCATTGCTCGCGGCCTGATTGGTAAAGAAGAAGGTGAAGAAGTGAGCATCACCACCCCAGGTGGCGTCAAAGAGTTCGAAATTGATAGCGTCGATTACGTGTAGGAAAGTGTTACGGAATGTAACTTTTCTCCGATGCTGACACAGTAAAAAGGCCGCAATGCGGCCTTTTTGTTATGCTACAGCACGTACTTGATCACACACATGATTATTTGCGTGGTAATTCAATTTTGCGTGCGTCGCTTTGGCGATAAATGACCAAAGTTTTACCGATTACCTGCACTTTTTCGGCGCCTGTTTCCCGTAGGATCGCGTCGATAATCAGGTTTTTGGTCTCACGGTCTTCAGAGGCCACTTTCACTTTAATCAGCTCGTGGTGGTCAAGCGCAAGCTCAATTTCAGCGACCACGGCTTCAGTTAAACCATTGGCGCCCATTAAGACTACAGGCTTAAGCGGGTGAGCCAGTCCTTTGAGATACTGTTTTTGTTTGGTGCTGAGTTTCATGTTGGCTCGATTTCTATTTGCTAGGGGTTGAAAACATGCCATTCTAACGCCATCTCACCACAAACTGAAACAGTAGAAAGTGGGCAGATGCCATGCACGTCGTCTGCTGGGTGAGAGTGAGTCTGTCTTTGAGAATAAGCTAACGCACACAATTGCCTGAATTTTATATGAATGTGGTGCATTGGCGGGCGTAGTAGGAACAACATGGCGAATAAAAAACACTCTGCCAGCTCAGGACGCTGGCTGAAAGAACACTTCGACGATAAGTACGTTCATGAAGCGCAGAAAAAAGGATATCGGTCTCGGGCTATTTTTAAGCTAGAAGAGATTCAGCAAAAAGATCGCATCTTGAAACCGGGAATGACAGTGGTCGATCTGGGCGCTGCGCCTGGAGGTTGGTCGCAATATGCCGCGACACAAGTCGGTGACGATGGGCAAGTGATTGCTTGCGATATCCTACCCATGGATCCCATGCCAGGTGTTAGCTTTCTTCAAGGGGATTTTCGCGAACAAGCGGTGCTCGACACCTTGCTCGAGCGCATTCAACCCAACCAAGTTGATGTGGTGATGTCTGACATGGCGCCAAACATGAGCGGCAATCAGGCGGCCGATCAACCCAAAGCGATGTATTTGGTCGAACTGGCATTAGAGATGTGCCGTGAAGTGCTGGGGCCGAAAGGCAGCTTCGTGGTAAAAGTTTTTCAGGGCGAAGGCTTTGATCAGTATTTGGCCGAGGTGCGTAAAATGTTTACAGCGGTCAAAATTCGAAAACCCGACTCATCCCGTGCAAGGTCGCGAGAAGTCTACATTGTGGCTACAGGTTATAAACTGTAGTACCCTTACATTTATCTATCTCAGTTATGCGAGGCTAACACCTTGAGTGACATGGCAAAAAACTTGATTCTGTGGCTGGTTATCGCCGTTGTCTTAATGTCTGTGTTCCAAAGCTTTGGACCAGGGGACAGCGCCGGTCGTCAAGTCGACTATACCTCTTTCGTACGCGAAATCGGCAACGATCAAATACAGGAAGTAAAATTTGACGATCGTGAGCTGAGTGTCACCCGACGTGACGGCTCACGCTATGTCACCTTTATGCCTGTGATGAATGATCCAAAACTTTTGGATGATCTGCTTAACAAAAACGTGCGCGTGAAAGGGACGCCACCTGAAGAGCCAAGTATGTTGGCATCGATCTTCATTTCTTGGTTCCCAATGCTACTGCTTATCGGGGTATGGATTTTCTTCATGCGCCAGATGCAAGGTGGTGGCGGCAAAGGCGCCATGTCTTTTGGTAAATCAAAAGCCAAAATGATGAGTGAGGAGCAGGTTAAAACGACCTTTACCGACGTTGCAGGCTGTGATGAAGCCAAAGAAGACGTAAAGGAGTTGGTAGATTACTTGCGCGACCCAAGCCGTTTCCAAAAGTTAGGGGGTAAAATCCCAACCGGCGTACTCATGGTCGGCCCTCCGGGTACCGGTAAAACCTTGCTAGCCAAAGCGATTGCGGGTGAAGCCAAAGTACCGTTCTTTACCATTTCCGGCTCCGATTTCGTGGAAATGTTCGTAGGTGTGGGTGCATCACGCGTCCGCGATATGTTCGAGCAAGCGAAGAAAGCCTCACCTTGCATCATCTTTATCGATGAAATCGACGCTGTCGGTCGTCAGCGTGGCGCTGGGCTTGGCGGAGGTCATGACGAGCGTGAGCAGACCTTAAACCAGATGCTGGTCGAAATGGATGGCTTTGAGGGCAACGAAGGCGTTATCGTCATTGCGGCGACGAACCGCCCAGACGTATTGGACCCTGCGCTATTGCGTCCTGGTCGTTTTGACCGTCAAGTGGTGGTGAGCTTGCCAGATGTGCGTGGCCGTGAGCATATTCTCAAAGTACACATGCGCAAAGTACCGCTAGGCAATGATGTCGATGCGTCACTGATTGCGCGCGGTACGCCGGGCTTCTCAGGGGCTGACTTGGCTAACCTTGTTAACGAAGCAGCACTGTTCTCTGCGCGTGGTAACAAACGTGTCGTATCGATGGTCGAGTTTGAACTGGCGAAAGACAAAATCATGATGGGTGCAGAGCGCCGTTCAATGGTGATGTCGGAAGAAACCAAAGAGTCAACCGCCTATCACGAAGCGGGTCACGCAATTGTTGGTCGCTTGGTGCCTGAACATGACCCTGTGTATAAGGTATCCATTATCCCACGTGGACGTGCATTGGGTGTGACCATGTACTTGCCTGAGCAAGACAGGATCAGCATGTCGCGTCAGCATCTCGACTCGATGATTTCAAGCCTTTATGGTGGACGCTTGGCCGAAGAGCTGATATACGGCAAAGAAAAAGTTTCGACGGGGGCGTCGAATGACATCGAGCGAGCGACGGATATTGCTCGCAAAATGGTCACGCAGTGGGGCTTCTCGGAAAAATTGGGTCCGCTTCTGTATGCAGAAGAAGAAGGCGAAGTCTTCTTAGGACGCTCGGTCGCGCAAACCAAGCATATCTCCGATGAGACAGCCCGACTCATTGACGCTGAAATTCGTGGCATCATCGACCGCAACTACGATCGCGCCAAGCAAATCTTGGAAGAAAACCTCGATATCATGCACGCGATGAAAGATGCCTTGATGAAGTACGAAACCATTGATGCAGCGCAGATTGATGATCTGATGGCTCGCCGTGACGTGCGAGAGCCCGCGGGCTGGGAAGGCGGTAATGGCGGTTCATCTTCAGATGATACGCCGAGCAAGCCGGATGCCTCGAAAGCGAGCGAGTCTGACGAGCAATCTGACGACAAAAAACAAAAACCGCTTGATTCAGAAAACCAATCTGAAGCGTAAATCCCCATGAATGCAAACCCCGATACGTCGGGGTTTTTTTGATCGTGCTTGGAAACAAACACATGCAAATAACCCACAAGAATAACGCACTCCCCCTTACTCGCCCTGTCATCATGGGTATCTTGAATGTGACGCCGGACTCTTTCTCAGATGGCGGCCAATTTCAGCACCGCGATATAGCGGTTGAGCGAGCGATGCAGATGCTAGCCGACGGCGCCACCATTTTAGATATTGGTGGCGAGTCGACACGCCCAGGTGCTGCTGATGTAGAAGAGCAAGACGAGATCAATCGTGTTGTCCCAGTCATTGAAGCGATTCGTGAGCAATCTGATTGTTGGATTTCGATTGATACCAGTAAGGCTGGTGTGATGCGTGCCGCAGTAAAAGCAGGCGCCAATCTCATTAATGATGTGCGAGCGCTGCAAGCGCCTGGTGCGTTGGAAGCGGCAGCGGATCTGCAAGTGCCTGTGTGCATCATGCACATGCAAGGACAACCACGGACAATGCAAGCGGCCCCTGACTACCAAGATGTCGTGGGGGACGTGAAAGCGTTTTTAGCAGCACGTATCGAGGCCTGCACTGAGGCGGGGATCCGTCGACAGAATATTATTCTAGATCCCGGGTTTGGTTTTGGTAAGACGTTGGCGCACAACTATCAGCTTCTCGCGGATCTCGACGCTTTTCATGACTTCGGGTTGCCTGTATTAGCAGGGATGTCACGCAAGTCAATGATTTACAAGATGTTAGAAAAAACGCCGCAGGATATTCTGGGCGGTAGCCTTGCTTGTGCCACCTTAGCTGCGGCGAAAGGCGCACAAATCATTCGCGTTCACGATGTGAAAGAAACCGCTGATGCACTCAAGGTCGTCGCCATGACAGCGCGCGTAAAAAATGAATTAGGAGAAGAAAAATAATGACAGAGCGTAAGTATTTTGGCACCGATGGTGTGCGTGGCAAGGTGGGCGAATTTCCCATTACGCCGGAATTTATGCTAAAGCTTGGCTGGGCCGCAGGTCGCGTGTTGTCGCAACAAGGCACGCGTAAGGTACTGATTGGTAAAGACACGCGTATTTCTGGGTATATGTTAGAGTCGGCGCTGGAATCGGGGCTCTCTGCGGCGGGTCTAGAAGCCGCCTTTACCGGCCCCATGCCAACACCTGCGATTGCCTACTTAACCCAAACGTTCCGCGCGGAAGCTGGGATTGTGATCTCGGCGTCACATAACCCGCATTATGATAACGGGATTAAATTCTTCTCCTCAGAAGGCACCAAACTGGCTGATGAGGTTGAGTTAGCGATTGAAGCTGAGCTGGAAAAAACACTGACTTGTGTCGAGTCGGCTGAGTTAGGTAAAGCCAGCCGCATTAACGACGCGGCCGGGCGTTACATCGAGTTTTGTAAAGGCACCTTCCCGAGCGCGTTGAGCCTGAGTGGGTTAAAAATTGTGCTCGATTGCGCCCATGGTGCCACCTATCACATTGCGCCTTCTGTGTTTCGTGAACTCGGTGCGGAGGTGACCACCATTGGCTGTGCGCCCAACGGTACCAATATAAACGATGAAGTGGGGGCCACGGACGTTCGTGCGTTACAAAAACAAGTCCTCGAACAAAAAGCGGACTTAGGCATCGCTTTTGACGGTGATGGCGACCGCGTGATCATGGTGGATCACCTTGGCAACAAAGTCGACGGCGACCAAATTGCGTATATTATCGCCCGCGAGAGCCTGCGCCGTGGTGAATTGAAAGGCGGTGTCGTTGGTACCCTGATGACCAACATGGGGATGGAGCTTGCGCTTCAGTCTCTCGGCATTCCGTTTGCGCGCGCCAAAGTGGGCGACCGTTATGTGATGGAAAAGCTGCAAGAGAAAGGCTGGCGGATCGGTGCAGAAAACTCGGGCCACGTCATTGTGCTGGATAAGGTCACGACCGGTGATGGCATTGTCGCCGCGTTGCAAGTGCTGGCGAGCATCGCCGCGACGGGGATGGATCTTAAAGCCTTAAGCGATGGCATGACGCTACTGCCCCAGGTGTTAGAGAACGTCCGTTTTAGCGGCACGGTTGACCCGTTACAAAGCGCGCCTGTGCTGGCAGCTAAAGCCAGTGTCGAGGAAAAGCTGGGCGAACAAGGACGTGTACTGTTGCGTAAATCGGGCACTGAACCTTTAATCCGAGTGATGGTGGAAGGGCCTGAGGCCGACAACGTCCACGCTTATGCGCTTGAAATCGCAGAGGCGGTGAAGGCGAATTGTTGATAACGGTCGAGCGGGTGGTCATAGATTGCGCAAACAGCGTCGAAATCAAGGTTTTTTGCAATTTCCTCTTGTTTCGTCACCGCGCTTTCGCTAGTATTCACCCGCTCCCAACGAAGGGGGCTGCGCTGGCTGAGAAGTAACACTGCCGGCTCAACAACCTGGAGCATAGGTGGAACCATGTACGAAATTCTACTTGTGATTTATCTGTTGGCCGCAATCGGTGTAATTGGCCTGGTTCTGGTTCAGCAAGGTAAAGGCGCAGATATGGGAGCCTCGTTCGGGGCTGGAGCATCAAATACAGTATTTGGCTCTGGCGGCTCTGGAAACTTTTTGACCCGAATGACAACCGGTTTTGCAATTGCATTTTTTGCCCTGAGTTTGGTGCTTGGTAACCTCACTGCACATAAGCCTGAAGCAAAAGGCGGTTTTGAAGATTTAAGCGAGCCTGCTACACAACAGCAAGCGGCGCCAAAAGAGGACGAAATCCCTGTTGATAACAGTGAGATCCCTCAGTAAAAATTGAGCCGAGGTGGTGGAATTGGTAGACACGCTATCTTGAGGGGGTAGTGCCTTTATAGGCGTGCGGGTTCAAGTCCCGCTCTCGGCACCAAGTTCACAAAGGGCATTTGCTTGCACCTTTGTTGCAAAAAGCGATATAATAGTCGCCATCGGACGCGGGATGGAGCAGTTTGGTAGCTCGTCGGGCTCATAACCCGAAGGTCGGCGGTTCAAATCCGTCTCCCGCAACCAATTTTAGGTTGGTGAAGTGAAATATCAGGTTGAATGCAATCAACACGACCTCCGGTCGGCGCCATTGCACGGCGCGATAAAATCCGCTTCCCACAACCAATTTCAAGTTTGTTGTTAACATAACGGCTAAACTGAATAACGCGTTAGCGTTTCTTACTAAAGCCACGCTAACCGGGCTAGCCACGTGCTAGCCTTTTTGCCCTCGGGGCAGCACGAAGCGGACCAATAAGCCTTTGTGCAGAGAGTTACTCTCTCGTTATTGCTGAGATGATTCCGACACCAGCGATAACGGCTACGCTACTGGCGTAGCATCAGGGTCCAGTTACATTAAACCCCGATCTTCGGGGTTTTTTGTTATCTGAAGAAGACCATTCGGATAGTAACTGGGCTTTTAAGCCCTTTTTTTATTTCTGGGGTTTGGAATGACAGGATTAGAGAAACAACTGACTGAACTTTTGGCCGCGCCGGTTAAGGCGTTGGACTATGAGTTGGTTGGGCTTGAATTTGTTCGAGCTGGCCAACATTCGACACTGCGTATCTTTATTGACCATGAAAATGGCATTACCGTCGACGATTGTGCCGACGTGAGCCGTCAAGTGAGCGCAGTGTTGGATGTAGAAGACCCAATCACAGTGGCTTACAACCTAGAGGTGTCATCACCAGGTGTTGATCGTCCACTGTTCACCGCTGATCATTATCAGCAATTCATCGGGCATGAAGTGAACATCGTGCTGAAAATGGCTATGCAAAACCGCCGTAAGTGGAAAGGAGAAATCCTTTCTGTCGATGGCGATACCATCACGGTTCGCGTTGACGGCCAAGATGAGGCGTTTGCCTTGAGTAATATCGCCAAAGCAAACCTGGTTCCTTCATTTTAAGAGTAAATGAGGCATTAGTAGATGAATAAAGAAATCTTGGCTGTTGTCGAAGCGGTCTCAAACGAAAAAGCCGTTCCGCGTGAGCGTATTTTTGAGGCACTGGAAACCGCACTGGCAACGGCAACCAAAAAGAAGTACGAAGCCGACATTGATGTACGTATCGCCATTGATCGCAAATCCGGTGAATTCGATACTTTCCGTCGTTGGCTCGTGGTTGACGAAGTGACACAGCCTACGCGTGAAATCACGCTAGAAGCCGCACAGTACGAAGACGAAACCTTAGAGTTGGGTGGCTACGTTGAAGATCAGATTGAATCTGTTGCCTTTGACCGTATTACCACTCAAACGGCTAAGCAAGTGATCGTACAAAAAGTGCGTGAAGCTGAACGTGCGCAAGTGGTTGAGCAGTTCATGGACAACGAAGGTGAACTGGTTACCGGTGTGGTCAAGAAGGTTAACCGTGATGTGATCATCGTTGACCTAGGCAACAACGCGGAAGCGGTTATCCAGCGTGAAGATCAACTGCCGCGTGAAAACTTCCGCCCGGGTGATCGGGTACGTGGCTTACTCTACGCCGTCCGTCCTGAAGCACGTGGCTTCCAACTGTTCATGACTCGCTCAAAGCCGGAAATGCTGAGTGAGCTGTTCCGCATTGAAGTGCCAGAAATTGGCGAAGAAATGATTGAGCTGATGGGCGCGGCGCGTGACCCTGCTTCACGGGCAAAAATTGCCGTGAAAACCAACGATAAACGCATTGACCCTGTGGGCGCCTGTGTGGGTATGCGTGGTGCGCGTGTGCAAGCCGTATCGACCGAGTTGGGTGGTGAGCGTATTGATATCGTGTTGTGGGATGATAACCCGGCGCAATTTGTGATCAATGCCATGGCACCGGCCGACGTAGCCTCTATCATCGTCGATGAAGACACGCACTCCATGGATATTGCCGTTGCGGCGGATAACTTGGCGCAGGCGATTGGCCGTAATGGTCAAAACGTCCGTTTGGCATCTCAACTAACCGGTTGGGAACTGAACGTGATGACGGTTGAAGATCTACAGAAAAAACACCAGGAAGAAGCGCAAGCCTCTGTCGAATTGTTCGTGAAGTACCTCGATATTGACGAAGACTTTGCCGAAACCTTGGTGGAAGAAGGGTTTACCACCCTTGAAGAAGTGGCCTATGTGCCAACCAGCGAAATGCTCGAAATCGATGGACTAGATGAAGACACCGTCGAGATTTTGCGCGCACGTGCCAAAGAAGCGTTGACCACCATCGCGCTGGCACAAGAAGAGTCGCTGGGAGATGTTGAACCTGCCGAAGATTTGCTGGCACTGGATGGTCTTTCTCGTGAAATGGCCTTTAAACTCGCCGCTAAAGGCGTGAAGACCTTGGAAGATCTGGCTGATCAAGGTACTGACGATCTGTTAGATATCGACGGATTAGATGAGACCAGTGCAGGTGAGCTGATTATGGCCGCGCGTAATATCTGCTGGTTCAGCGACGAAGCGTAAAGACGGCAAAGGAGGAGCAGAATGTCAGAGGTTACAGTACATACACTGGCGAAGGAAATTGATACGCCAGTCGATCGTCTGCTGAAGCAGTTTAAAGAAGCTGGTATGCAAAAGTCGGCTGACGATCAGGTAAGCCAAGATGAGAAACAAGCTTTGCTCGCGCATTTAAAGCGTGAGCACGGTGATAACGGCAATGCTCCGACGCGTCTGACGCTTCAGCGCAAGAAACGTAGCACACTGAGCGTGTCAGGGGCTGGCGGAAAGAACAAAGATGTCCAAGTTGAGGTGCGTAAGAAGCGTACCTATGTGAAGCGTAGCGACCTTGAAGAGCAAAAGTCAGCGCAAGAAGCGGAAGAGCAAGCGAAACGCGAAGCCGAAGAAAAAGCGCGTCTAGAAGCCGAAGAGCAAGCGAAACGCGAAGCAGAAGAGAAAGCCAAGCGTGAGGCGGAAGAAAAAGCCAAACGTGAAGCAGAAGAGAAAGCCAAACGCGAAGCCGAAGAAAAAGCTAAGCGTGAAGCCAAGCCGCAAGCGCAACCGAACACTGAGCAGTCTAAAGAAAACGCAGCGGATACTGCTGCAGCTCAAGCTGCTGATGCGCAAGCGAAGAAAGAAGCTGATGAACTTAAGCGTCGCCAGGAAGAGGAAGCCAAGCGTAAAGCTGAAGAAGAAAGTCAGCGGCAGTTAGAAGAGGCACGCAAAATGGCAGAAGCAAATCAAGAACGCTGGTCAGATCAAGACAAAGCACTCAATACCATGGAGGCGGCTGATCACCATACAGTCACTTCCGAGTATGCCCGTGAGGCAGAAGACGAGGCGGATCGTCGCGAAGAAAGTGCCGCCCCGCGTCGTAAGAAGAAGAAAAAAGCGAACGCTGCTGAGGATAAAACCACTCGCGGCCGTCGTGGCAAAGGTGGAAAAGGCAAAGGCCGCATGGCTAAGCCATCATCGATGCAGCATGGCTTTAAAAAGCCAGCGCAGAAAGTAAACCGTGAAGTTGAAATCGGCGAAACCATCACCGTAGCGGAGCTGGCCAACAAAATGGCTGTTAAAGGCGCTGAAGTCATCAAAACCATGATGAAAATGGGTGCGATGGCGACTATTAACCAAGTGATCGACCAAGAAACCGCGCAACTAGTGGCGGAAGAAATGGGCCACAAGGTTATCCTACGTAAAGAGAACGAGCTGGAAGAGGCTGTACTCTCGGATCGTGATAGCGATGCACCTGTCGCACCACGTGCGCCGGTGGTAACTATCATGGGTCACGTTGACCACGGTAAAACCTCGCTGCTTGACTACATCCGTAAAGCGCACGTTGCGACGGGCGAAGCGGGCGGTATTACCCAGCACATCGGTGCGTATCACGTACAAACCGACAATGGCATGATCACCTTCTTAGATACCCCTGGACACGCCGCGTTTACCGCGATGCGTGCACGTGGTGCGGGTGCCACGGATATCGTTGTCTTGGTGGTCGCAGCTGATGATGGCGTGATGCCACAAACCAAAGAAGCTATCCAGCACGCGAAAGCGGCAGGTGTGCCTTTGATTGTTGCCGTCAACAAGATGGATAAAGAAGGCGCTAACCCTGACAGCGTGAAAAACGAGCTAGCACAGTATGACGTTATCCCAGAAGAATGGGGTGGTGAAAACATCTTCGTGCATGTTTCGGCAAAACAAGGCCAGAACATTGATGGCTTGCTTGAGTCTATCTTGCTGCAATCAGAAGTGCTTGAACTGAAAGCGGTCGAGCAAGGCATGGCGCGCGGTGTAGTGGTTGAATCACGTCTTGATAAAGGCCGTGGTCCTGTCGCGACAGTGCTGGTTCAAGAAGGTACCTTGAACAAAGGTGATATCGTTCTGTGTGGCTTGGAATATGGCCGTGTCCGTGCGATGCGTGATGAGAATGGCCAAGACGTAGAGCATGCGGGGCCGTCAATTCCGGTTGAGATCCTCGGTCTTTCTGGTGTGCCAGCAGCGGGTGACGAAGCCACGGTTGTGCGTGACGAGAAGAAAGCCCGTGAAGTGGCGCTTTATCGTCAAGGCAAGTTCCGTGACGTGAAACTGGCGCGTCAGCAAAAAGCCAAACTGGAGAACATGTTCTCGAACATGGCTGAAGGTGAAGTGGCTGAGCTGAATATCGTGCTGAAAGCGGACGTTCAAGGCTCTGTCGAAGCGATTGCAGATTCACTGGTCAAATTGTCAACGGATGAAGTGAAAGTGAAGATCGTCGGCTCAGGTGTCGGTGGTATCACTGAAACTGATGCTGTCTTGGCCGCAGCGTCTAATGCGATCATTTGTGGCTTTAACGTCCGTGCGGATGCGGCGGCGCGTAAGACCATTGAAAATGAAAGCTTGGATCTGCGCTATTACTCTGTCATCTACACCATGATTGATGAAGTGAAACAAGCGATGAGCGGTATGCTTGCGCCTGAGTTCAAACAAGAAATCATCGGTCTGGCAGAAGTACGCGATGTCTTCAAGTCACCGAAACTGGGCGCAATTGCCGGGTGTCAGGTTTCTGAAGGTGTGATTAAGCGTAACAATCCAATCCGTGTACTACGTGAAAACGTGGTTATCTACGAGGGTGAGCTAGAATCACTGCGTCGCTTCAAAGATGATGTGAACGAAGTGAAAAAAGGCTACGAGTGTGGTATCGGCGTGAAGAACTACAATGACGTTCGCGTTGGTGACCAGATTGAAGTCTATGAAACGGTTGAAATTCAGCGCTCAATCGACTGATTAAGCGTATAAATCAACCAGGTTGTTTGGATACACCGTGGGGGGAGGCGCATGCGCTTACCCCCATTTTATTGAGAGAAAAGAAAATGGGTAAAGATTTTAGCCGCACAGACCGCGTCGCCCATCAGCTGCAAAAAGAAATTGCACTGATACTGCAGCGCGAGATTAAAGATCCGCGTATTGGCATGGTCACTGTCTCTGATGTTCAGATTTCACGTGATTTGGCGTACGCGAAGGTTTTCGTCACGTTTTTAACCGTTGACGAGCAAGCACCGACAGAAAGCCTCAAAGCCCTCAATGAAGCGAGTGGTTATATCCGCTCTTTGGTTGGAAAGGCCATTCGTTTGCGTGTGACCCCAGAACTGACGTTTGTGTTTGATGAGTCACTCACTGAGGGTATTCGTATTTCCAACTTGGTAAGCAAAGCGGTGCGTAGCGATGATGAGCGCCGTGGTGAAGATGACAAAGGTGAGGAGTAATAGATGGCGCGTCGTCAACGTCGTCGAGGTCGTCCAGTCGATGGCATTATCCTGCTCGATAAGCCCACGGGCATGACCTCTAATGATGCCTTACAAAAAGTAAAACGCATCTTTTTTGCCGAAAAAGCAGGCCATACGGGCGCACTTGATCCACTCGCAACCGGTATGTTGCCCATTTGCCTGGGCGAAGCCACCAAATTCTCCCAGTTTCTGCTCGACTCTGATAAGCGTTATCGCGTGGTCGCAAAGCTGGGTGAGCGGACGAACACCTCTGACGCCGATGGCGATGTGGTGGAAACCCGAGACGTGAAAGTTAACCTAGGCTTACTCGAGCGTTGTATTGCTAAGTTCCGTGGTGAAACCCAGCAAATTCCTTCTATGTTCTCGGCGCTGAAGTACCAAGGGAAACCTTTGTATGAATACGCGCGCCAAGGTATTGAGGTGCCGCGTGAAGCGCGTACCATCAAGGTGTATCAGATTGAATTGCTGCGCTTTGAAGGTGATGAGATAGAAATGGAAGTGCATTGTTCCAAGGGCACTTATATTCGCACTATCGTCGACGATCTGGGTGAAATGTTGGGCTGTGGGGCGCATGTGACGGCCTTACGTCGTACTGGCGTATCAGCCTACCCAACGCGCCAGATGGTGACGCTTGAGCAACTGGAAAGCTTGCTCAATCAAGCCAGAGAGCAAGAGATCCAGCCTAAGCAGTTGCTCGATCCTTTGTTGCTGCCACTCGATACCGCGGTGCAAGACTTACGTGAAATTAACTTGCTGCCGGTGATGGCCAGCTATGCATTGCAAGGGCAAGCGGTTCAAGTGCCCAATGCTCCCACGAGTGGTTTTGTTCGCTTAACGGCGGGCGATGAGCGTCACTTTATTGGGGTGGGAGAAATTGACGCCGATGGCTTGGTAGCACCGCGTCGTTTGGTGGCCAGTCGCCAGCCCGACGCACGCTAGAAACATGATGCCTTTGCGCGTGGTGACGGCAAAAAGAGGCGCGGATAGATTGCTACCTTAGACGAAAGTCAGTAGAATATGCGCCTTCGGGCACCGGCTGAATCAGAGATTGGCTGGTGCATGATAATCACACACTCTTATTAGGAGAGCATTATGTCTCTGACTGCAGAAGCAAAAGCACAAATCGTTGCTGATTTTGGTAAAACTGAGAACGACACTGGTTCACCAGAAGTTCAAATCGCCCTTTTGACCGCATCAATCAACGATCTGCAATCGCACTTCGCTGAGCACAAAGGTGACCACCACAGCCGTCGTGGCCTGCTACGCATGGTTTCACGTCGTCGTAAGCTGCTGGACTACCTGAAAAAGAACAACGTTGACCGTTACTTGGACGTTATCAAGCGTCTAGGCATCCGTCGCTAAGATTCTGGAGAAAAGGGAGCTCAGGCTCCCTTTTCTTTTGCGATAAAAAACGCGCCACCGGAGTTATCCGTGGCGCGTTTTTTTATTTGACGCTATCTTGATTCTTCGCCTTGCTGACGCAGCGCCATTGACGCTGGTTATTGGCGAAGTGTTTTCGCCGCAGCGACCATGTTTTCTAGGGCCGGGATCACTTCATCCCATTGCCGGGTCTTTAATCCACAGTCCGGGTTCACCCACAACCTTTCTTCGGGGATCCGCGCAGCGGCTTTGTTCATCAAGCCCACAATTTGTGCTTGAGTGGGCGTATTGGGGGAATGAATATCGTAAACGCCTGGGCCGATGTCATTGGGATAATCAAAGTGATCAAACGCGTCCAGCAGTTCCATATCCGAGCGTGAGGTTTCAATGGTGATGACGTCAGCGTCCATATTCGCAATCGATGCAATGATGTCGTTAAACTCGGAGTAGCACATATGGGTGTGGATTTGCGTCTCGTCACTCACGCCATTAGCCGCAATTTTAAACGCATTGATGGCCCAGTCGAGATAGTGTTGCCATTCACTGCGACGCAGAGGTAGGCCTTCACGCAGGGCTGCTTCATCAATCTGAATGATCTTGGTGCCAGCTTTCTCGAGATCTTGCACCTCTTGACGGATCGCCAGCGCCAGCTGGTTACAGGTTTGCGATCGTGGCTGATCATCGCGGACAAACGACCAGTTGAGAATCGTCACCGGTCCGGTAAGCATGCCCTTGAGCGGCTTATCGGTGAGAGATTGTGCGTACTGCGTCCATTCTACAGTCATTGCTTTCGGGCGTTCGATATCACCAAATAAAATCGGCGGCTTCACACAGCGAGAGCCATACGATTGCACCCAACCGAACTGGCTAAACACATAACCATCCAATTGTTCGCCAAAGTATTCCACCATGTCATTACGCTCGGCTTCACCGTGGACCAAAACATCGAGCCCGAGAGCTTCTTGTTTGTCGACCGCATGGGCGATCTCTTTGCGCATGATGTCTTGATAGGTCACCGCATCAATCTCGCCTTTTTTGTATTGCAAGCGCGTTTGGCGAATGGTGCTCGTCTGCGGGAATGAGCCAATGGTAGTGGTCGGGAAGCGTGGCAGGTTGAGCTGCTCGTGTTGCAAGCGAATGCGTTCTGCAAACGGGCGTTGTCGCCTACCCAGATGCGGTGTAATCGCCGCCAATGCAGCTTGCACATTAGGGTTGTGCACGCGTGGTGACTGCTGACGACTCTCAATAGCTTGGCGGTTGTCGGCCAGTGCTTGTTGAACGCTTTGCTTGCCATGGTTGAGCGCGTTGGCAAGCACATCCAATTCATCAAGCTTTTGATGGGCAAAGGCGAGCCAGTTTTTTACTTCAGGATCGAGCTTGTGTTCGCTGGTCAA
The DNA here is from genome assembly GCF_001995655.1 of Salinivibrio sp. IB868. Lineage (NCBI taxonomy): Bacteria > Pseudomonadati > Pseudomonadota > Gammaproteobacteria > Vibrionales > Vibrionaceae > Salinivibrio > Salinivibrio sp. IB868. The sequence goes on from NZ_MUEW01000003.1 coordinate 365,762, forward strand.
ATCGACGGGCACATGGAGCAATGAACAAGAGGGAGCGAGCCAGAGACGATCGCCCAGTGCTTGGTGAGTGGGTTCAAGCCAAGCTAGCGTGGCATTAAGATCGGTTTTCCAAACGTTACGGCCGTTAATCACACCAAGAGACAGGACTTGGTGATCGCCAAGTGCTTCTTGGTACGACGCAACATCCCCTCGGCCACGAATCGCATCCAGGTGCCAACCGTCAACGGGCAAGGATTGCGCCAATTGACGATTTTCAGCTTGCTCGCCGAAGTAGCTTGCCAGCAATAACTTCACGTTGGTTTGGCTTAGCGTCTGATACGCGGTTTTTATTGCTGTTTGCCACGCAGGGGCAAGCTCAGTGACCAAAATAGGCTCATCGATTTGAACCCATTCAACACCTTGTTCTGCCAGCGTGCTCAGGAGCGATTGATAAACTGGCAAGAGTTCATCAAGCAGATCCAGCTTGTTAGAAGCATCTTTTTCTTTACCTAACCACAGATACGTGACGGGGCCGACTAAAACAGGTTTGGCCTGAACACCGGTTTGTTTGGCTTCTTCTATTTGCGCCAATAGACTTTCAGCATGCAAGCTAAAGGTGGTTTGTGCTGTGAATTCTGGCACGATGTAGTGATAGTTGGTGTCAAACCATTTGGTCATTTCACCAGCGTGGACACATTGGCAGCCAGTATCGTTCGCCGAGCGACCACGGGCGACGCGGAAATAGTTATCGAGGGTGTTATCTTGATGATCAGCCACACGGTCAGGGACATTGCCGACTAAAAAGCTGGTGTCGAGTACATGGTCATAAAAAGAAAAGTCACCCGCTGGAACGGCATCGAGCTTACCTTGTTGTTGCCAATGGGTACGGCGTAGAGCCGCCGCAGTATTGGTTAAATCTTGCTGGGATGATTCGCCACGCCAGTAACGTTCGAGTGCAAATTTTAGTTCGCGCTGTGCCCCTATGCGGGGAAAACCGAGGTTATGAGTTTTAGCCATCTATACGTCCTCCTTTAAGTTGAGTTCAGCATAGGGCTTTCTCGTTATGAACTAAAATGGCATTATTTCATCAATTAATGAAATTTGGTCATGGAAAAGACATGTTAGAACGTCATCATCTTCATATTCTGCGTGCCATCAAAGAGCAAGGATCGCTTACCGCCGCGGCAGAGACGCTTTATCTCACCCAATCTGCCATTAGCCATGCGATGAAAAAATTAGAAAGTCAGATAGGCGTTAGCCTGTGGAAAAAATCAGGCAGACAATTACATTTCACTCAGGCTGGTGAGTACTTGCTGACCCTCTCTGAGCGTATGCTCCCTCAATTTGAGCATGCCGAGCAGCAACTTAAACAATTTGCACAAGGTCAGCGCGGCACCCTGCGCATTGGCATGGAATGTCACCCCTGCTATCAGTGGCTGCTTAAGGTGGTTGAGCCTTTCTTGCACCAATGGCCGGATGTGGATGTTGACGTGAAACAAAAGTTTCAATTCGGTGGTCTAGGGGCATTATTTGGTCATGATATTGATGTGCTCGTCACTCCGGATCCCTTGTTTAAACCAGGTATTGAATACGTCTCCGTGTTTGATTACGAATTAGTGCTTGTGACTCATCCACAGAGCCCGCTGGCATCGCAGTCTCATGTCGAACCCCATCAGGTGACACAAGAAGTGCTCATTACCTATCCTGTTGACCAAGCGCGTTTAGATGTGTTCACGCAGTTTCTCGCCCCGGCACATTGTGCGCCACGCAAACACAAAACCATTGAAACAACAGATATTATGCTACAAATGGTTGCGGCAGGACGAGGCATTGCGGCCTTACCGAAGTGGCTGGCAAAAGAGTACCAACAACAACTTAACTTACATGTTCTACGTATGGGAAAAAGCGGCATCAATAAATCCATCCATCTAGGAATACGTGCTGGAGAGAGAGAGGATTATATCGAGGATTTTATTCGGCAGGCGAGTGTGACCAGTATCCATCACAAGCTGTGATGCACATGGCACAAGAAAGTGGAATAACCTCTTCTTTGCAAATAACTTTCGTGTCATCGCACTGCCGTAGTTTCAGTCTCATTGTTGTCTCATTTTTGAGCCGTATAAAGCGCACATTTCCTAGTAAAATCACTTTCGGATAAGTCTAATTAGACCGATAATGTATCAAGGTTCGCTTTTTCTGAAAGCAGATCACACTTTGTTTAGCTAAAGAGTCCGGCTATGAAATCAATCTCGCTATCTCGCAACGTAATTGTCGAAAATATTCAAGGAAACGGTGTTGTTCTTGTCAATGGGGCGCCTATGACGGTTTCTGAGGGGATGTCATTTCCCGCAGGAACGGAGCTTGTATTGCCCGACAACAGCGATGCTGTGATTGCATTGAGTAACGGCGTATTGCTCACTTTGGAATCGCAAGGCGGGGAGCCCGGCTCCTTGATTGATAATTTGCCGCAAGACGTGCAAGACGAAATAGCCGACATTCAACAACAAATCTTGGAAGGTGAAGGCGAGATCACCATTCAAGAAGACCAAGCGACCGCTGCAGGTGGTGAAGCAACGGGTAGTGGCTCATGGAGCTATGTCAACTTGGAGCGAGATGGAAGCGAGACCATTGCGAGCTCTGGGTTTGACTCTGACTCGATTGCCAACAATGCAGGCGCAATTGGCACGGACGAAGAAGACGGTTTTGGTCGCTTGGTGGACGTTACTGCCCCCAACGCCCCTGGGGTCACTATCCTCAACGATGCAAACAATGATGGTGTGATTAGCAGCCAAGAAATTGGCGACGGTATTCGAGTGTCTATCGATCTGACCGGCACCAACGCCAATCCAGGCGATGTGTTAACGGTGAATGGACAGACGTTCACCGTGACGGAAGATAATATTACTGACGGAACTGTCATCGTCACCCTCCCGGATACGCCCGCAGACGGTGAAACGCTTACCGTAGAAGCCACCATTACCGATATCTCCGGCAACACCTCAGCGCCGGGGAGTGATCAAGCAGACATTGATACCAGCGCGGACGCGGGCACGGTCAGCGTGAACAACATCACCAGCGATGACGTGATCAACGCGCAAGAAGCGGGCGAGACCATCACGGTCACCGGCAGCGCGAGCGGCGGCGACATCGCCGCAAACGATCCGGTCACCATGACCATCAACGGCACCGAGTACACCACCACCGTGGATGAAAACGGCGAATGGAGCGTGGACGTGGCCGGCAGCGACCTAGCGGCGGACACCGAGTTCGAGGTGGTCGTGAGCTCGTCGGATGACGCGGGCAACACGGTAGAGAGCACTGGCTCATCAGAGCATACGCTGGATACGGCGGCCCCAGGCGAAGGTGGCGATAGCAGCAACAGCATCGCGTTCGACGATGCCGATGGCCTGATCAACGACAACGAACAAGACGACGTCGAGTTCACCGGCACGGTGGAAGACGGTGCGTCGATCGACAGCATCGTGATCACCGACAGCGCAAATAACAGCGTCACCGTGGCGGAAGGCGACATCAGCGTGGATGGTGATGGCAACGTGACCGTCACAGGCCAAGACGTGAGCGGCCTGGCCGATGGCGAGCTGACCGTGACCATGACGGTGACCGATGAAGCCGGAAACCAGGGCAGCGTGGATGACACCGCGACGCTGGATACATACGCGGATGCCGGCACGGTCAGCGTGAACGACATCACCAACGATGACGTGATCAACGCGCAAGAAGCGGGCGAGACCATCACGGTCACCGGCAGCGCGAGCGGCGGCGACATCGCCGCAAACGATCCGGTCACCATGACCATCAACGGCATCGAGTACACCACCACCGTGGATGAAAATGGCCAGTGGAGCGTGGACGTGTCCGGCAGCGACCTAGCGGCGGACACCGAGTTCGAGGTTGTCGTGAGCTCGTCGGATGACGCGGGCAATACGGTAGACAGCACCGCGACCTCCACGCACACGGTTGATACCACCGCCCCCAATCCCCCAGTCATCACCAATATCACCGATGACTCAGCTGGTAGTGATTACAGTGACGTCACTATGCACGGTACGGGTGAACCTGGAGCAACCATTTCGATTTATTTCGAAGGCGAGACTGGGACACCACTCGCTCAGGCAACCGTGCAGGCAGACGGTTCGTGGACTATTGATCTAGAAAGTATTGCTAGTATTGGCATTAACGAAAATGTTCGTTTAGAGGCGGTACAAAGTGATGATGCAGGAAATCAAAGCGAACCGTCGGAGGCGGTTCATTACTGGCACGGCAACTGGGCCAATGCCAATACCGAAACAGGTGATGATTACGTACTGACCGGCGGAGACAATGATACGGTTAATATCATTACTGATGATGCTAACGATCAACTCGTCATTGACGGCGGCGTAGGGAATGACAAGGCGGTGTTTAATGCCAGTGTCGACAACCTATCGTTCAGTAAAGATAGTAATGGTTACGTCATTGTTGAAAACAGTGACACCGGAGATCGTGTTGAGCTGCGTGATTTTGAATCGATCAATATAGATGGCGATGACAAGAATATCGATGAGCTCTTCACGCCGACTGTCGATATTGTCGAAGATGCCGATGATGATGGCGTGATTAGCAGTGCCGAGCTCGATGGCCAGGTCGACGTCATCGTCGAGTTGCCAGCCGGTGCCGTGGCCGGTGACACCATCCGCGTCAGCGATGGCACCACCATCAACGAGATAGTGTTGGTCGAGGGCGACATCGATAACGGCAGCGTAKCGACCTCGTTCGATGCGCCAGCGGAAGGTGAAACCCTCGAGGTGACAGCGGTGCTGGAAGACCAGTTCGGCAACACCTCGGCAGAAGGCAGCGACAGCGCCGTGCGCGACACCCAGGCGGGTGACGACAACASCGCGCCGACGGTCACCATCACCGAAGACGCCAACAATGATGGCGTGATTAGCAGTGCCGAGCTCGATGGCCAGGTCGACGTTAACGTCGAGTTGCCAGCCGGWGCCGTGGACGGTGACACCATCCGTGTCAGCGATGGCACCACCACCAACGAGATAGTGTTGGTCGAGGGCGACATCGACAACGGCAGCGTATCGACCTCGTTCGATGCGCCAGCGGAAGGTGAAACCCTCACCGTGACCGCAGAGCTGGAAGACCAGTTCGGCAATACATCAGAACCAGGCAGTGATAGCGCCGTGATTGACACCCAGGCGGGTGACGACAACACTGCGCCGACGGTCACCATCACCGAAGACGCCAACAATGATGGCGTGATCAGCAGTGACGAGCTCGATGGCCAGGTCGACGTTGAAGTCGGCTTGCCAGCCGGAGCCGTGGACGGTGACACCATCCGCGTCAGCGATGGCACCACCACCAACGAGATCGTGTTGGAGCAGAGCGACATCGASAACGGCAGCGTAGCGACCTCGTTCGATGCGCCAGCGGAAGGTGAAACCTTCACCGTGACCGCAGAGCTGGAAGATCAGTACGGCAATACATCAGAACCAGGCAGTGATAGTGCAAGAATAAACGCGACACCTGATTCAGACGACATACCTGTGTCGACTGATGAAGATAGCGTGTTAACGGGTAACCTTTTACAAGACGGTAATGCAACAGATAGCGATGGGGATTCGCTCACCGTCACTTCCTTCACCATTACTGGTCAAACTGAAACCCACGCCGCGGGTGAGTCAGTCGCGATCGCTGATGTCGGTGAAATTACCATTGGCGAGAATGGAGATTATACCTTTACACCAGCAGAGCATTGGAGTGGTGACGTACCGGATATCACCTACGTCGTTCAAGATGAATACGGCGACACCACGGAGGCAACGCTCGATATCAGTGTGACGCCTGTGGCTGATGCCCCTGAGCTCTCACTGGGTACGCTTGAGTTGGACTTTGTTTCCACATCTCTTAACGCATCAATTTGGAATTCGGTTGATGTGGGTAGTCCAAATGGTGCAGGTCAAGGTGTTGATGCCGAGACGCTGATCAATGCCGTGAATGGCGCTGGAGAGCCAGACTCTGAGTCAACGACCAACGGCGCTTCTGTCGACTCCAGTTCGGGGCTCGATGCGAGCCAGGCCATGGTGACTTCAGGATTAATCTATCTAGAGGCAGGTAAAAGCTACAACTTTGGCGGGTATGCGGATGACAGTGCTGCAATCGTCATTGGTGGCGAAGTGGTTGCGGAGGGTCGATTTGGCAGTCACGGTACCTCTCCAGGTGGTGCAAGTGGAAGGGGGCAATTCAGCGGCGAATTTACGCCATCAGAAAGTGGCTATTATTCGTTAGACGTTTACACCCATAACCAAAATGGTCCGGGTGGGTTCGACATTGAAGTCGCCGTAGACGATGGCGCTGCCGTTGATTTAAATACCAGCAACTTTGATCTTGCGCCAAATACCGATGCGCTAGAAGACGAAGGCTTAAGCGTTAAGGACTACGACGGCGATGACAAAGGCGGGTACTACACCATTAATGAACCAGGTGAAGGGCATGCTGGCCAGCCGATTAAGTTACCACCAATCAATGCTAGCTTGGTAGATCAGGATAGCTCTGAGACGCTGAGCCTCACGTTAGATGATATTCCTGCTGGTTCGACGCTGTCCGACGGTAACCAGGAGGTGATTGTTGAAAGCGGCTCTATCTCTCTTGAGGGCTGGGACTTGTCCAACCTTTCTATTTCGGTGCCTGAGCAATCTGAAGGCGAGATCAACCTGCAAGTGACGGCAACTAGCACCGAGAGTGGCAATGGTGACACGGCGAGTGTGACGGAAGAGATTCGAATTTCTGTACTGCCGATCTCGAACGGTTTGTCGGTCTCTGCTTCGTTGTCGTATTCAGGCGATAACCACTCGGCAAATGAGCTTATCGATTACGCAGAACAGCATGATGGTGGGTCATCTGACCAATATGATCAAATAGTTAGCGTTGGTGATAGTAGCTCAGGTGCTGTTGATGTAAATACGGGCAATGGGAATGATCTTATTGTTGGTGGTAATGGCGGTGGTTCATATGCGTTGCGTGGAAATGATGGTGATGATGTCTTTGTATCACGAAATGCGAGTGCTGCCTCAACGGCTTATTATGGAGGAAGTGGTGATGACACTGTCTACCTCCAAGGAAACCGTGAAGATTATCAAGTAGAGACTTTTAACGGTTTTAGCGATGCGGTTCGCTTAGTTTACCAAGATGACCACACGCAAAATGCTAATCATGATCTATACAGTATCGACACTGTCTATTTTGCGGATGGTAAGTATGTCGTTGACGATGGTGAACTGACCAAAGTTGCGGATATTGTGCAGCTGGATGTTGATGTGACGTTGAACGATAACGACGGCTCTGAACAAATCACATCAGTGATTATATCGGGGCTGCCGGAAGGAGGCAGCGTACCAGATGGCGAGCAGCTTGATTCAGGTGATTGGCAAGTGCCGATTGATGCACTGCAGCCAAACCCAGGCTCGGATGCTGGTTTCTCCGTCACGCTTGAGTTGCCTGAAGGAAGTGCGCCTGATTTATCCGTGACTGTTGGTGCGACAGAAGTTGATGAAAACGGTAACCCTGTCGACTTGCCTGAATATGCAACGGCGCAACCAGGCACAGCCGTGCTGCCACCGAATGATCCTAATGGTGATAACACAATTGAAGGAGGCTCAGGTGATGATGTTATTCTTAGTGATATTGGAGGGGTGGAAGATAACTCGACCGCACCAACAAACTACAATATCGCGTTAATTGTTGATACGTCAGGCAGCATGGGATATGCATTAGAGCCGGGAAGTTCTGAATCGCGACTCGATGTGTTGAAAACGTCGTTGAAGTCGATGTTGGAGAATATTTCTGATCATCCAGGCACGATCAATCTGGCATTGGTAGACTTTAACTCCTCTGCGACCTTAACAATTAATATTGATAACTTTACCCAGTTAAGTGAATGGGAGCATGATTGGTATGTTGATCGTGTTATAGATTCTCTTCAGTCTGACGGGGGAACTAACTACGAAGCGGCCTTTAATCAGGCGTCTTCATGGCTAAATACGCACTCGGACGCGAACAGTGAAAACTTGTCATTCTTCCTAACTGACGGAAACCCGACGCTTTCGAATAGCAGTAATTACTCAGGAAATACGACTGAGTCCTTTGAGTTAAGGGATTCTATTGAGGCATATGAGTCACTTGCTGAGAGCTCTACTGTTCGAGCTATCGGCATTGGAAATGGAGTGAATGCCGATATCCTCAGGTTCTTTGATAACACCAATGTATCTGGATCAGGAACGTGGAGCGACTACTGGGGAAGTGTCAGTGCGCCAACTGGGGATGTTGAAATCGTTAATACAGCTAATGATCTTAGTGCAGCACTCGATGAAGGCGCTAAAGAGATCAATATGCTTCCGGTCGGTGATGATGAGGTAATCGGTAATGCCGGTGACGATATACTCTTTGGCGATGTCATTAACACTGACAACCTACCTTGGGGTGAAAATGGTCTGACACGGCCTGAGTCGCTACCAGATGGATCGGGCGTGGAGGCGTTGACTACATTCCTTGAAATGAAAAATGGCGCAGCGCCTTCTGACATCGAGCTGTATCAGTACATTAAAGATAACCACGCGTTATTTAATGTCGATGGGGATACCCGAGGTGGCGACGATACTCTCGAAGGCGGAGAGGGTAATGATATCCTCTACGGCCAAGGCGGTGATGACACTCTCATTGGTGGCCGAGGTGAAGACACATTAATCGGTGGTACCGGTAGCGATAAATTCCAGTGGTCTCTCGAGGATATGCCATCTTCTGCCGACGGAGATGAGTCAGAAACCGATGTGATCATTGATTTTGACAACCAAGGTGATTCACAAGATACCCTCGCGTTTGTCGATGATTTAACCCAGCTCATTAAAGATGGACAGGTTTCTATTTCATGGCAAATCACAGACAGTGGTGAGGCTGAGGGCACGTTAACTATCGGTATTGATGCCGACGGCGATAGCCAAATGGATCAACATATTGATATTGAAAGCCTGAGCGTCGTTACCAACGGTGGTCAACAAGAAGTCGTGATCAATACCTTGATTGGTGGTCAAGAAGGAGAGCTACGATTGACGCAAGGTGATGAGCATGCTGAACTTTCAGTAGGAGACAGCCAAGACCTCGAAATCAAAGTGGATACGGCGGACTGGTAATCGCAATCAGGCAGCGGCTATCATGTCGCTGCCTGTTATTTTTCGGTCAAAAGAGAGACGTAAGTGACTGACCAATCAAGTAATAATCAATCCGTGCAATGGAAGATAGCCGCGGGTGAGCAGCCTACCGACGATCCCTTGCTGGATTGCTTGGTATTGCTTACCGAACACTATGGCACACCCTGCTCGGGCGATGCGTTAGTCGCGGGCTTGCCGATGACCAATGCGTTACTCACTCCGGATATGTTTCCGCAAGCGGCGGGCCGAGCGGGTCTTGCCGCCCGTTTGTCACGCCGTAATTTGGATAATTTAGGGCCACTGCTCTTACCCTGTGTGCTCTTGCTCGCCGATCAAAAAGCCTGTGTATTACGAGAGATCGATAATGAAGCGGGTACCGCGTTGATTCAGTTACCAGAAAATGGTGGCGAACAAACCATGCGGCTCGAGGCGCTCGAGTCGATGTATGTGGGTTACTGCTTTTTGATCAAGCGCCAGTACCGCGGCGATCAATCGGTCGACTTGCACCTTCATGACAATAAAATCCACTGGTTTTGGCAAACGGTCAAAGACGCAGCACCTATCTATCGCGATGCGTTATTAGCCTCTGTGCTAGTGAACCTATTCGCGCTGGTCTCGCCGTTGTTCGTGATGAACGTCTACGACAAAATCGTCCCCAATTTGGCGTTTGAGTCCTTGTGGGTGTTAGCCAGTGGCGCGACGCTTGCATATTGTTTTGACTTTTTAATGCGCAAGCTTCGTTCATATATGATTGATATGGCGAGTAAGAAGGTCGATATTATCGTCTCCTCTCGCCTGTTCGCGCGGCTGATGGGCACACCGCTTGTCAATCGAGGAAGCAGTGTCGGTGCAACCGCAAAGCAATTGGGTGAATTTGACTCAGTGCGCGATATGCTGACGTCAGCGACCATCACGACCTTGGTGGACCTCCCGTTTGCCGTCTTTTTTGTTGCCATTATCTATTTGGTGGCCGGGGATCTTGCGATCGTCCCTGTCGTGGCGGGTTTATTGATCTTAGGGTATACCGTCTCGGTGCAGCCTAAACTACGTGCGGCCATTGAAGAGAGTAACAAGTACGCGTCCGAGCGCCATGGCCACTTGATCGAAAGCCTCTCGGCACTAGAGGGCGTTAAAGCCAGTGGTGCGGAAGGGATTGTGCAGCGTAGTTGGCAACAAATGACCGCGCATACAGCTAATTGGAACTTTAAAGTTAAACAAATCACCAATAATGTCTCTTACATTGCTACCTTTATCACCCAAATGATGGCAATCGCGGTGGTGATCCTGGGGGTATACCGGGTGGCGGACGGGGATATCTCCATGGGCGGGATCATCGCTGCAGTGATGCTTTCCAGCCGGGCGGTGTCACCGATGGCGCAAATGGCCAGCTTGCTCAATCGTTGGAATCAAACCAGTACGTCACTGCGGCAGCTAAATGCGATGATGGAGCAAGAGGACGAATTTTCTGACAAAGGACACTTGGTCAGTCGCAAGCGCTTAAAAGGCGAGCTCAGTGCGGATAATCTGGCTTTTAACTATCCAGAGACAGAAAAGCCTGCCCTATATCCGCTTAACTTTCGGATTCAAGCGGGAGAGGTGATTGCCATCTTGGGGAAGAATGGCTCAGGAAAAACGACCTTACTGAAGCTGTTAGCGGGGCTTTTTCAACCTAACCAAGGTAGCTTACGGTTTGATGGTGTGGATAGTCGCCAAATACACCCTTCAGACCTGCGTCGCAACGTGGGCTATTTGGCGCAGGATGTGACGCTGTTCCACGGCACTATTCGCGAAAACATCATGTTTGGAACACGCCAAGTGACCGAACACCAACTGATGCGTGCGGTTCAGCTGTCAGGCGTGAGTTTGTTTACTGCGCAAGATCATGAAGGTTTAGACAAACAAGTCGGGGAGCGCGGTGAAAGACTGTCTCGCGGCCAACGGCAAGGGGTTTCCTTGGCGCGAGCATTACTTAACGAGCCCCCCATGCTCGTCATGGATGAGCCGACGGCCAGCCTAGATGCACATGCCGAAAACCAGTTTATTAAAGCGATGGAAGTCGCTGCGAAGTCGCGCACCTTGGTCATGGTGACACACAATATGGCCCTCCTTAACATGGCGCAGCGTGTGATTGTGATGGATAAAGGTCGAATTGTAATGGATGGCCCGCGCGATAAGGTATTGAGCAAGCTCAATAAAGGAAGTGTGTAATGGGCAAAATGGTTAAAAAAACGAGTCAACCCACCGATCTCGACATGGTTGATGACGTTTATGGCGCCATGATGACAGACACGCCGCTCAAGTACAGAGCCGTCGTTTGGGTCGCTTTGCTCCTTATCGTCAGTTTTATTGTTTGGGCCGCTTTTGCTGAGCTTGATCGTGTGACGCGCGGCAATGGCAAGGTTATTCCGCCGTCTCATGTTCAGCTTATTCAGAGCCTAGATGGTGGCATCTTACAAGCCATGTATGTGGATGAAGGTCAACTGGTTGAAAAAGGGATGCCTTTAGCGCGTATTGATGACACACGCTTTCGCTCTGACCTTGCTCAACAAGAGCAAGAGGTCGATAGCCTGCGCGCGTCGGTGACGCGGATGTATCATGAGCTTGATAGTGTCACGCTACAACCGGCCAGTAAGCCATGGCAACAACAAATCGATGTCACCATGCGGCCGATGACGTTTCCTAATGAATTAACCAGCAGAAAACCGAATTTGGTTGCACGACAAAAATCGGAATACCGCAGTCGACTTGAGAGTCTCAGTAACCAATTAGAAATCCAAGCTCGTCAAATTGTACAAAAAAAACAAGAGCTGGAAGAGGTCGCCTCTAAAATAAAGACCTTGACCAACTCGATGTCAATTATGCAGCGTGAGATCAATATCACACGTCCTTTGGTCGAAAAGAAGATTGTCTCAGAAGTGGAACTTCTCAAACTAGAAAGACAGATCAATGATATGGACGGTGAGCTGACCAACTTAAAGCTTTCGCGGCCAAAGATAAAAGCCTCATTGGATGAAGCGATATTAAAACGCCGAGAAGCGGCTTTGCAATTTATCAGTGAAACACGGGCTAAACTGAGTGAAACAGAGGCACGTTTATCACGATTAACAGAAGCGAAAGTAGGCGCTCAAGACAAGGTGAATAAAGCGGTTATCACCTCTCCGGTTGATGGCACGGTGAAAACAATACATATCAATACCCTCGGTGGGGTCGTTGAGCCGGGCGAAGATGTGATTGAAATTGTGCCAACAGAAGATCAGCTGCTCGTCGAAGTGAAAATTTTGCCAAAAGATATCGCCTTTCTTCATCCTGGCCTGCCAGCGGTGGTAAAAGTAACCGCCTATGACTTTACTCGTTACGGCGGCCTGGACGGCACCGTCGAGCACATCAGTGCGGATACGACGCAGGATGAAGAAGGCAATAGCTTTTATTTAGTACGGATAAGAACGGAATCATCACACTTAACCAGGGAAGATGGTACGCCTATGCCGATTATCCCCGGCATGTTGACGTCGGTGGATATTATAACCGGGAAGCGTACCGTGCTTGAGTACATACTCAATCCTATCTTACGAGCAAAAGAAAACGCACTACGTGAGCGCTGAGAAATAGACTAGTAGGAGTAACAACGTGCTGAATTTCTCGCATGTGGTCAATAAAAAGCGTATCGCGACGCTTACCCTGGCAATGAGCTTAAGCTCGCCGGCTGTGATGTCGCAAACCCTAGAGCAAGCGGTGGCGCGCTCTTTGGAATCTCATCCGCAAATTCGCCAAGCGTTTGCACGATATAAAGCCAGTGAGCAAGCTATCGAGCAGGCCGAAGCGGGGTATTACCCTACCTTGGATGCAACCGCGGGTATGGGTTGGGAGCGCACAGACTCACCAGCCACTCGCCGAGATACCACCACCGACGATGAGGTTGATTTGACGCGCCGTGAGCTGGGCGTGTCGTTGCGTCAGGTACTTTTTGACGGCTTTCGCACACAAAACGAGGTCTCTCGCACCGAGAATGAAGCCACTGCTGAACAGTGGGCACTGATAGCGACCGCTGAAGACAAGGCGTTGGAAGTGGCACGCGTATATTTAGATGTACTTGTGGCTGATGAAGTGGTGACGTTGGCGGAGAAAAACTTGGAGAATCACCAAGAGATTTACGATGCCATCAAAGAGAGCAACGAAGGTGGATTTGCTAAAGCCAGTGATTTATCGCAGGTAACAGGGCGTTTAGCGCGAGCTAACGCTAATTTAATGTCTGCACGTAATAATTTAGCGGACGCGCGCAGTGCGTTCACTAAAATGGTGGGTGTAGCCCCTGAAGATCTTCACCTGCCGAGGCCTGATGAATCCATGTTGCCTTCGTCATTAGATGCGTTGCTGGCGCGTGCACTGGAGACACACCCAAGGCTACGCTCGGCACAAGCGGATATTGCGGCGGCGAATGCGGCTCGTGACGGCTCGCGTGCGGCTTACTTGCCTGAGTTCAATTTAGAAGTAGACGCTAACTGGAACGATAATGTGGGGGGGGAAGACGGTGCCGGCCCGCCAGATGTTGGCGGAGAGAACAACAATATCCAGGCAATGGTGCGTATGCGTTACAACTTGTTCAACGGTGGCGCTGACCGAGCGCGTGAACGACAAACGGCCTATCAAACCATTGAGGCGCGTGAAATCAATGAAATGGCGCATCGTGATGTCATTGAGGGCGCAAAATTGGCTTGGAATGCTCGTACCTATCTTGAACAGCAACGCGACTTTATGCGTCAACATGTCGAAGCGGCAACGGACACCCGTAATGCTTACCGAGAGGAGTTTCGTCTGAATGCGCGCACATTGTTGGATGTGCTGGATTCGCAAAATGAGCTGTTTGAAACACGCCGAGAGTACCTGAGCAAAGAAGCGGACGAACGTTATGCGCAGTATCGTATTTTGAACGCAACAGGGCAGCTTTTAGCCTCCTTACGGGTCGATGTGCCTGCAAGTTGGGATACAGAGTCTTTGACGGGCCAGGAGCGTGAACAATGAAACAGCTAAGCATCGTTTTAATCACTGGACTATTGCTTGGTGGCTGTGCCCCGCAAACTGTTGAACCCATGGAAGACACTGTGACGCAAACTCGTGATTTAACGGATAGCGATAAAGACGGCGTGGTTGCCGCTCGCGATCAATGTGGTGACAGTGTTGAACAAGCCAAGGTGAACAATGAGGGTTGCCCAAGTCAGCGAATCGAGCAGGAGTCGTTTGAACTCAACGTTCAGTTTGCGACTGCGTCTGCTCAAGTTCGCGAAGATCAGTATGCAGATATTCGCCGTCTTGCTGACTTTATGCGTCGCTATCCCCAAGCAACCGTGACGATAGAGGGTCATGCGAGCAAGGTGGGCAATGCGTCTTACAATATGCAGCTGTCTCAACGCCGAGCGGAAGCCATTGCCAATGTGTTAGTGACACAGTTCTATATTGATAAAAACCGCGTAGATGCGCAGGGATTTGGGGAAACCCAACCGCTGATTGATGACGAGAGTGACCGAGCGAATGAACAAAATCGCCGTGTGATAGCGTCTGTGTCAGGCGAACATGGGGTAACAGAGAAACGATGGACTATATATTCGTCAGAAGAGCAATAGTTCAGCGAGATAACCTAAACATGAAAAGAGGCGTGGAATGACGCTCCATCAACGTGTGCTCTCGTTTGTCATAACCGCTGCCGTGGTCATCCTTTTGGTGACCACGGCAGTGGTCTTTCATTTTGGTGTCGAACAGATAGAGCGAGAGCAGCAGCAACACTCACGTTTATTAAGCCAGTCACTCGCAGAGGCGTTACCTGTGGTGCTTGAACAGGGCGATACGCAAAGGCTCAATAAACTGGTTTCTCACTTTATCACGATGCCTCAGGTGGAGAAGATTATTGTCAAACCTATGCTCTCGGGAGACCGTCAAGTGTGGGAGTCTGACTCACCGAGCCTGGACGCACCGGGATGGTTTACACAACTGACGGGGCTCACAACCCTTACCCGCTCAGTCTCAGTGACTAATGGTTGGACTCAGTTGGCGCAATTGACCATTGCGATAGGGCCACAGCGAAACATTGAGGCCCTGTGGAGTCGGCTTTTACAGCTGGTCCTAGGGTTAATGGCAGTGAGTGTACTGATAAGCTTAGGGGCGTCGGTCATGTTCCTTAGCGTGACAGCACCGCTGGGTGAGCTACGAAAACGGTTGAAAGCATTGGGCCATGGTGATTTTCATCCCGCGCGGGCTAGGACGCGTGTCAATGATTTGGTGGCCTTACAAAGTGCGTTTAACCTTGCCGGTCAGCAAGTTGCCAAAGTCCAGCAATCGCAGCAAGAAGAATTGGCACGCTTGCGCGATAAATTGATGGTTGATCCTGTCTCAAGATTACCTAACCGAGGCTACTTCCAGCATCAGTTACAAAGTTACATGAAAGACGGCGTTGGTTGTACGCTTGTGCTAATCGAAGTCTCTTGGTTATCGCGACTGCGCGCACGTTATGGTTACCAATATCGTGATCAGTGTTGGCGCTTGCTGGGAGAAGCGTTAACACAAGGGGAGCTGGCACAAAGCCATCAATTAGTGGCACGTCTAAGTCATAACGAGATCGCGATACTGCTGACGATTGATGAAGAGAGCATAGTGCGTCGCTACTTGAGGCAACTATTGCGCGCCATAAACCAAGAGCTGGAGCATATTGCTTTGCCTGTTAACCAAGGGTTTCATCTTGGTTTAGCGCAAACCCGTACGGATGATACGGCGAGCCTGATGGCCAAAGCGGATAATGCCTTACAACAGGCTAAGCGCCAAGGTGACGTCTATTTCTGGCCCTCTGATGAACAAGCTGACAGTCGTACTCGAGAGCAATGGCGGCAGATATTACTTGATGCGCTGAATAAAAATCCACTCGCGCTTTATGCCCAGCCGGTTCGCCATCGCGATAATCAACATAACTGGCACCAAGAGGTGTATGCGCATCTTTGGGTTGATGAGAGTTGGCTGGCCGCGGGGCAATTGTTGAACCGTATCTCGATGTACGCACTGGGTGAAGAGTTTGATAAGCATGTGTTGGCTCGGGTCGATGAATACGTAAAAGCTAACCCTGTTACGGATAAGTTAGCGGTCAACCTGACGTTAGAAAGTGTTAAAAGCCAAGCCTTCCATGATTGGCTGCAAAACTTTTTGTTAAAAACCTACTTGGCCAATAAATTGACATTTGAGGTGGCAGAAAGGGCAGTGCATCAAGACCTAGAAGCTTGCCAGGCGTTGTTTCAACTCATTCGTGATCAAGGCTTTGAGGTCGGCGTGGACCACTTTGGGCGTGATATGGATAACGTCGAATACATTAAAAATATCGAGCCTGACTACGTGAAGCTCGATATTGGTTTTGGCCAGCCGTCGAGTGATGTTGACGATGTGTTTATTCGTATGTTGGTGAATATTGCCGCGTCTCGGGAAATAAAGGTGATTGCCACGGGAATCGAGCAGTCAGAGCAGCATCAATATTTTCATCAGTTGGGCTGCCAAGGGTACCAGGGATATATTCTTCCCCCCCTTCGCCTTGATAATGAGCACGAGCGTCGCGACTAAGTCAGTCGCTTTTCCATTATCCAAGCATCTTCACGGTGACCGTCGGCACAGCGGTAATACTGTTGCCGGCGGTGAACCACTCGGAAACCATGCTTTTGATAAAGTGCTTTGGCAGGTATGTTACTCTCTCGTACTTCTAGCCAAATACTGTCCGCCCCAGCATGACGTAGTGTCGTTATCATCCCGTTTAAAAGCACCCATCCCCATCCTTGCCCCTGATAATCAGGATCGATAGCGATATTCAACAGCTCGCCCTCACCCGCGATACAGCGCGCATAAAAATAACCGATGATGGTTGAGGGTGTAGTGGCCAAGCGCAGCACGTAGTGATAGTCAAACTGGCGAGGCGAAACCGCCAATTGTGACGCAGACCATGGAAAGAGGTGGGCGCGCTGCTCGATAGCAGTGATCCTCTCAATATCGTCATGAGCGAGTGGGGTAATCTTGTAATCACTCATACTGACAAATCTGACGCCAAAGATCGCGCTTAGTCATCGGGTTATCGTGCATCTGCGCTAAAGGAAGTGAATACAAGCTCTTGACGCCATCGACAATGATCTCGGGCGAGTCAATATACCAACACCAGCTAAGATGATGATCACCCAACGCAGCCAAGGCGGCATGGGGGAGTTGACGAGCTTGATCAGCGCTTAGTTTGATACTTTTGAGAATATTGCCAAATAGCCATGCGTCTTGATCAGTGAGTACGTGATCGCAGACCAACAATAATTGGCAGTGGTCAGGCAATTGAATCACCTCTTGCTCTCGGCCGTAGATTTCTGGGTGTCGCAATTGCCACACGTCGAGATCCATGGCTTGTAAACGTTGGATATCCGTTAACATGGTTTGGTGACTCTTACGTTGAAGTCGCGGCGGCGAGTTGTTTATACCACCAAGTATCATCCGGGTCTAAGGGGGCAAATTCTGCCTTTTCGGCAACGTCACTGGGCGCAATTTTTAACAGGCTATAGCCCAGTTCAAACAAAGTAGACTCAGCCTCGTCTAACAGTGGCATCACCAAGTCTGCATCTGGGCTGTGCCATAACGTAATTTCTTGGGTGTTATTGGCGGTTTGAGCGTCGGTGATGGCAATGTGCCCTAATATCTCTCCCATATCATCAGTTGCGAGGAGAGAAAGCGAGATCTGCCCCGTTTCGCGCAGCTGTTGGAGCTGATCGGCTTGCATGGGGCGCATTAGCGTCTCTCGCCACCAACCGTCTAGTCGAACCAGGTCGGCGGGCGCTTCTGTACGAATCATCATCACAGAGGTAGTGGTTATTAAATGGTGTAGCCAGAATAACGGATTCCCGATCCCGTGCAAGAGGTGACTGTCGTTTGTGTTTGATGCTTACGCAGCTAAATGCATAAATAGTCAGCAAATTGTGCAATATGGCGACACAGTCTCCCCTGTTTGCTGATTTTGAGTCCTTTATCTATTTTTACAGTAAAATATGCGGTATATAGTGATAAAAGCTTGAACCCATGACGCGTGCCTCATAAAGTGCTACTGACAACAAAGTTAAAAGTGTCTAATATATGAGACGCTTGTCTCGCCAATGAGATGGTCGAGAGTGATTCCCAGATGTGAGCTTTTCATGCCAATATCGTCGTTAAATGATTGGTTCTACTGCTTAACCGATAATAGTCCGTTTCTTTTTGCCATTCTCGACAGCAATGATTGCTATCTTTACGCCAACCAACGCTACAGAGAGCTGTCTGGCTTGGCCTTGCCGTCGTTAAAGGGGTTATCCGATATCGATACCCTAGGTGAGGCGTTTTATCAGTCGGTCAAACCGCATTATGACAAAGCCAGACGGGGTGAATGCGCCGAGGGAGAGGTGCTTCTTACTGACAACTACCATAGTGCTAGCTTTCACTTCAGTGTTGCACCATTACCAAATGTCGCTGATGAAAGTGGCAAGCCCTGCGTGATCTTTCATGCTGCAGATACATCCGAACGCCAAGTATTAGCCAGTGCGCTCGAAGAGGCGGAGGAAAAATACCACCATCTTAGTCAGCTTATCGATGACGGCTGCTGCGTGGTTGAAGATGGCTGTATATTATCAGCGAACCCTGCGGCGGCTGGGCTACTGGGCGTCGGTAGTATCGACGCGCTGATGGGTGAACCTTTATCAGACTATCTTGTGGTGGCAGAGGCAACGACCACCACTATTGACAGCCTATTGCGTGCGCCCCATGGGCAAGGTGTGTCGGTGGTGAGTGCAAAAAACAGCGCGCCGCTGACCGTGTGCCAATCACCGATCCACCTTTTGGGCAAAAAAGCGCATATGCTGCGTCTACAGCCGACAATCACTGACTCGTCGGTTAAGCGCCTAAAGCCCACCGAAAAAGAGGATGTCAGCAAAGTCGGTGAGCAACAATCCGCTTATACGGATGCATTAACAGGTCTTTATAACCGCTACGGGTTCAGTCGAGAGCTGGATAGGCTGATAAAGGCACAAACGCCATTGGCCATGTTGTACCTTGATGTCGATAATTTTAAAAATATCAATGATTCTCTCGGACACCATGTCGGCGATCGTGTGCTTCAGGATATTGCTCAGCGCTTACGCGCCTTGCTCTCGGCAGATACTATCATTGGCCACTTAGGCGGTGACGAGTTTGCGGTGTTGCTTCCTAAGCCTGCAACGGAAGATGCACCTGATCAGTTGGCTGACAAAGTGGTCGGGGCCATTAGTCAGCCTTTTGAATTGCATTATTTTAGTAAGTACTTGGCGTGTTCAGTGGGGATGGTGCGTTATCCCGACGATGGCAAAGACGCCCGCCAGCTGCTGCAAAATGCGGATACCGCGATGTATGAGGCCAAAGAGCAAGGTCGAAACCGTGTGGTCGCCTATCATGACAGCATGAGCAAAGAAGCACGGATGCGGCTGTGGTTGGAAATCGAGCTACAAAAGGCCTTACAAAATAACGGCCTGGAAGTGTGGTATCAACCTAAGGTCAGTGCCAGTGATTATCGTATCAACGGTGCTGAAGCTTTAGTGCGTTGGAAACACCCTATAGAAGGTTATATCAGTCCTGGGCGTTTTATTCCGGTCGCAGAGCGCTGCGGATTGATTGAAGCGCTCGGCCGTCATGTGATGCGCGAGGTGTTTCAAAACGTGCGTCGCTGGCGTCAACAAGGCATATTGCCGGGACGGGTAGCGATTAACTTATCGCCAGAGCAATTTAGCAGCCCCAAGCTGACCGAGCACATGGAAAAGCTGATTAAAGCCACGGGGGCGAAACCAGAAGATATTACTTTTGAGTTAACGGAAAGCGCGGTGATGAAAAACGATGAGCATGCGCTGAATATGCTCAATGCGATAAAATCACTGGGCTTTGCCCTCTCGATTGACGACTTTGGCACCGGCTACTCATCCTTGTCTTACCTTGCCCGTTTTCCGCTTGATGAGCTTAAGATTGACCGTGCGTTTATTCACGATATGGATGCCTTGAGTAAACAGGTGACGCTGGTGGAAAGCATTATTCATCTCGGCCGAGCCATGGAAATGACCGTGGTGGCAGAGGGGGTCGAAACCCGTCAGCAGGCGTCAGTGCTCACTAACCTGCACTGTGACACGATTCAAGGGTATTATTTTCACTCGCCCATGCCTAAGCATGAGTTTGAAAAGCTATTGCTGAAAAGTAAGCCCCACAAGCAACCACCACAGGCCTTGGCGCCCAGTGCGCAGACAAGCTAACCGGATACCTGTTGGTATTACTCATGATCAAAAATAGAGCAGTGAGCCTGCTCTATTTTTATGCTTGAGGCACTATCGAGTGACGCGCTATGGTTGGCCGTAGGCGAGTCGGTTGAGCTCAAGTAACGCATAGCGGTGTTCGACAAACTCATACACGTTACCCGACATGGCAAGCTTATACAACGCCACAGCGCGATCGTTGTCGCCCTGGAATTGATAGCGTTTAGCAAGGTAAAAGTAAGCTTCACATAAACGTTCTGCTAGCAGTTCATTGTCTTCACCTTGCGAGGCAAGTTGCTCCAGCAGCTCACGTTCACTGAGCTTACCGAGGTACATATCGACAAGCTGCCAGCCCCAACCCGAAGCTTCTGCATTCGCTTTTCGCGTTACCAGCGCTTGTTGTGCCTTGGTTTCCCCCTTCCAATCGCGTTCCACTAAATAAAGCCAAATGAGGCGATAAGGATCGTCGCGATCTTCTTGGTAGTGATGGAGTAAGTCTTGATGGGCCAGGCGATAGCGACCGCCGTAGTACAAGGCGATCCCACGATTACGCGCGGCATAGCTGTGGTTATTATCCAGCTCTAACGTCGAGTCAAAGGCCTCGTAGGCAGCATCATAGTGGCCGTTTTGAGTAAAATAGACCCCAAGAATATTGAACACATCAGGTTGATCCGGCTTTAGTGAGAGAGACTGGTTAAAGTCCAATCGTGCCAAATCGCGCATCCCCAAGCTGTCGTGCATCAGTCCACGCTCATAATGCAATTGGGCGCGTGCGTCGTCACTCAAATCATTGCGCGCAAGCAGCTGATCAATCCGTGCTAGGTGTACTTCCTGCTGCAGGGTAGGCTGTAAAGGGACGGCCATAGGAGGAAATGTCCATTGGCTGGTGCAGCCTGTTAATAGTAACAGCGCCAGTATCGCCAGAGGCTTGTAAAACACCGCCCGTGGCTGAATAAAAAAGGTCATGAAGGCGCATCTCCGTGTAAAAAAAGGGGGCCTCAGCCCCCTTTATACCATGAATGACGATATGACTCTAAGCGTCAGTGCTTGGTGCTTCTTCTGCTGGCGCAGCATCAGCAGCGGGGGCTTTTTCTGCCGCCGCTTCTTTCATGCTCAAGCGGATACGACCTTGACGGTCAACTTCCAGCACTTTCACGTCCACTTCTTGGCCGATCTCGAGATAATCAGACACCTTCTCAACGCGTTGATCAGCGATTTGAGAAATGTGAACCAGACCATCTTTGCCGCCAATCACTGAGACGAAGGCACCGAAGTCAACGATACGCTGAACCTTACCGGTATAGATACGGCCCACTTCGACTTCTGCAGTGAGTGCTTCGATGCGTGAAATGGCATCTTTGGCGGCTTCACCGTCGGTGGCCGCAATTTTCACTGTACCGTTGTCGTCGATTTCAATGGTGGTGCCAGTTTCTTCGGTAAGCTGACGGATCACGGCGCCACCTTTACCAATGACATCGCGGATCTTATCTGGGTTGATGCTCATGGTGTGGATACGAGGCGCGAACTCAGAGATATCGTCGCGTGCCGAGCCGATGGCTTGGTCCATCACATCCAGGATGTGTAAACGTGCGCCTTTAGCTTGGTTCAATGCGATTTGCATGATCTCTTTAGTGATCCCTTCGATTTTGATGTCCATCTGCAACGCAGTGACACCGTCATCCGTCCCGGCCACTTTAAAGTCCATGTCACCTAAGTGATCTTCATCACCCAAGATGTCAGAAAGCACAACGAAATCGTTGTCTTCTTTCACCAGACCCATGGCGATACCGGCCACTGATTTTTTCACCGGTACACCGGCATCCATCAGCGCCAAGGAGGTGCCGCAGACAGAAGCCATTGAGGAAGAGCCGTTGGACTCTGTGATCTCAGATACCACACGCAGTGTGTATGGGAATTCATCTTGGCTTGGTAGAACCGCTGCAATACCGCGCTTCGCTAGGCGACCATGGCCGATTTCGCGGCGCTTTGGTGAGCCAACAAAACCGGTTTCACCGACACAGTAAGGAGGGAAGTTGTAGTGCAGCATGAAGCCTTCTTGGCGCTCACCCATGATCGAGTCGATGGTTTGCGCGTCACGCTGAGTACCGAGTGTGGCGGTGACCAATGCTTGTGTTTCACCACGGGTAAACAAGGCGCTGCCGTGAGTACGTGGTAATACGCCCGTACGCACGTCGAGGGCACGAACCATGTCTTTTTCACGGCCATCAATACGGGGTTCACCCGCAATGATACGGCTACGCACGACTTTCTTTTCTAGGTCGCCAAGCATGCCCAGGATTTCACGTTCATCCAAGGTCTCGTCTTCGCCGAGTAGTGCAGCCACCACTTCCTGCTTCACCTGACCAATTTGCTCGTAACGGGCCATTTTTTCAGTGATTTGGTATGCCTGAGCCAGTGGACCTTGTGCCATTTCAGCCACACGGGTTTGTAGCGCAGCGTTAACTTCCGGCGCTTGCCAATCCCAAGTAGGCGTACCCACTTCGGCGGCAAATTCTTTGATTGCGTTGATCGCGGTTTGCTGTTGCTCATGACCAAACATCACCGCTTGCAGCATTTGCTCTTCGCTTAGGCGGTCAGCTTCAGACTCTACCATCAGCACCGCACCTTCGGTCCCGGCCACAACGAGGTCAAGTTTACTCTCGTCTAGCTCTGCTGGGCTTGGGTTAAGCACGAGTTCATCATTGATGTAGCCGACGCGTGCAGAGCCGATAGGGCCGTTGAATGGGATGCCTGAGATGGCCAGTGCTGCCGAGGTACCCAGCATGGCAACGATATCAGGGCTAACCGCTGGGTTAACAGATACGACGGTTGCGATGACCTGTACTTCGTTTTTGAACGAGTCCGGGAATAGCGGACGGATAGGGCGGTCAATCAGACGTGCGGTCAGTGTTTCTGACTCAGAAGGGCGGCCTTCGCGCTTGAAAAAACCACCTGGGATTTTACCCGCGGCGTAGGTACGCTCTTGGTAGTTGACCGTCAATGGGAAGAAGCTTTGGCCTTCAGCCGCTTCTTTTTTACCGACGACAGAAACGAATACCGAGGTATCGTCCATGCTGACCATGACAGCACCATTGGCCTGACGTGCCATCACGCCTGTTTCCAATGTCACTGTATGATTGCCGTATTGGAATGTTTTTACGATTGGATTCACAGATTATTTCCTTGTTGCTAAGGGATAAACCCGTTGGTTTATCTCACTAAGTGTTGGCTTTCAGCTGCTCACCATCGCGACTAATGACAGCACGCTGCGCGGCTGTTTGGCCTTCGTGGGCGGTATGCTGTCAATAGTCGCGACCTTATGGTCGACGTTGTTGACTGTGTTACAGCTGAAAGTGGCGCTAATTATACACGTGCTTGGCCGATAACGACACCACGAGGCGGTCAAATGGCAACATTTGTGATGTGTTTGGCAAGCAATATTGACCCTAAAGGATGCAGATAACACGGCGAAGTCAGATTTGTGAATTGAAGCTGACTACAAGATCAGCGAAAATACGCCACCTTTGTGAATGACCTCCTCAGCTGGCGCCTGATTGCCGCCTGAAGCCAACAAGAAGATAACCTGCTATGTCAAATACACTGCTGCAACAGGAAGTTGATAAACGCCGCACGTTTGCGATTATCTCGCACCCAGATGCGGGTAAAACCACCATCACCGAGAAGGTGCTGTTATTCGGACGTGCCATTCAAACGGCAGGCACCGTGAAAGGGCGTGGCTCTAACCAACATGCGAAGTCTGATTGGATGGACATGGAAAAAGAGCGTGGTATCTCTGTCACCACCTCGGTGATGCAATTTCCTTACAACGACTGCCTAGTGAACCTGCTTGATACCCCAGGGCACGAAGACTTTTCGGAAGATACGTACCGGACACTGACTGCTGTCGATTCGTGTTTAATGGTGATTGATGCGGCGAAAGGTGTCGAGGATCGTACCCGTAAGCTGATGGAAGTCACCCGTTTACGTGATACTCCGATCATCACCTTCATGAACAAACTTGACCGTGATATCCGCGACCCAATGGAGCTGCTTGATGAAGTAGAAAGTGAGCTCAATATTGCGTGTGCGCCGGTATCTTGGCCGATTGGTTGCGGGAAAGGTTTCCAAGGTGTGTATCACATTCATCGTGACGAAAGCATTCTATATCAATCTGGCCAAGGCCATACCATCCAGGAAGCACGTATCATCAAAGGCTTGGATAATCCTGAATTGGATGATGCGATCGGTGCAGACATTGCGCAAGATTTGCGCGATGAGTTGGAGCTGGTAATGGGGGCGTCACATGAGTTTGACCATGAGCTGTTTTTAAGCGGTGAACTCACGCCTGTTTTCTTCGGTACCGCACTGGGTAACTTCGGTGTGGATCATATGCTGGATGGCTTGACTGAGTGGGCACCCAAGCCCATGGCGCGCCCGACCCATGACCGTGAGGTCAAGGCTGACGAGGAGAAATTCTCGGGATTTGTGTTTAAAATTCAAGCCAATATGGACCCACGTCACCGTGACCGGATCGCGTTTATGCGCATTGTTTCCGGCAAGTATCAGCAAGGAATGAAACTGCGCCATGTACGTTTAGGTAAGCAAGTGAATATTTCCGATGCGGTGACCTTTATGGCAGGGGATCGGTCACGGGCTGAAGATGCGTTTGCTGGCGACATTATTGGCTTGCACAACCATGGCACCATTCAAATTGGTGATACCTTTACGCAAGGAGAAGATCTGAAATTTGCGGGGATCCCGAATTTTGCCCCAGAGCTTTTCCGTCGGATCCGCCTCAAAGATCCATTGCGCCAAAAGCAGCTGCTTAAAGGTTTGATTCAGCTGTCTGAGGAAGGTGCGGTACAGGTGTTCCGTCCGTTGCAATCGAACGACTTAATTGTCGGAGCGGTTGGTGTCCTCCAGTTCGATATGGTGGTAGCTCGCTTGAAAGCAGAATACAACGTGGATGCCTTGTATGAGCCGATTAATGTGGCCACCGCGCGTTGGGTGGAGTGCAAGGATGAGAAGAAGCTGGACGAATTTCAGCGTAAAAACCAAGCGAACTTGGCTTTGGATGGTGGCGACAACTTGACGTACATTGCGCCGACCATGGTTAACCTGAACCTTACGCAAGAGCGCTTCCCGGATATTGATCTCAGAGCGACCCGCGAACACTAATCGGCAGAGGGCGAAGACTGAGTCACCCCCGTGTGGCGAAAAACACGCACCAGGGAAAGATAACGCTCTCCAAGTTCGCCCCCATGCTATACTGCCGTCTGTAACCAGACGGCTTTTTAATGGCATAAGGTTTACAAAGCAAGGATGCCAATAATGATGATTGCGCGTATTAAACGTTGGGTGGCAGGTTACGATGCCTGGTGTCAGCGAATGGGGCTGGGCGAGGATAACCGCCGAAGCTGTGTGCCTATCAAGCGTTCAGAAAATACACCCCCCACACAAACGTCTCAGTATGATTGATACCCATTGCCATTTTGACTTTTCTCCGTTTCGAGACGCCCCGGAGCGATACTGGCAGGCGGCACGCGAAAGCGGTGTGATGCGGATGGTGGTCCCCGGTGTTAGCGAGAGTAACTGGTCAGCAGTGCTGTCGTTGACTGAACGCTTACAAGGCGTTTACGCGGGGCTAGGGTTGCACCCATGTTTTCTCGATGTTCACACTGACACCAGCCTAGATAAACTTGATCAGGCACTGGCCGCGCGTCCTGCGCGCTGTGTCGCTGTCGGAGAAGCCGGGCTCGACTTTTTTGTCGCGAACCAGGATGCCGCTCAGCAGCGCCAGCAAGCGCTATTGGAGGGGCAGCTTTGGCTCGCACGCCACTATGATCTCCCCATTATTCTGCATAGCCGCAAAGCGCATAACCAATTATTACACACCGTTAAAGCTTACCCAGGCGTACGCGGGGTGTTACATGCGTTCAGTGGCAGTGAACAGCAGGGTAAACAGTTTATTGATGCGGGTTTGATGCTCGGGGTTGGCGGGACCGTCACCTATTCTCGCGCGCAAAAAACTCGCCGCGCCATTGCACAGCTACCTTTGGAGCACCTCGTCCTTGAAACCGATGCCCCCGACATGCCTTTGGCAGGATTTCAAGGAAAACCGAACACACCCTCTCAGG
Source organism: Salinivibrio sp. IB868 (assembly GCF_001995655.1). Lineage (NCBI taxonomy): Bacteria > Pseudomonadati > Pseudomonadota > Gammaproteobacteria > Vibrionales > Vibrionaceae > Salinivibrio > Salinivibrio sp. IB868. The sequence goes on from NZ_MUEW01000003.1 coordinate 392,384, forward strand.
TATCACGGGTTGCTGATGTGGTGGCAGCGTTAAAAAGCTGTGACAGAGATCATCTGGTGGCTGAAACATCAGACAACGCTGAAAGATTGTTTGGCTTTGATTGAGCGGGAACGGGCAAAAGACAAACGTTTGCGGTTGCATAAGCTCACAAAACTAGATCAAAGTCATACTTATTGATGCATTACAAAATAGTTTTACAGCGAACTGTGATTGGAATATTACTTTAATGTGACTGCGATGCGTATAATCTCTCCCGGAAACCAAATTCCACTTTGTCGAGACGCCAACTTTTTACTTTGAGGATGCCAATACTATGAGCCTGCTGATGAGCGTGATCGGGATGGTTGTACTGCTAGGGATAGCTGTTCTTCTTTCCGATAACCGCAAAGCCATTAACCTCCGTACCGTGGGTGGCGCATTTGCTATCCAACTCTTTTTCGGTGCTTTCGTACTGTATGTCGATGTCGGACGCGACATTCTGTACGGCGCATCACAATACGTTGCTAACGTCATCGCATACGGTGACGAAGGGATCAGCTTCATCTTTGGTGGGCTGGTTTCTGACAAAATGTTTGAACTGTTCGGCGGTGGCGGTTTCGTCTTCGCACTGAAAGTTCTGCCAGTTATTGTCTTCTTCTCATCACTGATCAGCGTGCTTTACTACCTGGGTATTATGCAGGTTGTGATCAACGTGCTCGGTGGTGGTCTACAAAAAGCACTGGGTACCTCACGTGCCGAGTCTATGTCAGCAACCGCTAACATCTTTGTCGGACAAACCGAAGCGCCATTGGTGATCCGTCCATTCGTACCTCGCATGACACAGTCAGAGCTGTTCGCAGTCATGTGTGGTGGTCTGGCCTCGGTTGCTGGTGGCGTACTGGCCGGTTATGCCTCTATGGGTGTTCCGCTTGAGTACTTGATTGCGGCATCATTCATGGCCGCACCTGGTGGTCTACTGTTTGCGAAAATCATCAAACCTGAAACCGACGAGCCGGTCGAGCAGATGGCTGACGCGACCGCTGAAGGCGCAGAGAAGCCAGCGAACGTGATTGATGCAGCCGCAGGCGGCGCTTCATCAGGTATGCAACTGGCGCTTAACGTTGGTGCTATGCTACTTGCCTTCATTGGTTTGATTGCCCTGATTAACGGCATGCTAGGCGGTATCGGTGGCTGGTTCGGTTACCCAGACATCACGCTGGAGCTGATCTTGGGTTACCTGTTTGCACCGTTTGCATTCCTTATCGGTGTGCCATGGGAAGAAGCGGTGGTCGCAGGCTCTTTCATCGGTCAGAAGATCGTGGTTAACGAATTCGTGGCTTACCTGAACTTCACGCAATACCTTGGTGAAGGTGCGCAAGTTGTTGCGGCAACAGGTATGGAAATGACAGAGAAAACCAAAGCGATTATCTCCTTTGCTCTGTGTGGTTTCGCTAACTTGTCGTCTGTGGCTATCTTGCTAGGTGGCTTGGGTGGTCTCGCGCCAAACCGTCGTCCAGAAATTGCACGCTTCGGTGTGAAAGCGGTGATCGCCGGTACCTTGTCTAACTTGATGGCAGCGACCATTGCGGGTCTATTTGTTACCTTAACCTTGGCGGGCTAATCGTCTTATCGCGATAGCACATCATGTTAATCAAAACGCCACACAGGCTGCCTGTGTGGCGTTTTTTTATTGCAGCCATTGGCGTGATACGCTCAGCCCACATCCTCTAGGGGTGTATACTCAGAGGTAGATACGAGCGAACAAAAAAGGTAACGATATGCAGGAAGTCCTTCTCGCCTTGGTGGCTGGTTTTTTGGTTGGCGTACTGTTTAGCGCGATAAAACTCCCCATACCCGCACCGCCTGTTTTATCCGGTGTGATGGGCATCGTCGGGGTGTATTTGGGCGGCGTCGGCTATCAGTGGATTGTGGCGCGTTTTTTCAGTTAGAAAGATTGGTTCCACCGCGCAACAGTGTATTTTTCAACATAAACGGTAAAATCTAGTTTTGCTGAAACGGCGTTGGTAAAATAAGTGAACGCCGTCAAAGTTTGCTGGCGCCACAATCCTTATTTTCCTCTCATGGTTAGCAACAAGGTGTGGCTAGCCCCAATCGGAAACGTCCAACGGCGGAACCGCAAGCACATAGGTGTTTGCACGCGGCAACAAGGATGGTTGGTTGAAGGCGGCGCGATGTCCAGCCTCAAACTTCATGGAGCCAAGTCCGCTGAGCAATGACCGGAAAACAGAACCGGTTGTTAATACAGTGGCCAACCCTATACCTGTTTGGCAAAAGAATGAGGACTGGAGATAACCAATGAACGAATTACAAACCGCGGCCCTACGCGCACTAAAACTGATGGATCTGACGACACTGAACGATGATGATACCGATGAAAAGGTGATCAGCCTGTGTCAGAACGCGAAAACCGCCGTTGGTAATACTGCAGCGATTTGTATCTATCCGCGCTTTATCCCTATCGCCAAAAAAACACTGCGCGAACAAGGCACGCCAGAGGTGCGTATCGCCACCGTGACGAACTTCCCTCACGGTAATGATGATATTGATATTGCGGTGGCAGAAACGAAGGCAGCCGTCGCTTACGGCGCCGATGAGGTTGATGTGGTGTTCCCGTATCGCGCACTGATTGCAGGTGATGAACAAGTAGGTGCTGAGCTGGTCAAACAATGTAAAGCCGCGTGTGGCAGTGATGTATTGCTTAAAGTCATCATTGAAACCGGTGAACTGAAAAGTGAAGCACTGATCAAACGCGCTTCTGAGATTGCCATTGATGCAGGCGCTGACTTTATCAAAACCTCCACGGGGAAAGTGGCGGTGAATGCCACCCCAGAAGCGGCGGAGATCATGCTCAACGTGATTAACGATAAAGGCGTGGCTGAGACTGTTGGCTTTAAACCTGCGGGCGGTGTACGTACCGCTGAAGACGCACAGCAATACTTGGCAATGGCTGACCGTATTCTTGGTGAACAATGGGCTGATAGCCGTCACTACCGTTTTGGTGCTTCTAGCTTACTGGCAAACCTGCTGCACACCTTGGGCGAAGGTGAAAAAGCAGCTGAAGGCGGTTATTAACTGTCGACTGTCAATCGATACCCAGGGCAAGGTAGGCCTTGCCCATTTGCCGGTAAGGAGGAAGCATGATCTTACCTCAAGAGATTATTCGTAAAAAACGTGACAACCTAGCGTTGAGCAAAGAAGAAATCTACGCGTTTATTCAAGGTGTCGCCGATGAGTCGGTCTCAGAAGGGCAAATTGCCGCGTTTGCGATGGCGATTTACTTTAATGACATGACCATGGATGAGCGTGTGGCATTGACGTGTGCGATGCGCGATTCTGGCATGACCTTAGATTGGTCTCACATGCAATTTGATGGCCCTGTGGTTGATAAGCATTCAACCGGTGGGGTGGGCGATGTCACCTCACTGATGCTGGGGCCCATGGTCGCCGCGTGTGGGGGATATGTGCCGATGATCTCAGGTCGCGGTTTGGGTCACACTGGCGGCACGCTGGACAAACTGGAGTCAATTCCTGGTTATGACATCATGCCAAGCAACCAAGTGTTTGGTGATGTGACCCGCGATGCCGGTGTGGCGATCATTGGGCAAACCGGCTCATTAGCGCCTGCGGATAAACGTGTGTATGCCACCCGCGATGTGACGGCCACGGTCGACAACATATCTCTGATCACCGCGTCGATTCTGTCGAAAAAGCTGGCCGCAGGCCTGGATGCTTTGGTGATGGACGTCAAGGTTGGATCGGGTGCGTTCATGCCGACGTATGAAGACTCAGAGGCATTGGCCAAATCGATTGTGGGTGTGGCGAACGGTGCTGGCACTAAAACCAGTGCGTTGTTGACGGACATGAACCAAGTATTAGCATCGTCGGCCGGCAACGCCTTAGAAGTCAAAGAAGCCGTCGACTTTTTGACCGGTCGTTACCGTAATCCACGCTTGTACAATGTGACTATGGCGCTATGCGCCGACATGTTGGTGGTCAGTGGATTAGCAACCGATGTGAATCAAGCAAAACAAAAACTGGATCAGGCACTGGATAGCGGTCGTGCTGCCGAGTGTTTTGCCAAGATGATCGCAGGACTAGGTGGCCCGGCAGATTTTGTTGAGTCGCCGGATCAATACCTCGCGACTGCATCCGTGATTAAACCTGTCTATGCCGAGCAATCAGGTATTGCCAGTGCCATGGATACACGGGCATTGGGCATGGCTATTATAGAAATAGGTGGCGGCCGTCGGGTTGCCAGCGATAAAATTGATTATGCCGTTGGGTTGAACGAAATGATTCGTCTGGGGCAACAAGTGGATGAGCACACCCCGCTCGCCATGCTCCATGCTCAGACTGAAGAGCAATGGCAACAAGCGGCGAATGCGGTGCGAGCCGCAGTGAAAGTCGCTGATGAGGCGCCGAGTGCAACGCCAGACGTTTATCGTCGCATCAGCTTACAAGACGTCTAATGGAGGCGATCATGAAACGCGCAATTGTATTAGTTTTAGACTCATTTGGTATTGGCGCCACTGAAGACGCCGTCAAATTCGGTGACCAAGGTGCAAACACCTTGGGCCACATTGCACAAGCGTGTGCGAAAGGCGAAGCGGATAATGCGGATCGTCAAGGCCCATTATCTTTGCCTAACATGACCAAATTGGGCTTGGGTAAAGCGTGTGAAGAGTCGTCAGGTTACTTCCCAGAAGGCTTGGATTCACATGCAGAGATTATCGGTGCTTACGCACATGCTAAAGAGCTGTCTTCGGGTAAAGACACACCGTCTGGTCACTGGGAAATTGCCGGTGTGCCTGTCTTGTTTGAGTGGGGTTACTTCTCAGACTTGACGAACAGCTTCCCGCAAGCGCTGCTTGATCGCATTGTTGAACGGGCGGGCGTACCTGGCTATCTCGGTAACTGCCATGCATCGGGCACGCAAGTGCTGGACGATTTGGGCGAAGAGCACATGAAAACGGGTAAGCCGATTTTCTATACCTCGGCGGACTCGGTGTTCCAAATCGCGTGCCATGAGGAAACCTACGGGCTAGATAACCTGTATGAGCTGTGCCAGATCGTGCGCGAAGAACTGGAAGACTACAACATCGGTCGCGTGATCGCCCGTCCTTTCATCGGGCCAGCGAAAGGTCAGTTTGAGCGTACCGGCAACCGCCGTGACTTGTCTGTCGAGCCACCTTCTCCCACCGTGCTACAAAAGCTGGTGGAAGAAAAAGGCGGTGATGTGATCTCGATTGGTAAGATTGCAGACATTTACGCGCATTGCGGTATCACCAAGAAAATCAAAGCCACAGGCCTAGAAGCGTTGTTTGATGCAACCAAAGACGCGATCAAAGAAGCAGGCAACAATAGCTTGGTTTTCACCAACTTTGTTGACTTTGACTCGGCGTACGGCCACCGCCGCAACGTTGCCGGTTATGCCGCGGCACTGGAGTACTTTGACCGTCGCTTACCCGAAATCATGGACATGCTTGAAGAAGACGATGTGCTGTTGCTAACGGCTGACCATGGTTGCGATCCAACTTGGCCTGGTACTGATCACACCCGTGAGCATATCCCTGCACTGGTCTACGGCAAAAAAGTGCCAGCGGGCTCACTCGGTCGCCGCGAAACGTTCGCGGATATTGGTCAGTCCTTGGCGGAATACTTTGATGTTTCACCAATGGATTACGGGAAGTCGTTCCTGTAACGCGTTGACCACTTCCCTAGATAAAAAGAGATGGCGAACGGCCATCTCTTTTTTTATCTCGGTTTATTGCCCTGATCGCCGTGTCTTTGCCGTTTTACCAATTTGCCGTTTTACCAAGATAAACGCGCAGAACGACGAGTGAGTATTGCCATCAATAGCGCTCCCAATAGGAGTGCGAGGCCGATGAGGAAGCGAAATTCGGTCATGTTCGATTGCAGCTGCTTTTTGGCTTCATTGATAACGGAGTGATGCTCAACGGTGAGGCGGAGAAAACCGACAATGTCACCATCACGGCTGATTGGTGTCATCAGTTGCTGTCGTCCTTGGCTTTCCAACCCCAGCGGAGTGGTCAACCCAACGGCCGTTTCCAACGGTAAGGCGTTGGTTGAGCGCACGACAGGGCTGCCGTTGAGCTGATAGAAACTGGCATCGCGAATTAACGGCTCGGTTGCCAGCTCATCAGCCATGGCTTGTAAAGGCTGGTAATTCTTATCCACTAAGGCATCATAGGCTTGCACACCCACTTGGCGGGTCATTAGCTGGGCTAATTGGTCCGTTTGCTGGTATAGCGCTTGGTACTGACGCTGGCTGAGTGTGGTGCTGTAAAGCATCAAAGCGGCAATAGTCCCCATGGTCATGAGCAAAAGACTCCACCAAGTCACCCGCCGTAGTGTTTTGCGCGAAATTGAAAACATACCTTCCTCAAAGCCAGATAAACAGAGTCAATTAGCACTGGAGCTTACTACGGTTTTTATGGTATCACAGCCTCATTGTGATTGATTCATTCACCAAGCTTGCTTGGAAACCGAAAGGAAAATATTGACCATGGATAAGGCCAAACCGTTGGCAATTCACCGTTCACCGCAACTCTACCGTCGCTTTCCTTCCATCACCACGCCGTTTTTCTCTCGCCACCGGCATGGCGGGTGGATTGTGTTTGCTAAAGCCATCGACCCCCGTCAGCTTGACGATATCCGCTTTTTTACTGGGGAGGCGCTAGAGGTCGTCGATGGATGGCGTGTTGGGCCGTATGAGGTGTTATTGATCCGCGGTGAATTGACGGCTGAACATCGCACCGTGATTGAGGCGCTCGAGCTCGACTGCGCGGACTTACAGGCCCTACCGGATTTAAGCAAACCTGGTTTGGCGGTGTTTGACATGGACTCCACCGCGATAGAAATAGAATGTATTGATGAGATTGCGGCACTCGCTGGGGTTGGAGACGCGGTGTCTGCGGTCACCGAGCGCGCCATGTTGGGCGAACTTGATTTTGAGGCAAGCTTACGTCAACGCGTGGCGGCGTTGAAAGGCGCTGACGCGGCGATACTTGAGACAGTGAAAGCGCAGTTGCCGTTGATGCCAGAAATGGCGAGCTTAGTGGCCAGTTTAAAAGCCCACGGCTGGTATGTGGCGATTGCCTCTGGCGGTTTCACCCATTTTTCTGATCATCTTCAACAACAATTAGGCTTGGATTATGCCGTGTCGAACCAGCTTGGATGCCGTGATGGTCAACTCACCGGCGAGGTAGACGGGGCTGTGGTGGATGCGCAACGCAAAGCGGATGTGTTAACCATGTTGGCACAAAAGTACGATATCGCCCCAGAGAACACGTTAGCTGTAGGCGATGGCGCCAATGACTTGGCGATGATGGACGCTGCGGGTCTCGGCATTGCGTATCATGCGAAACCCAAAGTGAATGCGAAAGCGCAAGCTGCGGTCAAACATGCGTGGTTGGGGGGTGTGTTGTGCGTGCTCTCTGCCAGTATTCGAAATCGCATTAGTTGGCAGCCACGCTAATAGGGTAAAGGGTGTGGCACCCACTTGGTGTGGCACTCACTCGGAGTGGTACCCACTGGGTGCCATCCTCTCTTTGCTGTTGCCCCGGTCGATATCGTGCCGATTCATTCGTATGTCGCCTGCGGTTATCGTCCCAGGCGCATTAGCACTTCATCGGTCACATCGACCAACTCACCGTAGGCACACAAGGCAACAAATTCGTCTTCTAGCTGGCGTGCTTTGTGGGTATCGCGTTTGAGTAACGTGGATAACTGCGTGGCATCAATATCTTGTTCAGCATGGGCTAGCGGTGTCATCCGATTGCGTAGCACCGCGAATGCGCCGCCTTTTTGCGCCAACTGGATGAACTTACGCCTTGCGTCGTCTGATTCAAATTCACTATCGGCAAAGGTATGGACGGCGCGCACCTTATCATTTTGCATGTCTATCCAGACAAAGTATTCGCGCACCAGCTCTTTAAGAGGCTGCGAGGGGCGAGTGACTTCATGAGTGCGGGTGAGAATCTTGTCCCCGAACACCGGATAAAAAGACAGTTGGCGACCGCCGCCTGCGCGCTCGAGAAAGCGGTGCAAACGGCTGGGTGGCAGGTTGATACCCACTGCGGGCACCGAGAGTACACCGTTGTCGCGCCGAATAAAGTAGGGTTGTACGGTTAAGCGCGTAAGCAATAATTGGTGCATGGCCCAAACCAAGGGAGGGTCGGGTAAACGCTCATCCAGCACGGTCAGTTTGTCGAGGTTGTATTCAATCAAGCGGCGAAGGTACTGGCGACGACGGGTGTTGGGCGCTTCAGTGGTAAGCTTGAGTTGGATATTGTCTCGTTTGGGGCTCACTCGAATGACTTGATACGGCATATCGACGAGAGGCGCACGAGGGTCAATATTGACAAACGCATCGAGTGATACAGACACCAAGTCATCTTTCGCACCTTGAAAAGGCTGCGCCAGTTTCAGGTTCAACCCACCCGAGGAAAAGTCGACCAGTTTTCCCTTCAGCGCTCCCTGTTCTGAATGCACCAGTGATACCTCAGAGCGATAGGCATAACGTGGTTCACGACGTTGTGGTTGACGGTCAGAAGAGATGAGCTGGGCAAGACAAACTGGATTACGTTGGTGTAAAAAGCGTCGCAAGGCTTGACTGGATAACGACGGTTTGGGGTGGGTTAAATAACTCTCCTTGCTTTCGGTATGAGTCACATCTTGCACCAACGCGACATGAGTCAGGGTTTTGAGCGTATTCAGCCAATCAGGCGACACATCTTGTAGCCGTTCAATGTCACCCGCGTTTATGGCTGACATGGTCACCTTAAACACCCGCCATGAATGGCGCTTGGCACCCAGTTGCCAGAACAGGTGGCGCTCATCTTCGCTCATTTCGCTGGGCGAAGCGGAATAGAAAAAACGCTGTTTGTTTTTCTCTACATAAAAGCAATATAACAATAGCTGGCTGGTTGACGCCCCTTCCACTTGCAGCAGTGACAAGCGCTGTGCATCGAAAATATGATTAATGACAGGTTGATTGCGGCTGTCGTGCCAGTAATCCCATAGCTCTCGATTTTGCCGCGTTTGTAATACGTACTCTAACTTGTCTTGCGCAAAGTAAAGCGGTAGCACGCTGGTGTGATGCAAGAAGGATTGTTCATAGCTTTGCAGCTTGAGAGTGAGTAGCTTGTCCTCCCCATCTTGTTTGCCACGAAAGTCGGGCGAGGCCATTTCTGCATCGAGGGCCTGCTTAATCGCATCACTGCTGGTGTCAAGCCGTAAGCGTAGCCAAGCACTGCTGGTGGACTCTTTGTTTTGATCGACGCCAATAATGCGATAACTCAGCCCTTGTTCCAGATCGGGGTCTTGATACTTTTGCGCCAGTGCTGTGAACCGAACGATGACTTCAGCGCTAGGCGGGTAATCGAATGCCGCGGGGACACGTACTCGGCAGCCTGAATTAGACAAGTCGCTGGTGACCCCATGTACCTCATAGCCGGTATTCAGTGTTATTAATACTTGGGTAGCAAAATGGATGCGGCTTTCACTACGCGCTAAATAACGTCCAAAGGTGAGTTTCTCGGGCAATAATGCCGCCTGGGCGCTATCACTGACTGGGCCTTTTCCTTGTTGCTGCGTCTGCTTTTCTTGTTCGTGTTTGACGCGAAAGTTATTAGGGGTATTGTGCAAATCTTCCCACAACCCTTGAGTCATTTGCCCGTTGTATAAAGGCAAACGCTCGTAATAGCGGTTAATCGCGACATCATCCAGCCAATGCTTTTTGCCGTTGAGCTCGTATTGATGACACTCACCATCCACTTTGCCACGCAGGTCGATGGTACGGTTGCATGGCGTCATCAAACGTCTGATCTCCATTTTGATCAGAAGTTTGGCAGAGCTTGGCTCGTTGGCGGTTAGCTTATCGAGCAGCACCTCAAATTTTGGGGTTTGGGACATAGGAAGCAGTTGCTCAATCAGTCCCTGGTAATCATCCTGCTTCATGGCAAAGTCTGGTAAAGTATTGTCCTTGTATATTAACGGCACGCGTCGGAAAAAGTGTCGGAATAATTAATAAGATAGCAATCATTTTGTGAATTAGCTGACATCATACGTCTTGGAGAGCGAATGGCAAAAACAAAACGAGCCTACGTATGTAACGACTGTGGCGCGGATTTTCCCCGTTGGCAAGGGCAGTGCTCAGCCTGTGGCGCGTGGAACACCATTACAGAAGTGAGACTGGCAGCATCGCCCCAGGTCGCGCGCAATGAAAAGTATGCCGGGTATGCAGGTAGCGCAGAAGGACAAGTACAAACCCTGCAGGATATCGATTTACAAGAAGTGCCACGCCTGAGCAGTGGTTTTAAAGAGCTGGATCGTGTGCTCGGCGGGGGGATCGTCCCTGGTGCCGCTATTTTGATTGGTGGTAACCCAGGCGCGGGGAAAAGTACCTTGCTGTTGCAAACCATGGTGGGGCTCGCGCACCATTTGCCGACCTTGTACATCACAGGGGAAGAGTCATTACAGCAAGTGGCGATGCGCGCTGATCGGTTGGGGCTTGCCAAAGACCGCTTGAAGCTGTTGTCAGAAACGGGCGTAGAAACCATCTGCCAGGTGGCCAAAAAAGAACAACCGAAAATCATGGTGATTGACTCGATACAGGTGATGCATGTCGCGGATGTGCAATCCGCGCCCGGTAGCGTGTCGCAGGTGCGGGAGTCTGCCGCAGCCTTGACCCGTTATGCCAAGCAACACAATGTGGCGATTTTCATGGTGGGGCATGTGACGAAAGATGGCACACTGGCTGGCCCCAAGGTGCTGGAGCACTGTATTGATTGTTCTATTTTGCTCGATGGCTCCAGTGATAGCCGTTTTCGTACGCTGCGCAGCCATAAAAACCGCTTTGGTGCGGTCAACGAACTTGGCGTGTTCGCGATGACTGGGCAGGGTTTAAAAGAGGTCAGTAACCCCTCCGCTATTTTCCTTTCACGTGGTGAGGAGCAAACCTCCGGTAGCTCGGTAATGGTGGTGTGGGAAGGCACGCGCCCTCTATTGGTAGAGTTACAAGCCTTGGTCGATTATTCACAATTGGCCAATCCACGCCGGGTGGCGGTGGGGCTAGAGCAAAACCGTCTTGCCTTACTTCTGGCCGTTTTACACAAACACGGCGGGCTGCAAATGTCTGACCAAGATGTGTTTGTTAATGTGGTTGGTGGGGTTAAAGTCACCGAAACCAGTGCCGATCTTGCCCTGCTGTTAGCGCTGATATCGAGCTTTAGGGATCGCCCGCTGCCGAGAGAGCTGGTGGTCTTTGGTGAAGTCGGTTTAGCCGGGGAGATCCGCCCTGTACCTAGCGGGCAAGAACGTCTGATGGAAGCGGCAAAACATGGCTTTAAAAAAGCAGTCGTGCCCAAAGCAAACTTGCCGAAACAGCGTATTGAAGGGATGACGGTTTATGGCGTTAGCAAACTCTCCGACGCCCTGGATGTGTTAGAAGACTTGTAGTCGAGCGCAAGTACCAATAGCGAAGTGGTGGGCGATGATACGGCCTGTTAACCGAAGAAAGGCGCTCGGTTTTATCATCGCGCGATGGCCTCCATTACATGGAGGCTTTCGTCGGAGTGGTTTGTACATCGGCCTCACGCTGCTGCGCGGTGCTCAGTGGCGGCTCAGCATCTGGCATATTGGCGACTTGTACCTGAGTTTCGACCAAGTTTTCCACCACCGCGACTAAATGTCCCCAACTGACGCGCTTCTCGTTTTCGAGCAAGGTATCAAACTGCTCAGCACTCCACTTAATAAACCGGCGCGGGTTAAGCGCCCGTCCTAAAAAACGCACTTCGTAATGCAAATGAGGGCCAGTGGATAAACCTGTGTTGCCTGACCAAGCAATCAAGTCCCCTTTTTTCACGAATTGCCCACTGCGTACGTTGAACTTATCAAGGTGGGCGTAGAGGGTCATAAAGCCAAAGGCATGGTCTATTTTTACAAAGTTGCCATAGCCTTTGCGACGGCTGGGTCTGACATATTCCACCACGCCATCGGCCGGGGCATACACCGGGGTGCCGATGTCTGCGGTTAAGTCTAACCCCATATGGAATTTTTCTTTGCCAGTGACCGGATGCGTCCGTGAGCCATAACCGGAGGAGCGCCGATAACTCTGGATGGGTTTACCATTGGGGATGAGCTGTAGCATGGTATAGCGCACGGCAGAATTGATCGCCGCCACATCAAGCCGATGGGTCAGCGAGGCATCTTTGGCGACCGATTGTAGCCCTAACATATCTTCTACCGTCACGACGCGTTGGGTGAGAGCGGTTAGCTCGACATCTTTGTTTTCGATGGTTTGTGACAGCTCATCGCGTTTTTGTTGCAGCATGGCCACTTCGTTATTCAATGCAGCACGCTCTTCACGTAAACGGTTAACGGCGGCTTCAGCTTCAGTAGAACGCTCGGAGAGTAAATAGAGGCTGGCGAAGGTCACGGTGAGAACGGCCAACAATACCAACGCCAACGTCTGCACTACCTTTTTGCGGGTAGGGCAAAGCGTATAATGCTTCACACCGTTTGGGTGTGAGATGGCGATGTGGATGTGATCTGTCATGACTGGTTACTGCTGGCCTGCGTTTGGTACCGCCCATGACGACACGGAACTAAGACTCGGGCTCCGTCATAGGGTCGGTCAACTGCGCTAGCTCGCGATGAAGGAGCTCATCGTTGCCAACGTTAAGTTCAACAAGCCTTTTTAAATGACTGGCACTATCAATGTCAATGTGATCAATATAAAGATGGAGGTAATTCTCGCAGTTATTGACGAGAATGCAGTCCATGTCTAATTCTACGTCAGAGTCATGCAGATAAAAGATCAGCGAAAACGTTGTCTGTTGTGGGTTGGCTTGCCAATTATCTGGGCGAGACAAAAGCACCCCTTTCAAAGAAAGGTCGAGTACATGTGCGTGCCACGACTGTTCATTTTGCTTGAGTATCGCGGGGGCACGATACATCACGCGGGAAAATTTTCTACGCTCTGGCATGATCGCATCTCCTCATTCCTTTGCCTAAAGTGTAGGCGATGCATGGCGAGCGACCTAATAATCTGTGTGGGCGTATCGATTCTGAAACATTTTTTGATGTCTTGGCGTTATTAAACGGATGGAATGCGGTTTGTGGGTGGGGGAGTTGGCCATATGACTGCGCGTGAGGCGCCTATTACATCGCCCCGAAAGAAAAAGGGCAGCGTTGGCTGCCCTCATGAGTGCGGCGTTACTTGGCAACGCGCTTGTATTTGATGCGGTGTGGCTCAGCCGCTTGTGCGCCCAGCGTTTTCTTCAACCAATCGGTGTATTCGGCAAAGTTACCTTCGAAGAAATTCACTTGGCCTTCATCACGATAGTCCAGAATGTGGGTGGCGATACGGTCAAGGAACCAGCGGTCGTGCGAGATAACCATCGCGCAGCCTGGGAACTCGAGCAGAGCTTCTTCCAAGGCGCGTAGGGTTTCAACGTCCAGATCGTTGGTTGGCTCATCGAGCAGCAGTACGTTTCCGCCTGCTTTCAATAGCTTGGCCAGGTGGACGCGGTTGCGTTCACCGCCGGACAAATCGCCGATACGTTTTTGTTGATCGCTTCCTTTGAAGTTAAAGCGAGAGACATAAGCACGCGCAGGCAACTCAAAGTTATTGATGCGAATAATATCGGCACCTTCCGAGATCTCATCGTAAACGGTTTTGTTGTCGTCCATACTGTCACGGAACTGATCCACCGAGGCCAATTGCACGGTGTCACCGACCTCTACTGTACCCGCATCCGGTGTTTCGGTACCACTGAGCATTTTGAACAGTGTTGATTTACCCGCACCATTGGGGCCAACGATACCGACGATAGCGCCTTTCGGAACGCTAAACGACAGATCGTCAATCAAGACGCGATCACCAAACGACTTGGTTAGGTTGTTAACTTCAATGACTTTATCACCAAGGCGTGGGCCGGGTGGGATAAATAGTTCATTGGTCTCGTTACGGCGTTGGTAATCGGAGGTGTTAAGCTCTTCAAAGCGTGCCATACGCGCTTTTGATTTGGCTTGACGGCCTTTCGGGTTTTGACGTACCCACTCAAGCTCTTTCTCAATGGTTTTCTGGCGGGCTTTTTCTTGTGAGGCTTCTTGCTTCAAGCGGACATCTTTTTGCTCAAGCCACGATGAGTAGTTGCCTTCCCAAGGGATGCCTTCACCACGGTCTAGCTCAAGGATCCAACCAGCAGCGTTATCGAGGAAGTAGCGATCGTGCGTAATCGCCACAACCGTGCCGGTATAGTCGACCAAGAAACGCTCTAGCCATGCCACTGATTCGGCATCCAAGTGGTTGGTTGGCTCGTCGAGTAGCAGCATATCGGGCTTCTCGAGTAGCAAACGACAAATCGCCACACGGCGGCGCTCGCCCCCAGACAGGTTTTTGATTTGTGCATCCCACTCGGGCAGACGCAGGGCATCGGCCGCACGCTCTAACGCATTATCAAGGTTATGGCCATCTTTGGCTTGTATCAGTGCTTCAAGCTCACCTTGCTCTTGCGCCAAGGCGTCGAAGTCGGCGTCAGGATCGGCATAGGACGCATAGACTGCGTCGAGACGCGTCAATGCATCCTTCACATCCGAGACCGCTTCTTCAACGGTTTCACGCACGGTTTTGTCTTCGTCTAGCGCAGGCTCTTGCGGGAGGTAGCCAATTTTAATGCCTGGTTGCACACGGGCTTCACCCTCAATCTCGGTATCGATACCGGCCATGATGCGCAATAGACTCGATTTACCGGCCCCGTTGAGGCCTAGCACCCCAATTTTGGCGCCTGGGAAGAAACACAAAGAAATATCTTTAAGAATTTGGCGCTTAGGTGGCACGATCTTGCTCACCCGCGACATGGTATATACGTACTCAGCCATTTCTGCTCACGCTAATTGTTGTGGTGTAAAAGACGCTATTCTAACGTTAACTTTGCCAAGTTTAACAGTGATTGTCATATTCGCTGGGTAATATAGCCCATGGGCGGCAAACCATTTGCCACAGCGCGAGGGAATTTGCTGATGGGATTGTTGTCTATTCGTTGTCACACATTTTGGATGTGACACATTCGTCACGGTGTTAATTGATTAGGAGCGACCTTTAACATGGAACGATTCATCGCTTTGTCCGGGCCTTTGCGCAATGCATCTTACGCAGCGCGTCGTGGTGTCCGTGCCTTCTCCCGTTCACTGCTACCAGGACTTATTCTAGGGGCCGCTTTTTCTCCTTCTCTCACGCTGGCGTCGGCCAGTCCAGACAGTGGGCAAATGACGCCTGCACAGCGTCAATATGAGGCGGCCATTGATGCGATTGAGCGTGGTGAATTACGTCAATTTCGCCGCCTCAAAGCCAAGTTGCGCGATTATCCACTTTATCCATATTTAGATTATCGTGATTTTACTCGCAACCTTGCAGAAAAGTCGCATGACTCGGTGAACAACTTTATTCAGCGTTACACCACCATGCCGTTTGCTAATAGTTTGCGCGCCGATTACCTCACACTATTAGCAGATCGAAAAGATTGGGCAACCTTGGTCGCTTTCCAACCCGATGTGCCAAGGGGAGAGCGTTATCAATGTCAGTATTACTATGCTCACAGCCAAGCTGGTAACCGTGCGTTGGCGCGCAGTGGTGCCAAGTCGCTGTACTTATCCGGCCAATCGGTCGACAGTGCATGTGACCCCTTGTTTGATTACCTCTCCGAGCAAAAGCAACTCACTGGTGATTTAATCTTACAGCGGATGTTGCTGACCTTTGAAGGGCGCAATCGCAGTTTAATGCGTTACCTACAAGGACAACTTCCCGACACCCACCAAGCGACGGGAAAGCAAATCATTGATCTTTACGACAAGCCTGATCAAGTCGCTGACTTTTCCAAGCGAAGCAAAGTGACCCCCTTTAACCAAACGCTTACTCGTCTCGCGTTTGAGCGACTGGCGCGCAAAGACGAAGCACAAGCCATTCGTCATTTCCGCCGCACCGTAGAAGGGCAACATTACGATAAGGATGAACGACAAGCCATTGCCGATTATCTTATTGGCCAATTGATGAATGACGATGAGCCTGCATTGGCTGCGTGGCGCGATCGTATGCTGAGACAAAGCGACGATGATGGTCTGCTCGAGCGACGGTTTCGCTTGGCGCTGGTGGAGGGTGATTGGCACGTATTGAATCAATGGCTTTCACTGCTCAGTGATGAGGCGAAACAGTCATTAAAATGGCGATATTGGCAGGCGCGAATTCAATTAGAGCTTGGCGACAGTCACGCGGCGAACCAGGCGTTTGAAACCATGTTGGGTGAGCGTAATTTTTACAGTGTGGCTGCCGCTCAGCACCTGGAAAAGCCGATTCATATCCCTTCGCGTACCGCCGTGTTGAAAGAGGCGGGACTGATGCCTGTCAATGATGTGCTGGCGCGAGTCGATGAGCTGATTGCGCTTGATAAAATCTACGCGGCTAAGCGCGAGTGGTATTATGTGTTGCAGCGCGCCAGTGATGAGCAAATTGCGCTACTGGCCGCCTATGCCAATAAACAGCATTGGTATCATCTCGCGGTACAAGCCACCATCGCTGGAAAAATGTGGGATCACTTGTCGTTGCGTTTTCCGCTTGCCCATCAGTGGTGGTTTGAATTTTTCAGTCGCGAGCGCGGGGTGGATAAAACCACATTGATGGCGCTATCACGCCAAGAAAGCGCTTTTTTCACTCGTGCGGTCTCTCACGTGGGTGCAAGAGGATTAATGCAATTGATGCCGCGTACGGCACGTGAAACCTCTCGTCGATTAGGGTTTGATTATCAAGGGCCGGCCAGTCTTAGCGATCCTGGCGTGAATATTCGCTTGGGCAGTGGCTACTTGAAAATGATGCTTGATCGCTTCGATAGCAATCGCGTTCTCGCTTTTGCGGCATACAATGCCGGACCACATCGAGTGAGTCGTTGGCTGGCACGTTCGAAAGGGCACATGGATGCCATTGCCTTTATCGAGTCGATCCCGTTTTATGAAACGCGCCATTATGTGCAGAACGTGTTGATGTTCGATATTTACTATCGCCAACTTTTAGGTGAGCCCGTGCAATTTTTGCGAGCCCACGAGTTGGCACAGCGTTATTAATGTTACAATCGCGACCATCACGTAAAGAGCGAGAGGAACCCATGTCGCAATCGCCTGCATTTTCTGGTTGGCAAGATGTTATCGCGCTAGTGCGCCGTGCTGGACAAGATGATAATGATGATGCCTTGTTGACGGCGTTACTGACCCCCGATGAGCGAGATACCTTGGTGGCCCGGATTAATATCTTGCATGAGTTGTTAGAAGGAAGAATGAGTCAGCGCCAGTTGAGTCAATTGCTAGGCGTGGGGATCGCGACCGTGACACGCGGCTCTAATGAGTTAAAGCGGATGGATGACGAAACCAAAAACTGGCTGGCTGATTTATTGAAACGTGAAGCTGAACAGTCCACCTCATCGACCTAATCAACAAAGCCTTAAATAGACAAACAACGGCGCCACAGGGCGCCGTTGTTATTGGTGTTAGCGATACAAGTGTGGGTGCATAAACGGAATCAGCGCCATGATTAGCGCTTGATGGTAAACGCTTGAACGTGTAAGCCGATGCCCGGTGAGCATGCCAATGGCGCCCCCTTTTTGTTTTACATTTTCAGTGGCAAACATTCTGTCCATCACATCGCCAAGCTCTTCGCCTTGATGGAGAGCGTCTAACGCCTCTTGCGGCAGAGGCAGTGAGGCTGAGCACGCCTCGCCTTGCGTTGTCCCATCATCTATCACCATCCAAGCAAAGGTATGTTGGCCGTCTAAGCCGGCTTCTACTCCGACGTAAAAGTCTCCGTCATACTCCGCTTTGGCGTGACGAACGCGGTTACAGGCACCGGCATAGGTCTCTTGCGCGGTCATTGGTTGCTCTGCGACACCACTGGCAACGGAAACGCCCGTAAAGGTGAAAAGGGTATCGGGAAAAGCGTCACGAAAGGCGGCTTCAACGGCGGATAGTTTCGCGGGATTTTTGGATGTGACGATCACCTGGTTCATGCGCCCAGCGCTCCTTTTTATTCTGATAGGCGCGCTGCAGTATACGCCAACGGAGAGGTAAACGCAGCATTCCCCAAACACGACTAGCGTCCGTCGCTTGGCCGACTTCGTTTAGACCAATTCGCATGCCTTGATGCCCTTTACGTGGCTGTGGCACATAGCTATTAAACCAGCGATCCCAGCACGATAAATTAAAGCCGTAGTTAGCGTTACACTCATGAAACCGGGTGGAGTGATGCACGCGGTGCATATCTGGCGTGACGATAACGCGACGCAGCCAAGCGTCTAGACGCTTGGGGAGGCGCACATTACTGTGATTGAACATTGCCATCCCGCTGAGTAGCGTTTCAAACACGATCACGGCGACAACAGGTGCACCCAGTAGCGCGACTAACACGCACTTAATGGCCATCGACAGCCAAATTTCCACCGTGTGGAATCGCGCGCCTGTCGTGACATCAATGTCCATATCGGCATGATGCACCAAGTGTAGCCGCCACAACCATGGTATCTGGTGGAAGAGTTTGTGTTGGTACCAAATCGCCATATCCATCACAACTAATGTGACGAGAACCGCGATCCATTCAGGGAGCGAAAACTGATTAAAAATACCAAAACCAGAGGCGGCGGCAAGATTGGCCGCGCCCACCGCAGAAACCGGGGCGAGTACACGTAGCGTGAGAGTATTAAATACAGTCAGTAAGATATTACCGGACCAGCGTTCTCGCCGCGTCCGAGTCAGTTTGCGTTTTGGCCAGCGCCACTCGGCGACAAGCATCACCGCAAGGACGGCAACGAAAAGGCTGAGTCTAAAACCGGCTTCGTGCGCTTCAATCCAATTCATAAATACTCCTTATCCGCTTGTAGTTTACGCGATAAGTACGTGTAACGTTTCATTTAACGGCGAAAATAGTGGGTTGGATCCTCAGCGATTGGGCAACTAATCTGTTTACTAACCGTGCTGTATTTCTCCGCGCTAACTGACCAAGCAACGCGAACGAGGAGGGAGTGTGTCACCGAGCTTGCATGATGTATACCTTGCCCGCCAAGCGATACAAGCCGTGGCGGCGCGCACACCGCTTGTTTATTCCCCGATGCTGTCTCAGCGTTATCATGCCCAAATCTGGCTCAAGCTCGAAACAAGCCAGCCGACGGGCGCGTTTAAGTTACGAGGCGCGACCTATGCATTGAGTCGGTTGCCCAAGGCGCTGCGTGAGCGTGGTGTGATCACCTGCTCGACAGGCAACCATGGCCGTGCACTTGCCTATGCGGCCAAGCAGCTTGGGATCCCGGCGACCGTATGTCTCTCTTCGTTGGTGCCTGACAATAAAGTGGACGCTGTTAAAGCAATGGGCGCGCGAGTGTGGGTAGTGGGTCGCTCGCAGGATGAAGCCGAACAAGCCGCGCTTGAGGCCGTTTCGCGTGATGGTTTGTGCTATATCCCTCCCTTTGACCATCCCGATATTATTGCCGGCCAAGGGACCATTGGGCTTGAGATCCTCGAAGATGCGCCAGATGTTGATGTGATTGCTGCGGGCTTGTCGGGGGGCGGCTTGGTGGGAGGAATTGGCTTAGCGGCGCGTACCATCGCCCCACATATCGACCTGATTGGCATTTCCATTCGAGACGGGGCTGCAATGCATGAAAGCATCATAGCGGGGAAGCCAGTAGCTGTGCCTGAATCTGAATCGTTGGCAGATAGCCTCGGGGGAGGCATTGGCCTTAATAACCAATATACCTTTGCCCTGGTGCCCCAAGTGATGACGCAACATTATCAAGTGGATGAAGCGTATATCGCCCGTGCGATGATCGATATGTGGCAGTGCGAAAATAGGTGGGTAGAAGGTGCCGCGGTAGTGGGATTGGCCGCTGCGCGTCAACACCAGTTAGATTGGCAGGACAAGAAAGTGGTGATCGTGGTCAGTGGAAACAATGTGTCAACCGACACCCTAGCAGCGGTCACAGCATTAAGTGAGCAGGTTTGTCCTTAGCTCGTCGTTGAATCTTGATGCGTGTCAAAGGAGCCCGTATGCAGTTATATCACCGTCAGCAAATCGAATCTGTCGCCACGTTTAATCGGCACAGTCTCAGCGTGATTGAAAATGCGTTCAGTGCTTTAGGGCGTGGCGAGGTAACTATGCCACCAGTGTTAAGCATGGCCATTCACGAGCACAACGGCGAAGTTGATGTGAAAACCGCTCACATTCAAGGTGCTGAGCGGTTTGCGATTAAAGTCAGTCCCGGCTTTTTCGACAATCCGTCGATAGGTTTGCCGAGCCTCAATGGTTTAATGGTGGTTTTCTCGGCGTCCACCGGTGTAGTGGACGCCGTGCTGTTTGATGAAGGGTATCTCACGGATGTACGCACGGCACTCGCGGGGGCGTTAAGTGCCAAGTATTGCGCGCGTGATAATGCCAAAACGGTCACTGTATTAGGCGCGGGCACGCAAGCAAGGTTGCAAGTGGCCGCGCTGAAACTGGTTAGAGAAATAGACACGGTTCATGTTTGGGCGCGAGACAGTGCACAAGCAAAGCGGTATCAAGCGGAGGTTGAAACTCTGCTGGGGGTGCGAGTGATCCCCCACCAAGATGTGGCGCAGGCTTGTCAACAGGCCGATATTATTGTTACCACGACGCCGGCTAAACAGCCGATTTTGCATTGGCAAGATATTCCTCAGGGTGCCCATGTCACGGCAATGGGCTCGGATAGCGCAGAGAAGCGCGAGCTTGATCCTCATATTTTACACAATGCGGATTGGGTGCTGGTGGATAGACGTGCTCAGTCGGAGGTGCTGGGTGAGCTTAAAGGGCTGGCACTGTCACGATGTGTGGAAGAATTAGGAAACACAGTGGCATCGGGGCGTCCCATTGCGCGAAGTGATGCGGCGATCACCGTGTGCGATTTAACAGGGACAGGGGTACAGGATACCGCGATTGCAAATTATGTGGTCAGTGAATTGTGTAAGACGGAGGGGGGACCCAGTGATTGATGCTGTCTTATAAAACAAAAAGGTATAACTTATTATATAATAAGTGTTTTCCACTTCACATTCCTTGTATGCCTATGTAACAAAGAGGTTAATTTTTGCAGGTTTTGTTCAACTAATTAGATCTTATGCTCTAATAATTAGGCATAAGATCACGTTTCTTGTAATAGCCTGTTTCTATTGAGGTTGTTTCTTTTTACTAATGATGGGTCTCTCAGAATTGAGACACGTCTAGTTAGTGTAAAAAGGAATGATAAATGCACAAACACAGCTCTCTTGCGCTGATTATCGGCGCACTATTTCATACCTCAGGGGTATGGGCGATGGCCCAAGTGCCAGATCCTGTCGATCCTCCTACCGATCCAGACCCACAAGCTTGTGTCTCACTGGTTGGCAATAATAGCATCGATGGCAGCCGCACCAGTGAAGAGCGTTGCTTGCCCGGTGACGATCCCTTTACGGCCGAACAATGGCATTTGCTTAACCGTGGTCAAAATGCCTTTGCTCGCGAAGGAGGCCAACCTGGCAATGACCTCAACGTATGGTTAGCCCATCGTCAAGAAGTGCTTGGACAAAACGTTAACGTCGCCGTCGTCGATGATGGGTTAGAAATTGCGCATCCCGATCTGGCCGCTAACGTCCGCGCTGGAAAGTCCTATGACTTTGTAGAGCGTGATGATGATCCTACACCGGAGGGGTGGAGCAGTCGCAATACTGCCCATGGTACGTCGGTCGCGGGGATTATCGCGGCGGTTCGTGATAATGGTATTGGTGGGATGGGGGTTGCACCGCTTGCCAACCTGCAAGGCTATAACTATCTCGAATACCAAAGCCAGAATGCGTGGGAAATCAGCCATGGTCGCGAAGGCTATTCGGATGATGTCCGCGTATTCAACCAAAGCTATGGCGGCTCTGGTATCCGCAGTTATCCTTACAGTGATGATCCGATGAGCTATGATGGCCGTCAAAACGCCCAGTACAAAAAAATGAGCACGGAAGCCTTTGGCGGACTTGGCGCAGTTTTCATCAAATCAGCGGGAAATGGTTATAAGCGTACCTCATTTAATCGTGAGCGCTTCCGTCCAGCGGACGATAACCATGGGTTACCGTGGCAAAACAGCAACCAGTCATCCAGCAATGCGAATTACTGGAACGTGACGGTGAGTGCGTTGAATGCCGATGGTGAGCGTTCATCCTATTCCTCAGTAGGCAGCAGCGTCTTCTTGACCGCGCCGGGTGGCGAGTATGGGACCGATAAACCGGCGCATATCACCACAGATTTGACCGGTTGTACCATGGGCTATAACCGCGACGATCGTATTCCTTATGAGTCACACGATCTACACGGTGGGACAGAGATAGACAACACCTGTGATTTCAACAGTGTGATGAATGGTACGTCTTCTGCAGCGCCAAATACCTCAGGGGCATTTGCGTTGATGATGTCAGCCTATCCAAATCTGTCGCAGCGCGATATTCGCCACCTATTGGCGACAACCGCGACACGCGTGGATGCAGACGATGCCGATGTTCTTTTAACCTATCAAACGGCACTTGGTGGCGAGCGCACGGTGACTGGCCTAGAAGGTTGGAAGCAAAATGCCGCGGGGCGCTGGTATAGCCCAACCTATGGATTTGGTTTGATTGATGTTAATGCGGCACTCGAAGCCGCGAAGACATATCAGCCACTTCCTGCACAAGTGTTCACGGATTGGGCGTGGTCTTATCACAACCAAGAGGGTGAAACTGGGGTAGCGATTGCGGATGCCGGGTCGCTGGCGACAGCAGACAGTGTGCAAGTCGCTGATAACCTCACTATCGAGGCGGTACAAGTGCGGACTTCGATCGAGCACAGCCGTATGTCTGATCTGCTCATCGAGTTAGAGTCGCCCGCAGGGACTCGGAGTGTATTGATGTCTCCACGCAATAGCATGCTATCGAATACGCTAGATAGCACCTACCCAGAAGGCTTTACTGACCATTTGATGCTCAGCCATAAGTTCAATGGTGAAGTATCGCAAGGGCAATGGACACTCTACGTCACAGATACAGACGGCAAGACGCGTCAATATAGCCTAGGGGGTGAGGTGAAGTCGATGGCGAATAACAGCGTGGATGGTAAATTGACGCAATGGTCACTGCGTGTCATTGGTCACCGTGGTTAATAGGAGACGAAGTATGAAAAAATTAATGATAGCTCTCGCCGTCATGGGTATCAGCCTTGGTGTAAGCGCAGGCACGGTACAGCTAAATGGCAAAGATTATGTGGTCGTCGAAACCGACAGCAACGCGCGTAATATGAGTGGCGAGCAAATGGGTGTCATGGTCGGCGATAAAGTCGCTGTATCGGCACAAAGCACACCATTAACGGTCACTGGCTCGATTTTGGTCAAAGTCAGTGAGGCAAGCGCTAGCCAGCTCGCACAAAAATACGGCCTCGACTTTGTCAGTTACCTTGATGGCGTGGCGTTGCTGGAAGCGACCCCAGGCACCAATGTTGCTGAGTTAGAAAAAGCGTTGAACCAAGAGTTAGAGACCCCTGTTAACCTTGAGCTCAATCCGCAAAATCAGCGTCCCCAATAAGCAAAAATAGTGCTTATCAACAAGCCCGTCTTTTTAGGCGGGCTTTTTATCATTGTCTGTCCCCATTTTGTAGCGAAAAGTGTGGCCAAACTTTCCAACCAACCATTTTGTTACTAGATATTCCAGATTGTTCATAATTTTTACATGAGCCCAGTCTGACAGCTTGGTATGCTTTATCGCTTCTTGGCGCCAAAAAAATAGACAAATCATCATTATGCAGCTGCAATGCTGCCAGTAGGGAAAAGACAATGTGGAAAACCCTTAGACATTCTTTGCCATTGCAAATTGCGGTGGCGGCCGCACTAGCTTGGCTGGTGGGCACGGTATTCGGCCCCATTGAGAGCGCGGAACAGACCACTTGGTATCCGTTGCTTATGCTTGCCAAGGTCAGTTATATCGGTCTACTCAAAGCCGTGGTCGGCGTGATGGTATTGCTCTCGTTACTGGAAGGGATCAGTAATATTGGCAATGTGGTTCGCCTTAAGCGCTTAGGTGGTGCAACACTTTTGTTTTACGGTTTTACCACCACCATTGCGATCACCCTTGGTCTTGGCGCAGCGCTGATGATGCCCGAATGGCAACCGCTCACCAATGCACCGCCTGTGGATGAGAGCATTAGCTTTATCAACCAAGAGGCCGCGGGTGCCGGAGCCATTGCCACCAAACTTATCAATATGGCGTTGGTGAACCCGTTTGCCGCGGTGACTCAGGGTAACCTTTTGGCAATTGTAGTGTTCACCATTTTGTTCGGCATTTCGCTGATTGTCGCGCTGCCAGAATCGCACCCATTATTCGAGACCATTCGCGGGCTGAATAAAGGCATTAACACTATGGTGGCAGGGATTATCAAGCTGGCGCCGTTTGCGGTGTTTGCAATTGTTTTCCAATTCTCCCATCAAGGGGATAACGATCTATTTGGCCAGTTATTCAGTTTCGCCGCCCTGGTGTTTGGATTAACGATGATCCATGCGGTGATCGTGTTGCCGACTATTGCACGCGTTGCTGGCGGTATTGGCTTTGTGAGCCTGTTTCGCGCCATTTCTGCACCGCTGGCGATGGCGTTTGCCACCTCATCCAGTGCTGCGACACTGCCCGTCTCGATGCAGGCTGCCAAAGACGAGCTCAAGGTCACTCCGTCGACCGCGAGCATGGTCTTGCCGTTGGGCGCGGTGATGAATATGGATGGCACCGCGTTATTTGAAGGCATTGCTGCAGTGTTCCTCGCACAACTGTTCGGGATTGATCTGTCAACAACCGGCATTGTGATGATCTTCATTATGGCGATGGTTTCGTCGGTAGGCGCGCCGGGCATGCCGTCGGGCTCGATGTCGGGTATGCAGTTGGTGTTGCTGGCAGCGGGGATCCCACTGGAAGCCATTGCTATTTTGCTGATCATTGAGCGCCCACTCGACACCTTCCGTACTGCGGTCAATGTACAAGGCGATTTGATAGGTGCCACGGTGATTGATAAGTGGCAAAAGCGCTTTGGCTAATGGCCACATCGCAAAAAACCGCTCCCAACCACGGAGCGGTTTTTTTAGCCCTCTTCAATCACATGAAAGGCGCGGTATTCGTCGAAAGCGTATTGGTCCGTCATACCGCTGATATAGTCAATCAACAGGCGAGTACGAAAATAGAACTCTCGCGCAGTAGAAGAAGGGATCTGCTCCGCCAGTGCCTGTTTTCGTACCGCGTCGCGATAGGCTTTTTTATGTTTTTCAGGCAGCTTTTTAAATAGCCGCTGGGTGTATATCGACGCTTGTAGCTTGACCGGCTCGCCGTTGACTAAAGCCGTAAACACCTCACTGGGTAAGGTGAGGAGTGGACGATAGATGCTCATCAAACCATGGATGACGCGATAACCTTGTAGCTCGCGGCGTTCCACTTCAGGGTGGCAAAAGGCATGCGCTTTGGCGACGTTTTTAAAGGTTTGCACAAGTAAATGATTGACGCTGTTATCTTCAATTAGCGCGTGATTAAAGGTGCCATCAATAACAGCGGGTAAATGGTCGATAAAGCGTTGGGCGGCATGGCGAGGCAGGCGTTTATTGACCTCCACACGCAAGAAGACAAAAAACTGACTGTCACTACCGTGGCTGCGCTTTTCCGCGTTCTCTAACATGGTCGCCATGGTGTTGGCGTCATGCCCTTCACTGGCCTGGGTAAGCTGTACAAAGGTTGCTTTTAGGGCCGCTTTCAAATCCGCGAGAGTCAGTACGCCTTTTTCAACGGCGTCCTCTAAATCGGCAATGCCATAAGAAATATCGTCGGCCGCTTCCATGATGTAACTGACTGGGGCCCGACAGCCGGGCGAGATGGCGAGCGTTTCTTGTAAATCGCCGATGTACGCTTGTTCACTGAGAAAATAGCCGACCTTCTTTTTCAGGTAAGCGCGCGCGTCGTCATTCGCAGGT
Source organism: Salinivibrio sp. IB868 (assembly GCF_001995655.1). Lineage (NCBI taxonomy): Bacteria > Pseudomonadati > Pseudomonadota > Gammaproteobacteria > Vibrionales > Vibrionaceae > Salinivibrio > Salinivibrio sp. IB868. Next base: position 418,441 of record NZ_MUEW01000003.1, read on the forward strand.
TTCGGCTCGCTACCACACCGAGTGTATTTAAGAATGCCGGAGACTTGCGAATAGGTGAGGTTCAGCTGTTGTAAGGTATGGATCAGCCGTATGCCTTGTGCGTTGCCTTCAAAATGACAGAGGTCGCGCTGTACCTCTTCAGGCAGTTCGTCATTAAAATGTTGGCGGTAGATAGACGGGACGTGCTCACTGAGCCAATCACTGAGCGCTTGTTCGCCAAAGTGTCCAAACGGTGGGTTACCTATGTCGTGCATGAGGCAAGCCATCTCAACCAAGGTCTCCAAGCAGCGGTCGAGCGGGGGAGCGAGTTGCGAGGCAGACAGTTTGTCGGCAATCAGTTGACTGATATAGCGCCCGACTTGCTGGACCTCTAAAGAGTGGGTGAGACGGCTGCGCACGGCGGCATTGCGTTCAAGAGGGAAAACTTGGGTTTTTTGTTGCAAACGGCGCACGGCAGCAGAGTTAATGATCCGTCCACGATCGCTTTCAAACTGCTTCATCAAATCGCCGTTTGTTTGCGTTCTAAAAGGCCGATCTGGACGGATTTTTTGCTTAAAATTCACAGTCATCATGACACCCAGCTTGTCCACTTTTTAAGATAGAGTGCGGCGGATTTCACTGACTGTCAATCCGCCGCTTGGCATAGCAAGACGGCGGCGACATAGATTAATGCATATACATCTGCGCCGAGCGGGCAGGAATGGTGATGGTGTGAAAATCCGATGAGACGGTGGTGGTCGCATCACTTAACACATCATAATAAGGGCGATACCAGTTAAGTGGGTATTCGCGTGTATTGATGGTGTAAGATTGAGGCTCTCCACACTTATTGATCGCCACAATACCGGCTTGGTCGCGCTTAAATAACAGCAGACATTGGGTGCTGCCAATTACCGTCATTGGCTCACCATGCATTGCATTATGAAAGCGGAGCATGGCCTTCATCGCAGGCTGCTTCCACACGCCTTGCCACCGGCCGTTATCTTTGTCTTCGTTTGCAGAAAGCTCATCACTATAGATCAGAGGACTCCCTCCGTCTTTGCCAAGAATATAGGCATAGGCGAGCGCTTCATCAGTGGGGTTCATGATTTGGTAGCGAAAGCCATCGTTAGTCGGTATGTCGTGGGTAATGGTAAAGGTGATCGCGCGGTGTTTATCCAGCGCTTGACCAACACTTTCAGGATGATGCAACTGAGTGAGGCTACCTTGGAACGAAAACGCGCGACGCATTTGTGAAAATAAAGGAAAGTCATAAGCGCTATGGGTGGTTTGTTGTAAATAAGGCAAAAGAAACGCCTCATAGCTTTGATCGCCGGCCCCACCGCTGGTGATCACCTCGCCAAAAATATGCATGCCTTCACGAATGGCATCCGTAAAGACCTGATTGATGTGATACATGCTCATATGTTTGACTGCATCGACCCGAAAACCTTTCACGCCCATGGCTTTTAGTGCTGATAGATACGTACGCTGTTGTTCAACCACCCACTGATTCGGGTCTAAATCGGGTAAGCCTGCATCTCCCTCTCCACCACACAAACGCCAATATTGCACATGGCCTGGGTCATGCCACTGAGTGATACAGCCTTCAGGATGAAAGTCCGTGCTGGAAAACAAATGCTGCGAGAGCTGCCCAAACAGCTTTTGCTGCTCGAACGCTTCTTGGTTTTGTGCGTAGTGTTCTAAGACGTGTGCGCTGGGGTAATTAAGATCGTCACGTAATCCGCTTTCATTCGCCATGTGGTTGAGCACCACATCGGCATAAACAGCCACACCATGCTGGTCGAGGGCAGTGATCATGGCTTGAAAGTCTTGTTTATTTCCGAGAGGAGAGTCGATAACACGCAGATCTTGAGGTTGATAGCGTGCCCACCACGCTGTGCCGGACGACTTCATGGCCGGCGCCACTAACACCTTTTTGTAGCCAGCCTCAGCAATGTGTTCCGCTCTTGCTTCTACAAGCTGATACGGCCAATTAAAAGCGTGTAAAATGGCTGTCGCGTTGGTGTTTAAGGATACAAAGAAAAAAAGAGGAATTAACGCATAGTGTATTATTTTCATTATAAGCACCTTAGTTATTGGATGTGCTTATAATGTATTGACTATTTTGTTTTTAGGCGCGAGATAAAAACTGAGTCTAGAAGAAAAATCACATTCGGTAGGGGAGAAAAAATCGATAGTTTGACTGACTTATCAAATGTGGTGTTGGTAGAGGAGAAAAGAAGCACTGCAGGAAAAAGGCAGTGAATTTGCCTGCAGTGTATAGCGTTTACTTGATGGTGAAGCCTAAATAAGCTTGGAACTCATTATTATCGAAGATATCTTTGTCTTTTTCATTTCCTTGGGCATCTTTGAATTCCCAGTTAAATGCTTCATAGGAAACACCTGCATGCCAAGAGAAATGTTCATTTACCGCTTTTTTAAATTCTAATTCAGGCTGGATATGCGCATAGGCCAATGTTGTATCTGAGTCTGGCGTATGATAGGCCTCAACATAGTTCTCGATATTAAACATGAAGCCAGCAGGAAGTGGTAGCGAGTAAGTTAGATAGTTTTCGGTACCAATCTGATAGTCGTACTCTTCCTCCTCTGTGTCGTAGTAATCGAAGTTATACCAAGCGAGTTCGAGGTTCCAGTGCTTAGACAGATCGCCGGATAGGTAAAAGTTAGTTTCGACGCCACTTTTATTTTTCAAACTATCATCATTAGCGTTACCAAGCTGAGCCCATAATTCGATACCGAATGAAAAATCTTTTCCACCCAGAGTGACATCTTTACTGAAGTAAGGTGCAATAATATATTGTTTAGTATCTGAAGAGTCGGACTCATCACTGGCTTTCCATGATGCGTCGTAGCGGAATAAATAATACATGGTTGCATCAAAACTGCCGACACTTCCTGCACCTTGTGCTAAGCCAAATTGGGTATCCCAACCTTCTTTTCTTGCTTCACCTTCATTTTTAATGAAGTCTTTGTCGACATCAAAAAGAAAGCTGTAATCGTCGCTGAGTTTATAAGACCCTTTACCAATAGTGACTTCGGTTTTAGTGAGGCCTTTTTCATAATCATTAATCTTGACTTCACTAGTCAGTGAACCGAGCTCTCCAGCAAAACTGGTGGCACTGACAAGCGTGATTGCAGCGGCAACCGCTGTTTTTTGGATAGTATTACTCACTTTAAAGTATCCCTTCTTTAAAAAACATCTGAGTACTGTCGCGTTTTAATTATTCCTCGTGCACGCATTACTCCATTGAACGCAACGATACACGTATCGGCTTTTTATCCGATAAATAACACTTAGCGACAGTCTATTCCTTGACGTTCGCTTATGTATTAGCGATGTAAGCGTCATCCACTTGTGTCGAGTGAATGTGGATTTATGCTAGCAATGCGTCAGTAACATGACAACGGTGTTAATAATGAGTTAAGTGTCAATTAGTATTTTTGCTCTATTTTTTCTGCTGGAAGTCGCACCAATCACCATTCAGGTTTTGTTCAGCTCGAATAAATGACCAATATAAGGAATAAAAAAAGTACTAACCTCTATGTGATTGAATTTTTAGTAATCGATTACTCGATAAGTGCTCTTTTTAGTAGTGATAAGCATCGTTTGTGAATTTTTATTCATTTATAGCAGTAAAGAGAGTAGAAGGTTCTCTTTATAATTAGGAGTTATATAAAAATGGAAAGCATAATTATCCAGCGATTAATCAGGCCATAGTGGAAGCAGGCTGAAGAGTAAGATGATAATTTTGTGTACTCTCCGAGCGTTTGTTAACCCAACGCATACCAAGAGGGTGTGTTTTGTGGTGTATTGGAGAGACTATTCATATTGGATTGTCATGTAAGTGTGGCTATGGAAGTAGAAGAGATCTATCGGCGAGACTTAAACCTGCTGGTTGCACTGCGCATTTTAGTCGAGGAGCGTAGTGTGAGTCGTGCGGCAATGCGCTTAAACTTGAGCCAATCGGCAATGAGTCGCGTGTTAGGACGGTTGCGTGATTTGTTAGCTGACCCATTGTTTAGTCGTCAGGGGCAGTCGCTTATCCCGACAGAAAAAGCGTTGTCAGTCAATCGTGCTCTGGATGAACCGCTCGCATCGTTACAGCAAATGTTAGCACCGAGTGATTTTAACCCCGGCACGTGTGATCATACCTTTACCATCGCGACAACTGACTATGCGATGCAAACAATCTTGCCATTTGCGCTGCCGCGTATCTATCAGGAAGCCCCTCAAGTGGCATTTGATTTTCAACCGTTGCAGAACGAACAGTTAAAAGAGCAATTGACATACGGCCGAGCGGATTTGGCTATTTGTCGGCCGAGTAACCCGCTTGATCCCCTTCATCATGAGACGCTTGGGCGGGTTGGGGTACAATGCTTGGTCTCACAGCAGCATCCACTGGCAGGAAAGTCCATGACGCTGGATGACTATTTGCGATTCCCCCATGCGATGATTGCCATCAGTGATGGGGTGAAAGCACTGATTGAAAGCGCGCTAGCTGATAAACCGAAACGAAGAATGGTGCTCCGAGCTTACCACTTAGAGGCAGCACTCGCGATTATCGACACGATGCCTTTAATTATTACCGTGCCAGCTGACCTAGCTTATCTCGTCGCGGAGCGTCATCAACTGGTGGTAAAGTCGCTACCATTTCATTTTACCCCCTTTGACTACTCGATGATTTGGCATCCACGCTGTGAATATTCACCTGAACATGAGTGGCTACGAAGTGTGGTGAAAGAGGAGTGCGGGAAGTTGATAGCGAAGCGAGTCGAAGACATACAGTTAGACCAAGTAAGGCTCTAATGAGCCTTACTTGCGAGTACTCAGACTATTAAAGCTTTATCACGGTGCGACCAGAGATTTGTCCTCTAATAATTTTTTCTGCAAATTCAGGAGCCTCACTTAAATTGATCTCATGGCACGCTTGCTCAAAGTAGCTCTCAGGCAAGTGGTTTACCAATGCTTGCCACGCGGCGATGCGCTTTTTTCTTGGGCAGCTGACGGAGTCAATGCCTTGTAGGCGTACATTACGAAGAATGAACGGCATGACGCTGGTAGGAAGGTCAAACCCACCGGCTAAGCCACAGGCAGCCACAGTACCGCCATATTTGACTTGGCTGAGTGTTTTAGCCAAGACTTTGCTGCCTACGGTATCAATAGCGCCTGCCCAGCATTGTTTTTCTAATGGTTTTGCCGGTGTTTCCATCGTACTGCGTTCAATAATCTCTGAGGCGCCTAATGCTGTGAGGAACGGTTGGTTCTCGTCAGCTCGGCCTGTGACTGCGCCGACTTGGTAGCCGAGTTGAGCTAATAAGGTGATCGCGACCGATCCCACACCACCACTGGCTCCTGTAACCAATATCGGTCCATCTTCTGGTTTGATATTGGCATCGAGTAAGGCCTGAACACAGAGCATGGCGGTTAAGCCAGCGGTACCTACCATCATGGCTTGCTTAGGTGTCAGTGCATCGGGCAAAGGAACAAGCCAATCGGCTTTTAAACGCGCTTTTTGAGCCATTCCGCCCCAATGGGTTTCACCGACCCCCCATCCTGTCAGAACGACATGGTCGCCTTCTTGGTAGCGGCTGTCTTCAGAGTGGATTACCTGACCAGCAAGATCAATGCCTGGTACCATAGGAAATTCGCGAACAATTTTCCCTTTGCCAGTGATAGCCAAGCCATCTTTATAGTTAAGGGATGAATAATCGACAGCAACGAGTACGTCACCATCAGGGAGTTGAGACTCATCAAGTTGCTCGAGAGATGGAAGGATTTGCTTGTTTTCTTGCTTAAGAACGAGCGCATTAAACATATCAGTCTCCTAGACGATAGCAATGGTGGAATGGCTCTCAGTCTAACGCTGACACATCTATGAACTAAATGAAACTTAAGCATTGCCTGTATGCGTTTTAGTCATGGCTTGCTCGCTTGAGAGTAACGACGTACCACTTTCCCAGTTTGTATCACAGGTATGTAGCTCACTGGCATACAAAGCGCTCAACGCTCAAGCTATAAAACTAAAAAAAGGCCGGTAAATCAATGATTTACTGGCCTTTTCCAAACGTTTGGTGGAGCTGGCGGGAGGCTATTTCCTAATCCAGCACGCTGCACATAACCTTTTGATTTAAAGGCTTTATTTCGTGTGTCTTCGAGCGTGTGATACCAAATTTTCCCCGAATTGTAGCTCAGCTATGTAGGTGAGTAAATAGTTGAGCTGATTGGCTGTCTTGTAATGAGTACAGATGGGCTTTCAATCACAGCATGCTTGCTATGTTGATGGTCTAATAAAAAAGCAAATGTATTAAAGCTGTTGCATCTGCAAGCACACTGAAGCAGATATAAGGAGAGTGAAATGGACTTTATAGAGCGACTACAAGCTTTGTCCAAAAAGGTGGGACAGCTATCTGACTCGATAGAAACAGAAGAGGCGACAAAGACTGCTTTGGTGATGCCATTTCTTCACAATGTGCTTGGATACGATATCTTCGACCCCAGCGAGGTTATCCCTGAGTTCACTGCTGATACAGGCACGAAGAAGGGAGAGAAGGTTGATTATGCTCTGATGAAAGACGGGGATGTTCAGATCTTAATCGAGTGTAAGAAAGTGAATGAAGCGCTCTCACCAAAACACTCTAGCCAACTATACCGATATTTTTCAGTGACCAATGCTCGTATAGCTGTATTGACTAACGGTTGTGAGTATCAGTTTTTCACTGACCTCGATGCGCCAAATAAAATGGATGACAAACCGTTCTTGATTCTAGATATGTCCGAGGTCGACGAGCATGTAGTCCCAGAGCTGAAAAAACTGACGAAGACTTCTTTCGATGTCGATTCCGTGGTCGATGCGGCTGGTGAATTGAAGTATCTCAATCAAATAAAAAAGGTGTTAGCAGAGCAGTTCCAAGATCCAGAGGAAGACTTTGTAAAGCTTCTGACTGCTAGGGTCTACGATGGGATGCAAACAGCCAAGGTCAAAGCACAGTTTACTGAAATAACGAAAAAAGCTTTAAAGCAATTCCTCAACGACAGCATAAACGCTCGTCTGAAGTATGCCATAGGCAGTGAAGAGCGTGAGGCGAGAGGAGCCAACGAAGAACCAGAACAAGATGAAAGCATTTCCGAAGCTGATGGTAGCAACCCTAAGATAGTGACCACAGAGGAAGAGCTCGATGGTTATAACGTTGTCAAAGCCATTCTGAGAGAAAAAGTCGATGTATCGCGAGTCGCTCATCGAGACACACAAAGCTACTTTGGGATTCTGCTTGACGATAATAATCGTAAACCATTGTGCAGGTTGCATTTTAACGGTCGACAGAAGTATGTAGGACTCTTTGACTCAAATAAGAAAGAGACTAAAACTCCCATCGACAGTGTTGATGACCTTTTCCAACTGGCAGGGGAGTTAAAGGCATCGGTAGACCTGTACGAGTAAAACTCTTTGTTAGCCCTAGGTAGCCGTAATTAGCTACCTAGTGGTATCTGATGGCGTTAAGTTAACTAGCTACGGGTCTTTCTTCGTCTTTTCTGCGTTGTCGCATCAAGCGTCTTGACTACACTGAAAAGGGAATTTGCAGTCATATGAGTATACCTAGCAGACATGGACGGGGTCTTATGCCCGAGCCATAACATTATTTTTTGAACAGAAACATCATTCTCTGCCAGCCTAGTTGCGCAAGTGTGGCGCATCATGTGAGGTACAAACTCTTGACAACTACCAAATCCTAATGACTCTCTCATGACTTTCCAGTGCCAACTCAGTGAGTCTGGTGTAATATTAAAAATTTCCTGGTTTGGATCGCTGTCTTCCCTCTTGAGTAGCTTTCTTTCAAGCACTTGCCTCGATCTTTTAACCAGGGGGATGGTTCTAGATGTTTGGTTTTTTGAGGTCTTAATAAATATAGAGCTATTCTCCTCATCGTAGTCTTGCCATTTTAGACTGGCGAGCTCGCTTACTCTTGTACCTGTGTCGATTGCTAAAATTATAAAATCAACAAAATCTAATTTTCCTCTTTTATTGAAAAAATCTAATATTTTTTCTTCCTCTTTTATTGTGAGGATTCTTGTGCGGGCATTGGTTTCTCTTGTCCATGGGAATAAAGGTATCCTGTCAATAAGACCAAGTAAAACAGCATGCTTTAATACGACCCTTATCTTGCTAAGGTTTCGGTTAATCGTTGCGTTTGACAAGCCCCTTGCTCTTAAGTGTGCAACATAATCAACGAGTTTTCTCGATGTTACATCGTTTGGCGAGGTCTGGCACCCGAAATATTCAATGCAAAGATAAGCCTTTCTCCTTGTTGCCCTATGGTCTTTAATGTTCTCTGGTGTCCATCTCGTTTTACAGGCTGATTCATATGCCTCTTCTAATGTCCCCTGAGGTATTGTTTTCGTTTCAATCACTCGAGGGTCTAACATGAATGATTCACTGAAATACAGTTGTTTTTTAGGGTTGAGCTTCAAGAACCTAAGATTATTAATCAGGTGAATTGCCTTTTCCCTGTCACCTCTCTCATTAATTATTTCTCTAATAGCATGCCTGGGGTTATCTCTCGCAATAACCTTACTCTCTCCATCTATTCTGTAGTCTAATATGTAGGTGTCGCCTGTCTTGTCTAAGTGTATATCATAGTGCTCTAAGACTCTTTTAACGTTGGAGTGTATTGGTTTTTTCATCTTTTCGCCTCGTTGTTTGAGGGCTTTATTTTTGTTTTTATTTCTATCTTTTGGAACCTATGAAATGTATTTCATTCACTTGTGACA